>NZ_JAAXYC010000130.1 GCF_018619185.1 Streptomyces sp. McG3 | reverse complement strand
GGGTCGCTTGGGGGCCTGGGGCGCCTGGTCGGAAGCGACCGCGTAGTTGATGCCGGTGGCGGTGAGGGCCGCCGCGCCGACGATGGCGGCAGTCACTGCGAGTGAGCGATTCTTCATCTCACATCTTCCTGATTCGAGGTCTGGGCGACCGGGTGGCCGCGCCGAGAACGAACATACCTAAAAGCGACTTAAGTGATGCATGGGACCAGGGGAAAGTGTGAAGAATGGGCCGTTCGGTCGCATTCTCGCGAAGGGGAGAGACGCCCCATCGGTGATTGTTCGGACTGAAAGGTGTTCATCCGCAAGGAAGTTGATGGCTCATTGGATCTTTCGGGTGACCCATTGACGCCGGTTCACACTTTCGATTGCGTGTCGCTTCTTGCGTCATGGCGTGCGAACACGAGGGCCTTTGCCGGACCGACCGCGGCGGCACTCCCGTGCCTGCCGCTCAGCGCGAACCACTGCGCATTACTCAGCGTGACGGCGGCCCGGGGCGAAGCGTGACCGGCCCGCCCCGGGAACCCCAGCGGCGTTTGCGGGTCAGTCGATGGCGACGACTACGGCCGGCCGCCGGCGCAACCCGCAGCCGACGGGACACCTCCATGATCGAGGGCCGTCCGCGCACTCCAGCACGATCCGTGAGCCCTGAGCCGGCGCCTGCGCGGTCGTCCGCCGACGCACCCAGCCCTCCAGCGCTGCCCGTTGAGCACCGGTCAGTGACAACGGCGGAATCTTCGGCCCCGGACGACTCGGAATCAACGAACGCCAGACTTCTGCCTGCCCTCGCAGGCGGTCGTTCAGCGTCCCAGGCCACCTATCTCCTCAGCCCTGCAATCCACGGACGGCCTCCGGCTTCCGGCTTCCGGCTTCCGGCTTCCGGCCCGAAGTGAGCACAGTAACCGCGGGTGATCGCCCGGGGGGAGCCAGCGGCCGAGCCGCCGAGCCGGGGTCCCGACGGACTCTCCGGCTTCCGGCACGAGAGGCCCGGGGCCCCGAAGCGCCCCTCTACCCGATGCCTGGGTGATGGGGCATGCTCGGTGAGGTTGCTGGGGAACCCGCACACCCGTGGGCCCCTGCGACCAGTGTCCCTTTCGGTATGCGACTTCGAGGATCATCGTGAGCACGCAGTCCACCACCCGCCCGGCCGACGCCTCCGGCGTCTTCGCCCTGGGCGGCGACCTTCCCGTGAACCGTCTCGGTTACGGGGCCATGCAACTGACCGGCCCGGGCGTCTGGGGCGAACCCCGCGATCCGGACGAGGCCGTCCGTGTCTTACGCCGGGCGGTCGAGCTGGGCGTCACCTTCATCGACACGGCAGACGCCTACGGCCCGTGCGTCAACGAGCAGCTGATACGCAAGGCCCTGCACCCCTACGCCGACGACCTCGTCATCGCCACCAAGGGCGGGGCCGCACGTCCGGGTCCGGACGACTGGCGGTCCAACGGCCGGCCCGAGTTTCTGCGCGAGCGGCTGGAGCTGAGCCTGCGGCACCTCGGACTCGAACGCATCGACCTGTACCAACTGCACCGCATCGACCCCGCGGTCCCGACGGCCGAGCAGTTCGGCGCGTTGGCCCAGTTGCAGCAGGAGGGCAAGATCCGTCACCTCGGACTGTCCGAGGTGACGGTCGAGCAGCTCAAGGAGGCCCGCACGCACGTGGACATCGTCTCCGTGCAGAACCTCTTCAACCTCGCGAACCGGTCGGCCGAGGACGTGCTCGACTACGCCGAGTCCGAGAACATCGCCTTCATTCCCTGGTTCCCGATCGCCACCGGCGAACTCGCGCGCCCCGGCGGCCCACTGGACGCCGCGTCCCGGGTGCACGGCGCGAGCCCTGCGCAGCTCGCTCTGGCCTGGCTGTTGCGCCGCTCCCCGGTGATGCTCCCGATACCGGGCACGTCCCGCACCACCCACCTGGAGGAGAACGTCGACGCCGCACTGGTGCGGCTCGACGACGAGGCGTTCGAGACCCTCACCACCGCCGGCTGAGGGCCGGACCGCGGTCCGCGCCGGCTCAGACGCCGGAGGAGACCTCGGCCTTCTCGGGGGGACCCGTCTGCTCTCCTCCGTCCGCCGCCAGCCTGCGGTTGCGGCGGACGGAGGACCAGAAGGACCCGGCGATCAGCAGGACACCGATGAGACCGGTGACCACCTCGGGGATCTGGTAGCGGATGGAGATCATGAGGATCACGGCCAGCGCGCCGATCGCGTAGTGCGCGCCGTGCTCCAGGTAGACGTAGTCGTCGAGGGTGCCCTGGCGGACCAGATAGACCGTCAGCGAACGGACGTACATGGCGCCGATTCCGAGGCCGAGCGACATCAGGACGATGTCGTTGGTGATCGCGAAGGCGGCGATGACGCCGTCGAAGGAGAAGGACGCGTCCAGGACCTCCAGGTAGAGGAACATGAAGAACGCGGCCTTGCCGGCCATCAGGACCACCGGGACGTTCTTGCCGCTCCTCCTGGCCTCTTCCTCGGCCTCGTGCTCGCGCTCCTCCTCCTGCTCCAGCTTGTTCTCGAAGTAGCCGGAGAGACCGCCGACGACGAGGTAGGTGATGAGGCCGAAGACGCCCGAGAGGAGGACTGTCGCCGCCTTGTCGACATGCAGGCCGCCGTGCTGGTGGGCCTGGGTCGCGAACGTCATGGCACTGATCGCCAGGATGATCAGGGCGATACAGACCGACACCATGTCGATCTTGCCGAACTTGGCCAGCGGGCGCTCCAGCCAGCCGAGCCACTTGATGTCACGGTCCTCGAAGATGAACTCGAGGAAGATCATAAGCAGGAACATACCGCCGAAGGCCGCGATCGACGGGTGGGCGTCGGTGACGAGCTGCTCGTAGCGATCGGCATCGTTGATCGCGAGGTCGACGGCCTCGATGGGACCGACCTTGGCGCTGATCGCCACGATCACGACGGGGAAGACCAGCCTCATGCCGAAGACGGCGATGAGCACACCGATGGTGAGGAAGATCCTCTGCCAGAAGGCGTTCATCTTCTTCAGGATCCCGGCGTTGACCACAGCGTTGTCGAAGGACACCGAGATCTCGAGGATGGAGAGGATCGCCACGACCCCGAACGCCGCCCACCCCCCGTACAGCACCGCCACGACGAGGCCGAGCGCGGTCACCGCGAACGACCAGCCGAACGTCTTCAAAATCACTGGCTACCCCATCATTTTGTGCGGGGCTCCCCCGCGGGTCGTACCTGGCTTTACCAAACACTGACCGAAGTCTAAAGCGAAACCCCGGCACCCTGACACATACCGGCCAACCCGTGAACCTCCACCGCCGACGGCAAACCAACACCACACCCGCACAGCCCACTTGAAGAAGCATCGGGCTCCGGAGGCCCTTGCGGACGACTCCCCGCCGGGCCATGATCTTCACGGACTCGCGCGCCTGCCGCAGCCCTCACCCCAATGTGAGACAGCGTCATTTCCGCGCTATTGGACTCACGTTCACGCGGCGTATCCACGACCCGGCCGAAAAGGCCTCGATGGGCGAATGATTGAGATCATCCCGTTTCGCTCGAAGGGATGACGGAAGAATCAACGTGTGATACACAGGTATAATGCCTTCCCAACTCCCCTTACGCTTCGGCGTCAACATGTTCGTGCCCGGTTCGATGCATGAGTGGCGCGCGAAGTGCCGCAGAGCCGAGGAACTCGGATTCGACGTGGTCGGAGTGGCCGACCACCTCGGATTCCCCGCGCCGTTCCCGGCCCTGGTGCTCGCGGCCGAGGCGACCGAGCGAATACGGCTGACCACGTTCGTGTTGAACACGCCGTTCTACAACCCCGCTCTTCTCGCACGTGATGCGGCGAGTACCGACCAGTTCACCGACGGGCGGATGGAACTCGGGCTCGGCGCCGGCTATGTGAAGGCCGAGTTCGACACCGCGGAAATTCCGTTCCCCAGCGGTGGCCGGCGGGTCGAGCAGCTGGAGCGGACGGTCACCACACTGCGTCGCCTCTTCGACGACCCCGCATACCAGCCGCGTCCGGCCCAGCAGTCCGGCCCGCCCCTGCTCATCGCGGGCTGGGGCGACCGGCTGCTGCGCGTGGCCGCCACGCACGCCGACATCATCGCCTTCCCCGGCGGCTGGGCCGACGCCACCGGTGACGCGCTCCATCTGGCCGGAGCCGCGCAGATGGAAGAACGCATCACCTATGTGCGTGGCCTGCTCGGTGATCGCGCCGACTCCGTGGAGCTCAATCTCCTGGTGCAGCAGGTAATTCCGCCCTCCGATGGCGCTTCGGTGCCCGACAGGTTCGCCCCGCAGCCGCCCGGCGCCGAGGACGGCCCCGAAGAAGTGCCCAGCGTCCTGGTCGGAAGCCCCGCGGACATGGCGCAGCAAATCAAGGAACGCCGTGAACGCTACGGCTTCACCTACTTCACCGTCATGGAATACAACATGGAGAATTTCGCGCCGGTCATCGCCGCGCTCCGCTGAACCGCGCACTCCGCCGCATGGCCGCCGACGACGGGGGCTGTGATCGAAAGGGGACAGTCGGCGTGACTCCCGCATTCGCTGCCCGGGGCAGCTCCACAACACTGTTGCTATTGCGCCACGGTGAGACGGCGTTGACACCGGAGAAGCGGATATCCGGCAGCGGCGGCTCGGACCCGGCGTTGTCGGAGAACGGGCTACGGCAGGCCGAGGCCGCAGGGAGGGTACTCGTCACACGCGGCCCGGTGCAGGCGGTGGTGTCATCCCCGCTGCGCAGGGCCCGGCAGTCGGCCGGGGCAGCGGCTCGGTCTCTGGGGCTGGAGGTCCATGTCGACGAAGGGCTCACCGAAGCGGATTTTGGTGCCTGGGAGGGGCTCACCTTCGCCGAGGTGCGGGAGCGGCATCCGGAGGAGATGGCGGCGTGGCTCGCTTCTCCGAAGGCGGTGCCGGGCGGAACCGGGGAGACGTTCGCCTCGGTCGCGCGCCGGGCCACGCTCGCACGGGACCGGCTCCTGGAGCGGTACGAGGGTCGGACGGTGCTCGTCGTCTCCCATGTCGGGGTGTTGCGGACGCTGCTGCGGCTGGCGCTGGGCGCGCCACCGGCGACGCTGTTCCGGATGGAGCTGTCGGCCGCCTCGCTGTCGGCCGTGACCTATTCCGGGGACGGGGCCGCCACGGTGCGCCTGCTCAACGACACGTCGCACCTGACGGACCACCCGTGACCTCGACGGCCGGTGGGGCGGTACCGAGCACCGCCCCACCGGCCGTCAGCGCCGAACCGTCTTGGTGCGCATGAGGAATTCGGCGAGATAGCCGTCGTGCGGCAGTCCGTGCGCCATCCACGGTGTCGGATGGTCTCCGATGTAGACGTTGCCGATGGTCGGCTCGGCCACCAACGCGTCGATCAGGTTCCCGTCGGTGGTGACGGCAGTGAGGACGAGGGTGTCGCGGAGCGGCCGGATACCCGCTTCGCGGTCCCACGGTGCGACCCAGGCGCAGGGGAAGCCGAGCTCCATCCCGAGCTGTTCGGCGAACGGGCTGTCGAGCTGGTGCACCGCCGGCCGGAGCACCGCCGAACCGTCGCCGAGGTCGTCGACGATCCCGTCACCGCCGAGCCACGCCTTGCTGCCCGCCGCCCGCTGCCGCAGATACCCGTCCCACCGCCTGGCGAGGCCGACGGGCTGTACGGGCAGGACCGCTCGTTCGTCCGTCGCGGGCAGGCTGGGCAGTTCGGCGAGGCGTTCGGCGATCGCCGCGGCCACGGGAGAGGGGTCGCCCTCGACGAGGACTCCGGTGGCGTTGACGCAACCGACCCCCCCGCCACTGCTGATCGACTCCACGATGGTGTCGACGATCGGTTCCCAGTCGGTCTCGGCGGTGATGAGCACCTTGGAGCGACCGGGGCCCTGCGGCAGTACGCGGCGATCGCCCGCGTACTTGCCCACGACGTCCGCGCCGCCGTACACCATGCCCAGGTCGGCGTGGCGGAGGATGTCGTCGGCCACGTCGTGGTCGGTGGGCAGCAGCACGATGCCCTCGTCGCCGAAGCCGGCCTCGCGCAGGGCGGTGATCAGCCGGTACGGGGTGAAGGGCTCACGGCGGGAGGGCCGCACGGCGACGCGATAGCCGAGCGCGAGGGCGTCGAACCAACCCTGGTGCACCGAGGGGTGGTTGCCCGCGGCATGGACGGCGAACACCTCACCGCGCCGGGTCCACACCGCGGCGCCGTCCTGGGTACGCGGATCGCGCCACGAGTCGACCGCACCGGCCGGCCGCGCGTTGTCCACGCTGTGGCGGATCCGCTCGGCGGCCTGGGCGATCTCGTCGGTGGCCTTGCGTACCACCGTGATCGGTATCCCGGTGACCGTGCTGACGGTGTGTTGGTACTCCCGCGGTGTGAGTCCCGCGATCGTCTGCGTCGCGAAGGCCCGGCCCGCCCGTGCGAAGGCCTCGATCCGCGCGTCGAAGGATGGCGCCGGCGCGCGGCGCAGGGCCTTCATCGCGCGGGTGACGTAGAGCGAGGGTGCCAGACTCAGGGTCGCGACCCGGTTTCCGGAGAAGTCTCCGATGGTCTCCTGGCGCCGGGACCGATACGGGCCGCCGGGGCCGAGGACGTCCAGGGACAACATCAGTACACGCCCTCGACCACGGCCGCGTCACCGAAGGACGCCACCGGTGTGACGTCGGCGACAGCATCACCGAAGCCGCCGTCCACCGGCGCGATCCGCGTCGCGTAGTCCCGCTCGATGTTGTTGACCAGAAGGGCACTTCGGCTCATGTGGTGCACGACGATCTGCCCGCGCTCCCCGTACGGGACGACCTGGCCGCTGCCGGGGTCGATCACCCGGAATGTGGTGTAGGGCGCGAAGGAGTCGAACACACAGACCTCGTCGTCACCGAGGCCGGGTCGCTCCACCGAGGTGCCCAGCATCATCGTGCCGCCGTACCCGCCGACCAGCTTGACGCCTCCGAACACCTCGTCGCGCAGCAGGTCCCGGGTGTCGGCGTCCAGATGGGTACCGCCCCAGATGATCGCGCGCACCTTGCGGTTCACCAGATCGACCAGATCGTCGTGCTGCGCGAGGCGCTCCAGGAGCGGCGGTGTGGCGAAGAGGACGCCCACGTCCTGGCCCACCAGGATGTGGCCGACCTGTTCGATGAGGTGATCGGTGTAGGCGTCGGCGACATCCGACCGGCCTTCCGCGATCAGCTTCTTCACCCAGCGCGGATCCAGGTCGATGCTGAAGTTCAGCCCACCGCGGAGCGTCGCGGTGTCGATCGCCATCGCTCCGACGTTGTGCGGCCCGGTGGGGACGGCGCTGAGCCAGTCGACGTCGCGCGGCACCCCGTGGGCGTCCAGTCGCTCACTGAACCACTCGACGCTGCGGCGATGCCACTCGGCGCTGTACGGAACCGCTTTGGGCCGTCCCGTGGTACCGCCGCTCTCGTAGACGGCCGCCTCGTGCTTCCCGCCGTAGCCACGGGGAATCAGCTCACGTACGCCGATGTCGCGCAGCTCGTCCACCACGTTGGGAAACAGGCTGAGATCGTCGAAGTCCCGGACGTCGGTCAGTGGATCAAAGTCGAGACTCTCGACTCGTTTCAGCCAGAACGGTGACCCCGTCTCCGGGCTGAAGTGCCACCGCATCATCTCCCGGACGAACTCTCCGCCCGTGTGCTCGACCATGGATTTCCTCTCGAGGTAGGTGAACGAACCGAACGGCGGTCGCGGCGCCGGCCCACCCGGCGCCGCGACCAGTCCCGCGTCTGTCCGCGGCCGCACGGTGGGCGCGTGCCGCGGCTGCACTCCTACCCGGTTCCGGCCGAACCGCCGAGGTGGCGGGCGGTGGAGAGACCCGTCGTGTCGATCCAGGATTCCTTGCCCAGCACGAGGTCTCGGACGATCTCTCCGGCGGCGGGTGCCTGGCACAGTCCCTGACCGGAGAAGCCGGCCGCGTAGAGGAACGGGCGGGAAGGATCGCGGCCGATGAAGGCCATCCCGTCCGGGCTGACATCGAGGTTCCCGCCCCACCCGCTCTCGATGGAGACGCCGGCGAGGCTCGGGAAGACCGTGCCCAGGTGGTGCGAGACCCGTTGCAGCCAGTCCTGTCGGGTCTCGTCCGGAGCGGGACTGCCCATCCCGACCAGAATGCGGTCCTCCCAGCTGCGCATGCGCAGGCCGGAGGGGTGCATGGTCATCGGCAGCGCGTTCCGCGGGGCACCCCCGGGGTTGTCGGCCAGGAGCAGTTCGACGGGGTACGCGGTCACCGGAACGGTCACGTCGGCCATGGCGGCGACCGTCTCCGCCCAGGGGCCTGCCGCACAGACGACGGTGTCGGCGCGGATACTTCCCGCGGGTGTGTGGACCCGCCCGTCCGGGTCGATGGCGGTGACGGGCGTGTCCGTGTACAGGACGGCCCCGGCCTGCTGGGCCGCTGTGGCGTAGGCGCGCACGATCGAGACGGACTCACAGGCGTAGGCCTCGGGCGACCAGGCTGCCGCCAGGATGGTTCGCTCGTCGACCAGTGGGTTGAGCCGTGCCGCTTCGGCGGCGCTCACCAGTTCGACATCCACGCCGGCCGCGTGCTGGGCGGCCAGGGTCTGCCGGAAGTCCCGCACCTGTTGTTCGTCGGTGAGGAGCACGAGGAAGCCGATGCTCTTCAGGCCGAGGTCGGTGCCGGTCCGTTCGGTGAGGGCCTGGTAGTCCGCCAGGCTCCGGACGGCGAGGCTGCTGATGAGCGCGTTGCCGGGAAAGTAGGTACGCACCACGCCGGCGGTGTTCCTCGACGATCCCGATCCGAGCTCGCCGCGCTCCAGCAGGACGGTACCGACACCCGACTCGGCGAGCCGGCAGGCTATCGAGGTGCCGATGACACCGCCGCCGATGACGACGACGTCCGCGCGTTCGGGGAGGCGGCTCACGACTGGAGGACCGGTTCATCGGGGCGCAGCTGGCGCAGGTGGTCTCCGGCCTCCCAGGGATACAGGTGCAGGTTCCAGCCACCCAGGCAGTTGATGTAGAGGGCCAGCTGGCCCACCACGCTCAGGAAGTCCTCGCGGTCGAGTTGGTCGAGGCAGTTCAGGAAGCGCTGGGTGAAACTCCACAGCTGCTCCAGGCCGCAGTAGCCGAGGAACTCGGCCGGAACACCGACCAGGAGGCGCGTCATATGACGCAGCGAGTCCATCGGCATGCCCTGGACCGCACCCCGGACCAGACCGCCGTAGGTGGCGTACCCCAGCGGGCGGGTCTCACCGTTGACGAACAGCAGCGTGGGCAGCACCGTGTCGAAGCTGCCCGCCCCGGACGGGATCACCCCCGCGTGGAGGTCGGCGAGCTCCTTCGGTTCGGAGAGCCAGGCCTTCTCGGTCGCGGCGTACACATCGTCGATGAGACGGCTCGCGTCGGAATTCGTGGCGACCAGTTTCGGAATACGGTGGCCGCCCGCGGTTCCGGCCCTGCGGACCTCCACCAGGATCGGCTTCTTCGTCGCGTAGACGGAATCCCAGATCGCCTTGCCGGCCTCAAGGAGAGCCGGAATGTCCTCTTGGCGGATCCGGCCCACCGGGGTTGCCGGCATCGGTTCGGTCAGCGTTCCGTACTTGATACCCACATGCTGGAGACCGGAGCAGAATAAGGTCCCATTGGGGGCCTCGCGTCGATCTGCTATCCGCGTGTCCGGGGTCAGGTGCAGCAGGGACGGAATCGGGGCCGCGTGATACAGGTGCTCACCCGCAACGAGCGCGTGTCCCTGCAGGCTCTGATAGGGCAATGCGTCCCAGAGCGCATCGGCGAGTTCGGCGTTGCGGCCGTCGAGTTCCGCGGTCACCGTGATGCCCAGGTCGGACCAGGAAATCTCGATGTGCCGACCGGAAATCGTTTCAGTCAAGGCTCTTTCCTTCGTTCGGTTGACCTGTATGAAAACTCCTTCATCCAGCTTCAACGTACCGGCGATCAAGAGCGGCCCCACCCCTGATCAACCCCCTACCGTGGCGGAGCTCCCACCCCAGCGCGCGGCGTCGCGACAGGCTCCGACCAGGCACGGAACAACAGCCCCCAACTCCCCTCCCATACCCTTTCTTTACCATTCCTTGGGCATCCGTGTACCCTCGGCAGCTCTTGCCAGAGGAAGGGATCCAGGTTGAACGTCTCAACGACCATGTGGGTGCTCACAGTTGCAGGGCTGTGCGTACTCATCGCGGCCGACTTCTTCATCGGCGGCCGTAAGCCGCACGAGGTCTCGATCAAGGAGGCGGGTATCTGGACGACCGTCTGGATCGTGCTCGCCGTCCTCTTCGGTGCGGGCCTACTGATATGGGGCGACGGACAGGCCGCCGGTGAGTTCTTCGCGGGCTACGTCACCGAGAAGTCGCTCAGCGTCGACAATCTGTTCGTCTTCGTGTTGATCATGGCGAAGTTCGCGGTCCCAGCGATCTACCAGCAGCGCGTGCTGATGATCGGTGTGCTGATCGCGCTGGTCCTGCGCGCCGTGTTCATCGCCGCGGGCGCGGCCGCGATCAACTCGTTCGCCTGGGTCTTCTTCATCTTCGGCGCCTTCCTCATCTGGACGGCCTGGAAGCTCATCCAGGAGGCGCGGGCCGGCGAGGAGGACGAGGACTGGGAAGAGGGCCGCCTGATGAAGGCCATCGAACGGCGTCTGCCCTCGACCGACACGTGGCACGGCACGAAGATGTTCGTCCGCGAGAACGGCAAGCGGCTGGCCACCCCGATGCTGCTCGTCATGCTGGCGATCGGCATCACGGACGTCCTCTTCGCGGTGGACTCGATCCCCGCGATCTTCGGCCTGACCCAGGACCCGTACATCGTCTTCACCGCCAACGCCTTCGCGCTGATGGGCCTGCGCCAGCTGTACTTCCTCATCGTCGGCCTGCTCAAGAAGCTGGTCCACCTGTCGTACGGCCTGTCGGTCATCCTCGCCTTCATCGGGGTGAAGCTGGTCCTGCACGGCCTCCACGAGACGACGAGCCTGCACGTCCCGGAGGTCTCGCTCCCGGTCTCGCTGGGCGTCATCTTCGGCGTACTGATCATCACGACGATCACCAGCCTCATGGCGACGAGGAAGGCGTCGAAGGAGGAGCCGAAGACCGAGGGCGAGAAGACCGGGAGCGAGAACGCGGACGCCCAGGGCTGAGTCCTTTCCGAGGGATAGGGGGTCCCCTATCTTCGCCGTTCGTACTCCACAAGGCCGTGCGCGGCCGCCTAGCATCGCGGCGTGACGCAGTCGGCTCAACGGCACGGGCACAGTGCCCGACCGGGGCACGGGGCGTGGGGTGTGGCCGCCGCTTCGCAGTGACTCGTGGGGGCCGCACAACATCCGGGAGCATGCATGGTTGCACGAATCGTGGTGGCGGGCGGGGGCATAGCCGGGCTCGGCGCCGCGCTGCTGCTGGCCCGCCAGGGGTACGCGGTGGACCTGGTGGAGCGGGATGGTCCCCCGCCGGAGAACCTCGGCGACGTTCAGGAGTGGCGGCGGCCGGGGGCGCCTCAGGTCCGTCACCCGCACATGTTCCTCGGCCTGTTCCGGCACCTGCTGCACACCCGGTTGCCGGACGTGCACGCGGATCTCCTCGCGCACGGGGTCGACGAGGTCGACATGACGGCGCCGCCCGGGGTCGAGGCTCCGGCCGACGCGACCGAGCTGGCGAGCTTCGGCTCACGCCGGGCGACCGTCGAGTGGGTACTGCACCGCGCCCTCCGGGAACAGCCCGGCGTCCGGGTCCACCACGGTCTCTCCGTCCGCGAGGTCGTGGTGGACCGGGGGCGCGTCCGGGGCGTGCGGGTGGACGGCGCGGTGATCGACGCGGACGCGGTGGTGGACGCCACGGGGCGTCGCTCCCCGCTGGTCGGCGCCTTCACCAAGGAGGTGGAGGAGAGCCCGTGCGGCAACGTCTACCACAGCCGTTTCTACCGGCTCCTCGACGGCGTACCGAAGCCGCCGACGTTCCTGGTTCCCGTCGTCTTCGCGGGCGGGGCCGGCTTCGGCGGCGGACTCTACGCACACGACAACCGCACGTTCGCGGTGGTGTTCGCCCGGCTGCCGGAGGACGAGGCGCTCGGGCGGCTGCGCGAGACCGGCGCGTTCGAGGCCGCAGCCGACGCGGTGGCCCAGTTCGAGCCGTGGGTCCGGCCGGGCAACGCCGAACCGATCGGCGAAGTCGTACCGATGGCCGGACTCACCAACTCCTGGCGCGAGTTGACGCCCGACACCCCGTCCGGTTACCTGCCGATCGGGGACGTGTTGTGCACGACCGATCCCATCCTGGGCCGTGGTGCTTCCTTCGCCCTGGCCGGTGCGGCCGAACTCAGCGATCTGATGGAGCATCACAGCGCGGATCTGGACGCGGTGAGCGCGGGACTCCGGGCGTACGCCGCGCGCACGATCCGCCCCTGGTACGAGGACGGGGTCCACGACGACGTGGAGCGCACCCGGAGCTGGCGCGCGACGGTGGACGGCCGTCCGGAGCCGCCCGCCGGCCTTCCGCCCGCCGTTCTCACCGCCCTGGCCGGTCAGCAGGACCACCATCTGTGGGAACGGGCACAGCTGCGGGCCAATCTGATGGCGTCCCCGGACAGCCTGGACGACCCCGAGGTACGTGAGCGGCTGGACGCCGTACTGGCCACCGGCTGGGAGCCTCCGGTGCTCTCCCCCGGCCCGTCCTACACGGAGCTGACGGACGCGCTGGCCGCGCACAGCGGCTGACCGAACCGATACCAGAGGGCCCCGGCGGGTGCCGGGGCCCTCTGGCGTTGCCACGGCGGGGCCGCCCCGGCCGGGGCGGCCCCGCCGTGGCTCAGCCGGCCTTCGGCCGCGGGAGGTCCCGCAACCAGGCGTCCACGGTCTCGGCGGTCGTGGCGGCGCCGGACTGCATCAGGGAGAAGTGGTCGCCCGGAACCTCCCGCGTGGTGTTCGGCAGCGGCCAGCTCAGGCGCCATCCGTCGCCCCGCACGGTGTCGGTCACGGGCTCGCCCGCGCGGACGAACAGGGTCGGTGTGTGCACCGGTTCGGGCCTCCAGTCGTCGAACAGCCGCAGGTAGGCGCCCATCGCGGTGAGCCGGGCGCTGTCGAGCCGCCCGACCGTGGACTCGTGCTCGAACATCATGTCGGTCAGCGCGTCCTGCACCTGGGTGAAGGCGGAACTGCCCGGCAGGTAGGTGTCGATCAGTACGGTGCCCACCGGCGGCACGCCCCGGGCCTCCAGCCGGCTCGTCACCGCGTGCGCGAGCCAGCCGCCGGCCGAGTGACCGACGAGGGCGAACGTACGGCCCTCGGCGCACCGCAGCGCGAGGTCGGCGTGCAGATCGACGACGGCGTCCACATCGGCCGGCACCGGTTCCTCCGCCGCGAACCCGGGCACCGGCAGGAACCACGCCTCGCGTCGCTCCTTGAGGGCCGTGCCGAAGCGGGCGTACTGGTAGACGCTGGACAGCGCGGTGATCGTGGACAGGCAGATCAGCACGGGTTCGTCGGTACCCGCGGCCAGGCGGACCGGCCGGGGCGGGGCGGCCAGCGCCGCCGGGTCGGTGAACTGCTCCCGGAGCCGGGACGCCGCGGCGATCAGGTCCATCGCCACATGCGCCTTCCGCTGCCGACAGGCCTCCCGGTACAGCGCCTCGACGGTGTCGGGCGCGGCGCTCTCCACAGGCTCCTGCTGGGCCGTCTCCGGGGCGGGGCCCTGTCCGTCAGCCAGTTCCCCGTCCAGGTACGCGGCGAGCGCGAGCGGGGTCGCGTGGTCGAAGACCAGGGTCGCGGGCAGCCGCAGCTCGGTCGAGGACTGCACCCGGTTGCGCAGTTCGACGGCGGTGAGCGAGTCGAAGCCGAGCTCGGTGAAGGCTCCCTCGGACGGGATGTGGTCGGCGTCGGTGTGGCCGAGCACGGCGGCCGCGGCGGAGCGGACCAGGCGCAGCAGCACCTCCCGGCGCTCCTGCGTTGTCCGGCCCGCGAGTTCCCGCCGTACCGTCGCCTCCGGCTCCCGCTGCGCCGGACCGTTCGGCGCCGTCCGGGCGTGCGCCCCCACCAGGCTGCGGAGGAGCGGCGGGATCGCCGCTCCGGCATCCCGGGCGCGCAGGGTCGCCAGGTCCACCCGCGCTCCGAGTACGGTCGCCTCTCCCGTCGCCAGCGCGGCGTCGAGCAGCGCCAGTCCGCCCTCGGTGTCCAGCGGGGCCAGGCCCGCGCGCGTCATCCGGCGCAGGTCCGCTTCGGACAGATGGCCGGTCATGCCCGTGCGCTGTGCCCACAGGCCCCACGCGATGGAGAGGGCGGGCAGTCCGGTGGCGCGGCGGTGCCGGGCCAGGCCGTCCAACAGGGCGTTCGCGGCGGCGTAGTTGCCCTGGCCGGGGCTGCCCAGTACGGCGGCCGCCGAGGAGAACAGGACGAAGGCCGCCGGCGGGCGCTCGCGGGTCAGTTCGTGCAGATGGATCGCCCCGTCGGCCTTCGACCGCAGCACGCGGTCCAGTTGTCCCGGCGTCATCGACGTGAGAACGGCGTCGTCCAGCACTCCGGCCGCGTGGATCACTGCGCTCAGCGGCCGCTCCGCCGGGATGCCGTCCAGTACGGTGCGCAGCGCCTCCCGGTCGGCACTGTCGCACGCCGCGAGGGTGGCCTCGCAGCCCAGGGCGGCGAGTTCGGCGCGCAGTTCGGGGGCGCCAGCCGCCGTCTCGCCGCTACGGCTGATCAACAGCAGGTGCCGCACTCCGTGTTCCGCGGCGAGGTGCCGCGCCACGTGGGCGCCGAGGGTTCCGGTGCCGCCCGTGACGAGAACGGTTCCGGTGAGCGGCGCGGGTGCCCCGGCCGGTGCGGGCAGGCGGACGAGCGAGGGTTCGAGCACCGCTCCGGCCCGTACGACGAGGTGGGGCGCGCCGCTCGCGACGGCCTCGACGACCGCCTGCGGCAGTACGTCCCCGTCCAGGTCGAGCAGGGTGAAGCGGCCGGGGTGCTCTGCCTGTGCCGAACGGACGAGTCCCCCTGCCGCGGCGGCCACCGGATCGAGGGCCTCCGCGCCCCGGGTGGTCACCACCAGACGGGTGTCTGCCCAGTGTGTCTCGCTCAACCAGGCTTGCAACAGAGCGAGTTGCCTTCCAGTTCGCGTATGAACGTCGTCCACGACATCCGTGTGGGCGGGCCGCGCCGGCTCCGGGGCCAGCACGACGACGCCGGGCGCCGGAGCGCCGGAGACGGTGGCGCTCAACAGGGCGGGCAGGTCTGCGTAGGCCGTGGTGTCGGCTCCGCCGGCGGCCAGCAGGGTACGCAGTTCCTCGGCCTCGGGGCCCACGACGGCCCAGCCACCTGCCTCGGGCGAGGTGTGGGCCCGCGGGCCGGGCGTCTCTCGCCAGTCCAGGCGGAACAGCCCGCCTCCGGAGAGCCGCATCCCTCGGGTCGAGACCGGCCGGAACTCCAGGGAACGGGCGGACAGGACGGGGGCGCCGGTCTCGTCCGTGGCCGTGACGGAGACACCGCCGCTCGCGGTCGGCGCCAGCCGCACCCGCAGGGCGCTCACGCCGACGCGGTGCAGGTTCAGGCCCGTCCACGCGAAGGGCAGCCGGATGCCCGAGGCGGCGTCGCCGCCTCGGTCCGCCTCCTTTCCGCCGGCTCCGGTCGCGGCCAGGCCGACGGCCTGGAGACCTGCGTCGAGCAGGGCCGGGTGCAGCCCGAACCGTCGCGCCTCCTCGGTGAGTTGGTGCGGCAGCCGCACCTCGGCGAAGATCTCGTCGCCGAGGCGCCAGACCGCGCGGACGCCCCGGAAGGCGGGCCCGTATCCGTAGCCGAGCTCTGCCAGCCGGTCATAGCCGTCGGTGATGTCGACGGCGGTCGCGCCGGCCGGAGGCCAGGCGGCCGGCTCCGCTCCGGTGACCGGAGGAGCGGCGGGCGTGGTGGGGGCGGGTACGAGGAGGCTGCCGGTCGCGTGGCAGGTCCAGCCGGAGTCGTCCGTGCCGTGGCCCAGGGCGCTCGCGCTCCCCGCGCCGTCGTCCGTACGGGAGTGCACGCGGAACGCGCGGCGTCCCGTGTCGTCGGCCGGGCCGACCCTGACCTGGATGCGCGGTTCCTCTCCCTCGGGGAGAACCAGCGGGGCCTGGAGCGTGAGCTCCTCCACGACCGGATGGCCGCAGCGTTCACCGGCTCGGAGCGCCAGGTCCACGAAGGCGGTCCCGGGCAGCAGGGTGACGCCGGAGACCTGGTGGTCCGTCAGCCAGGGCAGGACAGGGGTGCGGACCGTGCCGGTGAGCACCAGTTCATCGGTGTCGGCGAGCGCGATCTCCGCGCCGAGCAGCGGATGGTCCGCCGGTTCCACCCCCGCCGCAGCGATGTCCCCCACCCCGGGGGGCGCGGCATGGACCCAGTACCGCTCCCGCTGGAAGGCGTACGTGGGCAGCTCCACGGGGCGTGGGTGGCCGGTGAAGGCGGGGCGCCAGTCCACCCGCACGCCACGGACGTGTGCCTCGCCGAGGGAGGTGAGAAAGCGGTCGGGGCCGCCCTCGTCGCGGCGGAGGGTGCCCACCGCGAACGCGTCCGTGCCGGCCTGCTCGGCGGTGTCGAGGAGCCCGGCGGTGAGGACCGGGTGAGGGCTCATCTCGGCGAAGGCGCGGTGCCCCCGGCCGAGCAGGGTGCCGACGGCCTCGTCGAGCCGGACGGTCTGGCGGAGGTTCCGGTACCAGTAGTCGGCGCCCAGGGTGGCGGTGTCGACCGACTCACCGGTCACCGTCGAGAGGAACGGCACGGTGGCCGCTCGCGGCGTCAGGCCGTCGAGGGCCGCGAGCAGCGGTGTGCGCAACTCCTCCACGTACCGCGAGTGCGAGGCGTACCGGACCGGGACGCGTCGCACGCGTATGTCCTCGGCGGCGCACTCCTTCTCCATCAGCTCCAGCCCGCGGAGCGGCCCGGACACGACGACGGAGCGCGGTCCGTTGACGGCGGCGATCTCCACCTCACCGCCCCAACGGGCCAGTCGCTCCGCCACCCAGGAGACGCCGGCGGCGACCGAGGTCATGCCGCCGCTGTCCTGGAGGCCGGCCAGCATCCGGCTGCGCACGGCGACGACGCGGGCGGCGTCGTCCAGGTCCAGTGCTCCCGCCACGTACGCGGCGGCGATCTCGCCCTGGCTGTGACCGACCACGGCGGCCGGCCGGACGCCGTGCGCCTGCCACAGTCCGGCCAGGGACACCATCATCGCGAAGAGCGCGGGCTGCACCACGTCCACCCGGTCCAGCGGCGGCGCACCCGCACTGCCCCGGAGCACGTCGGGCAGCGACCAGTCCAGGTGCGGCGCCAGGGCCGCGGCGCACGCCTCGACGCTGTCGCGGAACACCCGCGAGGTGTCGAGGAGGCGGACGGCCATGCCGTCCCACTGCGAACCCTGGCCCGGGAAGACGAACACCGGGCGCTCCCCCGCGTCGGCCCGGCTGCGGAGCACGTACGGGGACTGCTCCCCCGCGGCCACCGCGTCCAGCCCCGCGAGCAGTTCGTCGAGCCCGGCACCGCGGACGGCCGCGCGGTGCGCGAAGGACGAGCGCGTGGCGGCCAGCGCGTGGCCGACGTCCACCGGGTCGGGGCCGGGTGCGGCGCGCAGTCGGCGCCGCAGCCGGTCGGCCTGGTCGCGCAGCCCGGCCTCGGACTTCGCGGAGAGCAGCCACGGCGGTACGACGGACGCCTCGTGGTCGTCGGCCGCCGGCTCGGTGGTGTCCAGGGTCCCGGCCACCGGCTCGGTGGTGTCCCGGGTCCCGGCCGCGGGAGCCTCCTCCAGGATGACGTGGGCGTTGGTGCCGCTCATCCCGAACGACGAGACGCCGGCGCGGCGGGGGCGTTCGGAGCGCTTCCAGGGCAGCGGTTCGGTGAGCAGCCGCAGCGTGCCCTCGGACCAGTCCACGTGCGGGGACGGTTCGTCGGCGTGCAGGGTGCGGGGCAGTGACTCCCGGTCCAGCGCCATCACCATCTTGATCACGCCCGCCACTCCGGCGGCGGCCTGGGTGTGGCCGATGTTGGACTTCAGCGATCCGAGCCACAGCGGGAGGCCGGCGGGACGGTCCTGGCCGTAGGCGGCCTGGAGCGCCTGCGCCTCGATCGGGTCGCCGAGCGTGGTGCCGGTGCCGTGTGCCTCGACGACGTCGACGTCCGCCGCACCGAGTCCGGCGTTGCGCAGCGCCTGTCGTATGACCCGTTGCTGCGCGGGGCCGTTCGGGGCGGTGAGGCCGTTGCTGGCGCCGTCCTGATTGATCGCGGAGCCGCGGATCACGGCGAGCACCCGGTGCCCGTTGCGCCGGGCGTCGGAGAGCCTTTCGAGGAGCAGCATGCCGACGCCCTCGGCCATGCCCATGCCGTCGGCGTGGGCGGAGAACGCCTTGCTGCGCCCGTCGGCGGCGAGGCCGCGCTGCCGGGCGAAGGTGAGCAGCGATCCGGGGGTCGTCATCACCGTGACGCCGCCGGTCAGTGCCATCGAGCACTCGCCCTGCCGCAGCGCCTGCGCGCCCCAGTGCATCGCCACCAGGGAGGACGAGCAGGCGGTGTCGACCGAGACGGCCGGGCCTTCGAGACCGAAGGTGTAGGCGACCCGGCCGGAGGCCACGCTCGCCGCGTTGCCGGTGCCGAGGTAGCCCTCCAGGCCGTCGTCGCCGGACATCAGCAGGGACGCGTAGTCCTGTCCGTTGGTGCCGACGAAGACGCCGGTGTCGCTGCCGCGCATGTCCTCCGGGAGGAGGCCCGCCTGTTCGAACGCCTCCCAGGAGGTCTCCAGGAGCAGCCGCTGCTGGGGGTCCATGGCGGTCGCCTCACGGGGGCTGATCTCGAAGAATCCCGCGTCGAACGCGGCCACGTCGTGCAGGAATCCGCCGCCTCGCGCGTAGACCGTCCTGGCCCGGTCCGGGTCCTCGTCGTAGAGGGCGGACATGTCCCAGCCCCGGTCGTCCGGGAACGGTGCGACGGCGTCGACGCCCCCGGCGACCACCTGCCACAGGTCCTCGGGGGAGGCGACGCGGCCGGGGAACCGGCAGCTCATCCCCACGATGGCGATGGGTTCGTCGGCGGCCGCCGGGCGCGGGGGCAGGTCGGACGTCGCGTCGTCGGCTCCCGCCGGGCCGGGCGACAGCTCCTGGCGCAGCAGACGGGCCACCGCCGCCGGGTTGGGGTGGTCGAAGATCAGCGTGGCGGGGAGCCGTACGCCGGTCGCCGCCGACAGCCGGTTGCGCAGCTCGACGGCGGTCACGGAGTCCATGCCGAGCTCGCGGAAGGCCTTGGCCTCGCCGATGGCGTCCGGTCCGGCGTAGCCGAGCACCGCGGCGGCGGTGGCCCGGACCTCCGTCAGCACGATCCGGTCGTGCTCGGCCGGTGCGGAGACGGCCAGGGCCCGCGCCAGCTTGGAGGTGTGCGCGGCGTCCGGGTTCCGGTCGGCCTCGGCCTCCGCGTCCAGCACGCGACGCGCCTCCGGGAGGTCGCCGATGAGCGGCCGGGGCCCGGCGGCGGTGAACGTGGGTACGAAACGCTCCCAGTGCACGTGGGCCAGTACGACGGCCGGTTCGGGCAGGTTCAGCAGGCCGGGCAGCGCGGCCAGAGTCGCGCCGGAGTCGGCGGCGGGCACGCCCTGTGCGCGCAGCAGGTCGGCCAGTTCGGGCTCGGCCTCCCAGGGGCTGACGGCGATGGAGGTGACCGGGCGGCCGGCGGCGTGTTCGCGTTCGGCCAGGGCGTCGAGGTGTGCGCCGGCGGCGGCGAAGGCACCGTGTGCCCCTGCGCCCCAGACGCCCGCGACCGAGGAGAGCAGCACCAGTCGGGCGTCCGAGTGGTCGGTGCGCAGCACCTCGGCCAGTGCTTCGGCGCCCGCGCAGCGCTCCCCCGTCACGCGAGCGGCGTGTGCGGGGTCGCTCTGCCGGACCGGGGCCAGCTCGATGGCGCCCGCGGCGTGCACCACGGCGGCCAACGGCGTCTCGCCCAGGGCCTCTTGGAGGAGGGTACGGAGGGCCTCGGGGTCGGTGATGTCACCCGTCACGGTGACGGTCGGTGTACCCGCCCCGGTCAGCTCGGCGCACAGCTCTGCCGCGTCGGCACCGACGAGTACCAGGCGGTCGGCGCCCCTGGAGGCCACCCAGCGGGCCACATGGCGGCCCGGCCCCTCGGTGCCGCCGGTGATCACCACCGTTCCGGCCGACGGCCACGCCGTTCGCGGGTCGCCCGGCTCGTCGGTCAACGTCAGTAGCCGGCGGCCGTAGGCGCCCTCGGGGCGGACGGCGATCTGGTCCTCGTCGCCGTCACGCGCGAGGCGGGCCGCTGTCCGGGCCAGCACGTCGTCGTCGGCGTCGGCGGGCAGGTCGACGAGGCCGCCCCAGCGGTCCGGGTGCTCAAGCGCGAAGCAGCGGCTCCATCCCCACAGTTCGGCCTGCGCGCAGTCCGCGACGGCGTCTTCGCCGCCCACGCCGACCGCGCCCGAGGTCAGCTGCCACAGACGTGTCCGCCAGGGCACGGACGCCACGGCCCGCAGGAGGCCCACCGCGGCCTCCCCGGCCAGCAACGAGACCACGGCGACCGGGCGCTCCTCAGACCGGTCGGCATCACCCAACAGCCTTGTCAGCGCCTCTGGTTCGACCGTTCCGCCGGGCGTGGCGACCACACGTGCCGATCCTCCTTCGCCCGTCAGCTCCTCGGCGAGCGCGGCGGCCTCGGCCGCGCGGCCGCCCTCCTCGTGGACCAGCAGCCACTCGGTGTCGGGGGGCATCTCGGCACGCTCCGGTTCCGGCAGGAGCTTCCAGCCGATCCGGTACCGTCCGACGGCGGTCTGCCGCGTGCTCGCCGGAGGGGTGAGCCAGTAGTGCTGCCGCTGGAAGGCGTACGTGGGCAACGCCACCGGCTCCACAGCGGGCAGCAACTCCCGCCACACCACCGGCAGACCCGCGGCCCAGGCCGCACCCAGACTCCGCAACAACTGCGCGGCCTCGGGCTGATCCCGGCGCAGGCTGTGCAGCACCCTCCCATCGGTGACCGTCTGCTCCATCGCCAACGACAGCACCGGATGCGGACCGATCTCCACGAACACCTGCGAACCGGCACCCTCCAACCGCCGCACCACATCCGCGAACAGCACCGGCTCCCGCAGATTCCGATACCAATACCCCGCGTCCAACTCCCCCACGGGAACCGGCCCACCGGTCACCGTCGACACGAACTCCGGCCCCGAACCCCCCAGATCAACCACCCCACCCAACTCAGCACCCAACCGCCCCTCGACCGCCTCCACCTGCGCATGATGCGACGCGTAATCCACCTCGATCCGACGCGCCCGCACCCCCAGCCCCTCCAAGCGCACGCACAACTCGGCGATCTCCTCCGGCGGACCACTCACCACGATCTGCCCCGGCGCGTTCACCGCCGCCACCGTCACCGACGACGACAAAAACCCCTCCGCCTCCGCCACATCCAAGGAGACCGAGGCCATCGCCCCCCGACCGGCCAACTCCC
>NZ_JAAXYC010000584.1 GCF_018619185.1 Streptomyces sp. McG3 | reverse complement strand
GCGCACGAAGACCCCCTCCACACCGACAGCCAGCTGATCCTCCACCGACTGCGCCAGCGCCGCGACCAACAGACCACCCGTACCGGCCTGCCACACAGCGGGCAGATCGACCAGACCACCGTAATGATCCGAGTGCTCAAGACCGAAGACCCGGCCAAGACCCCACACCGCCGCCAGCACCGGATCAGGAACCGAACCATTCCCCGGCGCCGACACCGCACCACGGGTCACCACCCACAACCGGGCACCCTCCACCTCCACCACGGCCTGCACCACCGTGACCAGGTCGTGCAGTACGGCCGAATGACTCCGGTCCGACCCGGTCGCCAGATAGGCGATGTGCTCAGCACCGGCCAGCAGCTTCGCCACGCGCTCGCGGTCGAGGTCGAGGTCGTGGCCGTGGGTGTGGTCGAGGTCGCCGTCGTCCGGCAGTACCCGCACCTCGACCTGGGCCCCGGCCTGCTCCAACGCCTGCCGCACCTCACCGGCACCAGCCAGGTCGTGACACAACAGCAGCCACTTCCGGTGCAGCCCACCCGAGTGCCGCAC
>NZ_JAAXYC010000012.1 GCF_018619185.1 Streptomyces sp. McG3 | reverse complement strand
CCCCCGCCCCCGTCCCCCGCGGTCCTCGTGGTGCGCGAACCGGCCCGCGTACTGCTCACCGGGGCGACGGGCTATGTGGGCGGGCACCTGCTCGACGCCCTGCTGGAGCGCGGCGCGCAGGTCACCTGTCTGGTACGCGGAGAGCGCGACCAGGACGCCGCAGGCCGGCTGCGCCGCGTCTCGCCCGGTCTGCGTGTGGTGGCCGGGGACATCGGCCGCGAAGGGCTGGGCCTCTCCGCGGCCGGGCACGCCCTCGCCCGGGACGCCCAGATCGTGGTCCACGCCGCCGCCGACGTCCGCCTGGTCGCCCCGCCCGAGGATCTGGAGCGCACCAACCACGACGGGGTGCGGCGGCTGCTGGCCTGGATCGACGCCGAGGCCATGGGCGGGGTCCGGTTCCACCACATCTCGACGCTCGCCGTGGCCGGCGGGATCGACCCCGCCGCCCCCAACCGCCGGTTCAGCGAGGCCGATCTGCGCATCGGCCAGCACTTCCGCACCCCGTACGAGCGGTCCAAGTTCCTCGCCGAGGAGGCGGTCCGCGCCTGGGCCGCCTCCGGCCGCCGCTGCCACATCCACCGGAGCGGCCACGTCGCCGCCCACAGCCGCACCGGCGCGTTCCACGGGGGCATCGCCACCAACCGCGTCTACCAGACCCTGCGCGGCTATCTGCTGGCCGGAGCCGCCCCGCGCCTGGAGGGGGCGACGTTCGCCTTCAGCCACGTCGACACGGTGGCCGCCGGGATCGCGGCACTGGCCCTGTACGCGGACGCGGCCCCCGGGGCCCACCATGTCGAGACCCCGCATCAGGTCGCCCACGACGAACTGGTGGGCTGGATGAGGCGGTCCGGCCACCGGATCGAGCTGCGCGACGCGAAGGACTTCGCCGCCGCGCTGGACCGGGCGGAAGGCGATCACCCCGAGGAGGTCCGGCTGGCAGCGGCCTGGAGTCTGCTGGAGGACCGCAACGTCCGGACCGACTCCTCGCACACTCTCGCCGTACTCGACCGGCTGGGGGTCCGGTTCACCGCCCCGACGCCCCGGTGGTGGGCCTCCGCGCTGGCCTGGGCCACCGAGTCCGGCTTCCTGCCCCGGCCGGACCCCGCCGGCCACTGAGCGCACGCACTCCCGCCACGGGCCGCAGGCTCCCGCCGCAGGTCCCCGAACCGTGAGGTGAACCATGCCCCGGCTGTCACCCGTACTGAAGCAGGCCACTCCCGTCACCGCCGTCCGGGGGGAAGGGCTGTACCTCTACGACGCGGAGGGGCGACGCCACCTCGACTTCACCGCGGGCGTCGGCGTGACCAGCACCGGTCACTGCCATCCACGGGTCGTCGAGGCGGTCCGCGAACAGGCGGGCCGGCTGATCCACGGCCAGTACACGACCGTCCTGCACGAACCGCTGCTCACCCTGACCGAACGCCTGGGCGAGGTCCTGCCCGAGGGCCTGGACACCCTCTTCTACGCCAACTCCGGGAGCGAGGCCGTGGAGGCGGCGCTGCGCCTCGCCCGGCAGGCCACCGGGCGAGCGAGCACCGTCGTCTTCGACGGGGGTTTCCACGGCCGGACCATGGGCGCCGCTTCCCTGACCACGGCCGGCTCCCGCTTCCGGGCGCGCACCGGCCCGTTGATGCCGGGCGTCGCGGTCGCGCCCTTCCCCCACGCCTTCGACCTCGGCCTGGACGAATCCGCCGCGGTGGAGTTCGCCCTGCGGGGCCTCGACCGGGTCCTGGCCACCACCAGCGCCCCGGAGGAGACCG
This sequence comes from Streptomyces sp. McG3, assembly GCF_018619185.1. Classification (GTDB taxonomy): domain Bacteria; phylum Actinomycetota; class Actinomycetes; order Streptomycetales; family Streptomycetaceae; genus Streptomyces. The sequence goes on along the minus strand of NZ_JAAXYC010000012.1, from coordinate 55,907 downwards.
CCGCGTTCGTCGTGGAGCCCGTACTGGGCGAAGGCGGTTACGTTCCCGCCCCCGACGGCTTCCTCGCCGGACTGCGCGAACGCGCCGACCGGTACGGCATCGTCCTCGTCCTCGACGAGGTGCAGTGCGGGTTCGGCCGCACCGGGCGGTTCTGGGCGCACGAGTACGAGACCGGGGCCGCGACCCCCGACATCCTCGTGACGGCCAAGGGCCTGGCGAGCGGTTTTCCCCTCTCGGCGATCGCCGCGCGCGCCGATCTCATGAGCCTCGCCCGCCCCGGCTCCCACGGCGGCACGTACGGCGGGAACGCCGTCGCCTGTTCGGCCGCCCTCGCGACCCTCGACGTCATCCGCGACGAGAAGCTGGTCGCCAACGCGGCCGAGCAGGGCATGCGGCTCGCCCGCGGCCTGCACGCCGTCGCGGAGCGGACCCCGGCCGTCGCCGATGTCCGCGGGCGTGGGCTGATGCTGGGCAGCGAGTTCCGCCGGCCCGACGGGTCGCCCGACCCGGACACCGCGGGCAGGGCTCAGCAGGCCGCCGCCGAACTCGGCCTGTTGCTACTGACCTGCGGGGTCTGGGGGAACACCGTCCGGATGATCCCCGCCCTGACCGTCACCGGCGAGCAGGTCGACGAGGCGCTCGCCCTGTGGTCGAAGGCCGTGGCGACCGCCGTACGGGACCGGGACTGAACAGCACGCGCCGCCCTCACTCGTGCGGGAGCCGGCACGACGTACAGGACAGCCGAAGGGACCCCGATGGAGAACGCTTCGCGTGTCAACGCGCCCACCCCCTCCGGGGCTTGGGACACCAGCAGGCTCAAGGCCGGGCACGAGGTGTGGCGCCTGGCACCGACCGAGCAGGACCGCGCCCGGCTGTGGTCGGCCGCCGGCGGCCCGCGAAGGGAGCCCGACCCGGTCTGGGAAGCCCTGCGCTCCCGCATCCGCACGGGGCTCGATGCCTTCGGGTTCGCCCTCGTGCGGCAGCTCTTCCCCACCGGCCCTGTCGCAGACCTCCACCAGGAGGCGGACGTCACCGAGCGGGTCTCCCGGCTCGTCCGGGACTTCGGCGAGATCGTGCCGCAGAACGGTGCGGGCGACGTGACGCAGGTGCTGCGGCACCGGGAGGGGGACCCGGACGAGATCGCCTTCCACTGCGACACCTGCGACCTCCTCGTCCTGCTCTGTCTGCGGCCGGCCGCCCGGGGCGGCGCGACGCGTGTGGCCGGAGCTCCGTACATCCATGACGTCCTCGCCGCCGAACGCCCCGACGTGCTGGAACTCCTCGGCCAGGACTGGTATTTCGACCGCACCGGCCGCGCGGGCAGTCAGCTGGTCCGCACCCCGATCCTCACCACCGGACCGGACGGCGCCGTCACCTGCTACTACCAGTCCCGTACGGTGCGGGCCTCCGCCGGGCGCGATGGGCGGCCCCCGCTCGACGCCGCACGTGCCGAGGCCCTGGACGTCCTGGACGAGGTCCTCAACCGCCCGGAGACCGCCCACGCGGTCACCCTGACCTCCGGAGACCTGTTGATCATCCGCAACAGCCGCGTCATGCACGGTCGTTCCCCGTTCACCGACGGCCCCGAACCGCACCACCGGCGGGTCCTGCGCCTGTGGCTGGACGAGGTGGCGGTGTGAGGGGCGCCGTGAGCGGTACGGCAGTCGTCACCGGCGCGGGCAGCGGACTGGGCCGTGCCGCCGCCCTGGCCCTGCTCGGCCGGGGCTGGAACGTGGTTCTGGCCGGCCGGCGCCCCGACGCCCTGGACGGGACCGCGGCCCTCTCCCCGGCCGGGGACGAAAACGCTCTCGCCGTCCCCACCGACATCACCCGCCCCGACGAGGTCGCGGCGCTGTTCCGTGCCGCCCGCGACCGGTACGGGAGGGTCGATCTGCTCTTCAACAACGCCGGAGCCCCGGCGCCCCGCGTTCCCGTGGCCGAGGTGGCCCTCGACGACTGGAACCGGGTGCTGGGCACGATCGTCACCGGCACGTTCCTCTGCTCGCGGGAAGCGTTCCGCGTCATGTGCGAGCAGAACCCCTCCGGCGGACGGATCATCAACAACGGTGCGCCGTCCGCGTACGCACCCCGCCCGCACTCCGCCGCCTACACCGCGGCGAAGCACGCGGTCCTCGGCCTGACCCGCTCGCTCTCCCTCGACGGCCGCGCCCACAACATCGCCTGCGGCCAGCTCGACGTGGGGAACGTCGAGCCACCGGACGGCGCCCCGCAGCCCCCCGCGCGTCAGGCCGACGGCAGCGAGGCGGTGGAGTCGACACTGCCGGTGTCCCACTTCACCGACGCCCTCCTGCTGATGGCCTCCCTGCCTGTCACCGCCAACGTGCAGTCCCTCACCGTCCTCCCCACCACGATGCCCTTCGTCGGCCGTGGCTGAGCGCCCCGCGACAGGCGGACGGACCCGGCCACGCCGAGCCCCGCCCCCGTCCATCGCGCCGTACGACACACTCTCCCCGCCCCTCGACCGAAAGAGGCGAACCATGCTCGGCGAGACCGCCCGCACCTGGCTGCACCGCTGGGACGAGCAGCAGGAGCGCTACAGCCCGGACCGGGAGGAACGCTTCCAGGTCGTCCTCGACATCGTCGGCCGGTCCCTCGACCGGAGCGGGACGGCCACCCGGCCGCTCCTGGTGGACCTGGGCTGCGGCACCGGCTCGCTGACCACCCGGCTGGCCCGCGCCTTCCCGCGGGCCGACACCGTCGGCGTCGACGCGGACCCGCTCCTCCTCGGTCTCGCGGAGGAGGCGGTCACGGGCACGGACATCCGCCTCCTGGCGCGCGACCTCACCGCACCCGGCTGGGCCGACGACATCGCACCGGCGCCCTGGGACGCGGCCGTCTCGTCCACCGCGCTCCACTGGCTCGACCCCGACGAACTCGCCGCGCTCTACCGCACCCTGGCCGGCCGGCTGCGCCCCGGAGGCGTCTTCGTCGACGCCGACAACCGCAGGCCCGCCGACAACCGGGAGCTGAACGACATCGCCCGCCATGTCCGTTTCCGCCGCGGCCACCGGACGGGCCGTCAGGGCCGCGAGGCCTGGGCGGGCTGGTGGAAGTCCTTCCTCTCCGCCCCGGAACTCGCCCCGCTCGCCGAGGCCCGGGCCCGCTCGCCGATCGCGCACCGCACCTTCAGGGAGCCCCACGGACTGACGACCGCCGACCAGATGACGCTCCTGAGCGAAGCCGGTTTCAGCGGTGCCGCCACCGTCTGGCAGTGCGGCGACGACAGTGTCCTGGTGGCCGTCCGCTGAGCCGGTGAACGGCACCGGGCCGGCCGGCGGGGTCGCGGAGGACCGGCATTCCGGGTCCCGGCACGAGGACGGGCCCGACCATCCGGTGCGTGGCGCACGGTGACGCGTCATCTTCTCCGGTCCAGGACGGTGGTCCACGGCCGGCCGCCGACGCGACTCAGCCGAGGTCATCGGGTGTGAGGTCGGGACGCAGGCGGTGCCAGGAGGGCTGGCGCAGCCGTCCGGCCCTGGTGCGGGTCGCGTAGCGGACCTCGCCGACCAGCCGGGGCTCCACCCACCGGGCCCCGGTCACCGCGGGCCGCTCGGTGAACGGGCAGGTATCGGTCGCAGCGGCGTGGAGGAGGGCCCCGAGGGTGACGCGTTCGGCGTCGCTCCAGCCGGTGCCGACGCCGCCGACGTAGCGGAGTCCCCCGCCGGGGTCCGGCCGGCCCATGAGGAGGGCGCCGGGCAGCGAGGTGAGGCGGCCGTGGCCGGGCAGCCAGCCGCCGACGACGATGTCCTCGGTCCGCACGTGCCGGATCTTGACCCACGCCCGGGAGCGGACACCCGGCTCGTAGAGGGAGGTGCGCCGCTTGGCGACGATCCCTTCGAAGCCGGCGGCCCGGGTCATCTCCAGCGCCCGCCGACCGTGTCCGACGACCGCGGCCGGGGTCGACCACGCGGGCCCGCCCAGGTCCAGGGAGTCCAGGACGGCGCGGCGCTCGGAGTACGGGGTGCGGGTGAGCCGGCTCGTGCCGAGGAACACGACGTCGAAGAACATCAGGTGCACGGGCGCCTTCGCGGCCATGCGGGCCGCCCTGGCCCGGGAGCCGGCCAGCCCCATCCGGGGCTGCAGCCGCTGGAAGTCGCCGCGCCCCTCGTCGTCCAGGGCGACGATCTCCCCGTCCAGCACGGCGGGGCGGGAGCCCAGCGCCGCTCCCAGGCTCATGAGCTCGGGATAGGCGGGGGTGATGTCGGCGCCGGACCGGGAGCGCAGCTGTACGGACCCGTCGCCGGGAAGGTAGACCATGCACCGCTGCCCGTCCTGCTTCACCTCGTACGCGTACGAGGTGTCCTCCGAGGGCGGGGGCAGCCGCCCGGGGGTCGCGAGCATCGGCGCGATGCGGGGCAGACGCGCCACGGAACCGTCCCGGTCCTCGGTCAGGAGGCGCTCCGCTTCCTCGCCGTGCGTTGGGCGCCGGTCGTCTTCTTCGCCGCGGTCGTCTTCCCTGCGCCCGTCTTCCGGCCGGTGGTCTTCCTGGACGCGGTCGCCTTCCGGCCGGTGGCCGACGTCCCGGACGAGGCCGTCCTCTTCGCCGGGGTCTTCTTCCGGGGCCGCATCTCGTGCACCGTGGCTTCCCCTCCCCCGTCCTCCCCGCGGCTCTCCTTCGCCGCCTCGACCGACGCGTTCAGCGCGGCCATCAGGTCCACGACCTTGCCCTCCTGCTGCTCCTCGCCCTCGGCGGGCTCCGGAAGCTCCTTGCCCTCCGACTTCGCCGTGAGCAGTTCCTCCAGGGCGTCCCGGTAGGTGTCCCGGAACCCGGCGATGCTGTCCACAGCCATGGTGTCGGTGAGCTGGACGGCCCGCTCGATCTCTTCGTCGTCCAGCTCGACCTGGAGCGGGGCCAGGGACTCGGGGCTGCGGATCTCGTCCGGCCAGCGCATCGAGTGCAGCACGATCGCCCCTTCCCTGACCCGCAGCAGCCCCAGCCGCTCACGGTTGTGCCAGGCGAACTTCGCGACGGCCACCTTGTCCGAGCGCTCCAGCGCCCGGCGCAGCAAGGTGTAGGGCTTCTCGGCGACCTTGCCGTCGATCGCGAGGTAGTAGGAGTCGCTGATCCGGATCGGGTCGACGCTGCCGGCGTCCACGAACGCGACGATCTCGATGGCTTTCGCGGTGGGCAGCGGAATCCGGTCCAGTTCCTCATCCGTGATCGGCACCGTCTGTTCCTTGGAGAGCTCGTAGCCCTTGCCGATCTCGTCCTGCGACAGGACTTCGCCGTCCAGCTCGCAGACCTTCCGGGTGCGCACCCGTCCGAGGTCCTCCAGGTGGACCTGGCGGAAGTGGATCGAGTGGTCCTGGGTCGCGGAGACGACCTTCACCGGGATGGTGACCAGGCCGAAGCTGATCGCACCGGTCCACAAAGGCCTCGGCATACCTACCTCCATGCCCGCCGCGCGGGCTGAGTCGCCGTGCGGGCTCTCACGACCCCCACCACATTCTCAGCACCATTCGTATCCCGGCGCCATTCGTGGTGCTGCGCCGGGACGCGGAACGGCGAAGGCGGCGGCCTTGTCGTTCCCCTCATTGGCGAGGAAGACGATTCCGTGGGGGGAAGACGGTCGCCTCACATCCGGGATCGCAGCACGTCGACCTCACACCCCGGTGCGAACGGGTCGAAGCCGCGCTCGATCAGCCAGCGGACCGCCAGCAGGCTTCGCAACGACCACCACGCGTGGATCACGTCGAGGTCGATGCCGCCGCCATAGCCGGCGAGGACGTCGTCGAGGTGCTTCTCCTGTCCGAGCGTGAAGGTGGCGAGGTCGTACAGGGCATCGCCCCGACCCGCCTCGGACCAGTCGATGATGCCCGTGACCTCGTCGCCGTCGAGGAAGACGTGCGCGATCTGCAGGTCGCCGTGCGTGAACGCCGGAGTCCACGGCCGGAGCGCGGCCCCGGCGACCCGGCGGTTGTGGGCGACCAGGTCAGCGGGCAGGAGGCCGTTCGTCACGAGCGACGCGCACTCGTCGTCGAGTTCCGCCGCCAGCGCGACAACGCTCCGCCCGGCACGACCGGGCCAGGGCGGCGGCGGCGCGTCGTGCAGCTTCCGGATGGCGGCGCCCGCCGCGGCCCACGCCGCCGACGACCCGGTGGACGGCCCGCCGAGACGCCCGAGCGTTGTTCCCGGGAGTGCGGCGATCGCGAGCACGGGCGGCTTGTGCCACAGGACCTCCGGGGTCGGGACCGGCACGAGGGACATCGCCTCGACCTCGACGTCGATGCGCGCCTGATCGGCGTCCACCTTCAGGAACACGTCGCCGACGCGCAGAGTCGCGCGCTCGGAATGGGCGACGACGACTTCGATCTCTTCCATGGGCGACCAGTATTCCGGGGACCACGACAGGACCACCAGCGGGCTGGGCTCCCCCAGCGAAACCGGGACAGTTGAGTACGGGAGCCCACAGGTGGACCGCCGGTTCGTACCCTGACGAGGGTGGAGGACCATAGAGCTACCAGGATCGTTACGCGTCCGGCGCCCGCCCTGCGGCGGTACGTCGGCTCGTATGCCGGTTTCGACCTTCGCGGGTTCCCGGCGGGGGTGCACTGCGGTCCGCCGGGCCGCATGCTCACTGCGGTGATCAGCCTGTCCGACCCTCTGGAGGTGGCGACGGGCGTCGACGACGGGTCACCGGTGACCCGATTCGGCAGCGTCGCCGGCGGTCTGATGTGCCGGTCCGTCGCGATCCACCACGACGGACACCAGCGAGGCGTGCAGGTGTCGCTGACACCGCTCGGGGCTCGGGCCGTCTACGGCATGCCCGCCGCTGCGCTCGTCCATCAACTGGTTCCACTCGACGAGCTTCTCGGAGCGCTCGGCGTCGAGCTGGTCGACCGGCTCCGAACGGCGACGACCTGGGCCGCGCGGTTCGCCGTGCTGGACGAGTTGCTCCTGCGAGCCGTCGGCCGCAGCGACGGTGGCGAACGCGTCCCCCGGGTACGCCCCGAGGTGGCCGAGGCCTGGCGCCGCCTCGTCGCCGCGCGGGGCCGTGTCCAGGTCGGGGCGGTCGCCGCAGAGCTGGGCTGGAGCCGCCGGTATCTCACCGAGCGGTTTCGCAGTGAGGTGGGCCTGTTGCCGAAGACCTTCGCCCGGGTTCTGCGCTTCGAGCACGCGCACGAACTGGCAACAGCGCACGCCCCGCTCCCGTGGGCCGATGTGGCGGCCCTCTCCGGCTACGCCGACCAGGCCCATCTCGTCCGGGAGTGGAGCGAGTTCACGGGCCGGTCGCCGACAGCCTGGCGTCGCGGCGAAGTCCTCCTCGGGACCGGGTAGTCGCCGGCCGGCTGCCCGTCGCGTCGGCTCCCGTTCCCTTTCCTTCAAGACCACCCGATGGCCGTCCGGTGACGATCGTCGGCATGAGACTCATCGACCACGAACGCGACGCCATCGACCTGCGGACCACCCCCGTACACCTCGGGCTGGGCTCGAGAGCCAAACCCGTCGAGGGCTTCGCCTGGGACCCGGAGGTGCTCCAGGCCTACAGCGCCGCGGTCGCGGCGGACGGCGCCGAGGGCCGGACAGTGACGATCTTCGACGGCGACGGCCCCGGCGACCACTGGGAGCGCCACCCCGCCGGCGACGAACTGGTCGTCTGCCTCAGTGGGTCGGTGACGGTCACCCGCGACATGGACGGGGTGCCCGACCGTGTGACGCTCCGGCCGGGCGAGGCCACCGTCAACCCGGCCGGGGCGTGGCACGCGGTCGACATGGCGGGGCCGGCGTCCATCCTGACCATCACCGCCGGCCTCGGCACCGACCAGCGTTCCCGGACCGACACCCGGGGACTGCTCACCGAGACATAGCCCGGCGCGACCGCGGTTCGAGTCCGGAGCGAGGCGGTCGAGTGGGAGAGGAAGCCACCAGGCCGGCAGAGAGCGGGCCGGTGGCTTCCTCGGCCACGTGGCGGTCTTGAGCCGATGTCACGGTGACGCGCCCCGGAGGACGGGGGGATAGGGCGGTGCAATCGCGAGTTGGCATCATTCCCAGCAGGTGTCCGCTCCCCCACACTCTCTCCGTACCGTCCCGCGCCCCGTCCGTTCAGCGGACAAACTCCAGGGTGCGGCTTCACCGGACAGTAGGAGAAATCCCCCATGAGACACGTCCCGACCGCCATCGCCTCCGCCCTTGCCGGCCTCGGATTATTCGCCGCGCTGGGTTCAGCTCCCGCGGTCTCCGCCGCTCCCGCTCCTGCTCCTGCCACCTCCACCTCAGCCGGCATTGCCGCGTACAACGGGTCGGGCGAGAACGCCGCCGCGAACCGGGCCTTCTTCGACGCGGTCATGAAGTCGGTCGCCGAGAAGCGGGCCGCCAACCCCGGAACCCAGGCGGTCACGGTCACGTACAGCGCGGCTTCCGCCCCGAGCTTCCGCACCCAGATAGCCAACAGCACCCGGATCTGGAACAGCTCGGTCTCCAACGTCCGGCTTCAGGAAGGCTCCAGGGCCGACTTCACGTACCGCGAAGGAAACGATCCGCGCGGATCGTACGCCTCGACCAATGGGCACGGCCGTGGCTTCATCTTCCTGGACTACCGGCAGAACCAGCAGTACAACTCGACCCGCGTCACCACGCACGAGACCGGACATGTGCTCGGCCTGCCGGACAACTACTCCGGACCGTGCAGCCAGCTGATGTCCGGCGGCGGCCCCGGCCCGTCCTGCACCAACGCACAGCCGGACGCCAACGAGCGAGCGCGGGTGAACCAGCTCTGGCAGAACGGCTTCGCGGCCGCGCTGGCCCGTGCCGCCTCCTAGCCGGGAACTGATAGCTGCACCTGCGTGAGTGGCGGGCCGTTCCGGGCGGGGAGCGGCCCTCCACACCGAGCCTTCTGCCGTCAGCGATCCGGTGCGGAGCGGCAGGCGGGAAGTCCGCGGCGGCGCAGGGTCGCGGTAGGGCCAACCCGACCACGCCCTGGTCACATGAGCCACACGACGGCAGAACCCGGCTCCACCTGACTGAGGGCCGCGTGTCGCGGAACTCCGGTGCCGGGCCCCTGCTCAGCCGGCAAAGCGCACGGCGACGCCGGGGCATTCTCGCGTCTTTGCGGGGTAGGCGGATGCCACACCTTTCCGAGGAGGAACCATGTCCGGACTGATCACCCGTCTCACGCAGTTCACCCGCAGCCCCCGTGGCCGGCGGACCATGGAGTCGGCCCGACGTGCCGCGGCCGACCCCCGCAAGCGCGCCCAGGCTCGCAGCCTGCTCGGCCGGCTGCGCGGACGCCGGTGACATCGGCGCTTCGGCGCTTCGGCGGACGACCGGAAGTACCTGCCGGCATCACCCATCGGAGAACGGGGATGAGCGGCCTCGACGGAAGTCGATCGCTACCCTGCCCGGCGCGTCCGCACGGCTGCCAGTCGCCGACCGCATCGGCGACACCATCGCGACCGACTTGATCCACAGATTCTGAATACTCCTCGTGGCGCGGGGTGGGCGTCAGTATGTTCGCTGCTCGCAGAGCAATAGACGGCACGACTCGACGCGGCCAACAGGGCGTCGCGGGTCTGTCGTTCTCCGATGTGATCCGCACCCCGCCTTGGCCGTGGCGTCGCACTGCCGCTCCGGCGTAGCTCCCGTGCTCGGCGAAGGCGAGGAGGTGCCGCCGCAGGCGGAGCCAGACGAAATCGGCCTCACCGCTCATGCTCCTGGCCGCCTTCGTGCTGGAGCCGGGCGCTGCGCGCCTTCGCGGGAATGGGCATCAGGTTCCCAGCCCTCGGACGTGGGCGCCTCTGGAGGAGGCCCCGTCGCTCGTGCAGCTGTCGTCCTCGCCGGACTCGCGCGGTACACCCAGTTGTCGTCCACAACGGGCTCGCCTGGTACACCGTCGGACTCCAGCCTGACCGTGGAGACGTCGGCCGGCGAGCGTCAGTGGCCAGCAGGCCGGTGTCGCCGGTCGCGCGGTGCAGCTCGGCCAGCCCGGCGAGGACGACGCCCTGGTGGTATGTCCAGGCCGGGTGCCGGTCATGGGCGCAGGAGTCGTCGAGGCCGTCGTTGACCATCCGGTCCGGGTTGATCATGCCGCTCTTCCGGAACCAGTTCCAGCCGCGTTGCGCCCGGTCCAGGTACGTGGTGTCGCCGGGGATGCCGTTGTGCAGGGCCGCGTTGACCTGGAATGCACCTCGACGGCCAAGGAGTGCAGCCCGAAACGGGCCGCGGTGGCCTCGATCCCAGCGGGGCCGGGGTCCATCAGTCCGATCCAGGCGACACCACCCGACCGCTCCAGCCCATCCGCGGCTTCCCGCAGGTCAGGCGGGCACGCGATGCGACGCCCTTCGGCGTGGATGCGGCCGTCGATGATCGTCATCGGGCCGCCCCGTCTCCGGCTCGCGGCACCGGGATCAGAACACTCTGCACGGCGGGCCCGACGAGCGTGATCAGCCTCTCGCGCTCCGCCTCGCTGAGGGTGGGAACGCCGACGACCCCCCGTCCCACCACGAGCCCGACGAGCATCGACGACACGATCCCCACCCGGAGCGCCACGTCGTCGTCCGGGGAACGCGACGCGAGAGCGTCCACGAGCAGTCGTTCCTGGAGGAACTCACGGAGTTGGCCGTTCGCCCCGTCGTTGGCGATGGCGCCGCGGAGCATCGCCATGAGCGGCTCCGAGCTCCGTACGTCCTGCTCCCACACATCGAAGAAGGCGCGGACGACGCGTTCCCCCAGGCCGTTCTCCTCGCCCTCGAACGCGGCGCTGAAGCGTGTCAGCGCGTCCGCGGGAACCGACATGACGGCGGCGAACAGCTCGTTCTTCGAGCGGAAGAACTGCATCACCAGCGACGCGTCCACCCCGGCGTCGGCCGCAACCCGGCGGATCGTGGTCGCGGTGAAGCCGTCGGTCGCGAATCGCGCGCGGGCCGCGGCGAGGATCGCCTGCCGCGTCGAGTTCGTCCCCGGTCGCCGTCCGCGACGGGCGGTGGTCGGATTCGTGTGAGCGGTCATGGCCCAAAACTACCGCCCGATCACTATCTCAACACGTGTTGAGTTTCCCGATTCGCAGACGTACGCTCGGTTCGTCGGCAGAAACCGCCTGCGGACGGAGACATGCGAGGAGCTCACCATGAGTGACATCCAGAAGGTATTCACGCACTCCCAGCCCCTGGAGCCGGGGCCCAGGTACGGAATCCTGAGCGGCTTCGAGCCCGGCACCCGGACCCTTGAGGCGGGTTTCCAGATCGCCCCGCCGTTCAAGCCGCTGCCTGTCGACATCGCGTTCGAGAAGGACGTGGCGGTCACCCTGCGTGATGGCGTGACGATCCACGTGGACCTCTTCCGGCCCGCCGGGTCCGAGCGGGTGCCGGTCATCGTGGCGTGGAGCCCGTACGGGAAGGGTCAGGGGACCTCCGCCAGCGTGATGGGCATCTTCGGCATGGTCGGGCTCGACAACGGGGTCGTCTCGGGGCTTGCGAAGTTCGAGGGGCCGGACCCGGCGTACTGGTGCGCGCAGGGCTACGCGATCTGCAACCCCGACATCCGGGGCGTGGTGGACTCGGAGGGCGACAGTGTCGTGTGGGACCGGCAGGAGGGCCGGGACTGCTACGACCTGATCGAGTGGCTGGGCGTACAGGACTGGTGCACCGGCAAGGTAGCGATGAGCGGCACCTCCTACCTCGCGGTCTCCCAGTGGTTCACCGCGGCCGAACAGCCCCCGCACCTGGCGGCGATCAACCCCTGGGAAGGCGTGAGCGACGTCTACCGTGACCTGGTGATGCGCGGCGGTCTGCCGGACACCGGGTTCGCCGAGCAGCTCCAGAACAACAGCTACTGGGGCAAGGGCCGACGGGAGGACATCCTCGCCGAAGCCGAGCGGTACCCCCTGATGAACGAGCTGTGGGAGAACAAGATCCCGCAGTTCGAGAGGATCGACGTGCCCGCCTACGTCGTCGCCAGTTACTCCAACACCTTGCACACCGCGGGCACCTTCCGTGCCTGGCGCCGGATGGCGTCCGAGGACAAGTGGCTGCGTGTCCACAACAGCCAGGAATGGCCCGACTACTACGACGCGGAGAACACGGAGGACCTGCGCCGGTTCTTCGACCGCTTCCTCAAGGACGATGACAACGGATGGGAGCGGACGCCCCGCGTGCGCTACTCCCTCCTCGACCTCCAGGGCGGCGACCAGGTCAACGTCCCGGCGGACCAGTTCCCGCCGGCGGACGTCACCCCGGTGAAGTACTACCTCGACGGGCTCTCACGGGGCATGGCGACCGAAGCACCTGGCGTGGCGGCGACGGCGGACTACGCCGTCGAATCCACCCCGGGTCAGGTGTCGTTCGTGACGCGCTTCGCCCAGGAGACCGTGCTGGTCGGTTACCCGAAGGCCCATCTGTGGGTCGAGGCGGAGGGTGCGGACGACATGGACCTGTTCCTCCTCGTCCAGAAGCTCGACGCGTACGGCACGCCGCTCCAGGCCTTCACCGTGCCCAACCACAACGCGCGGGTGCATGACATCACCGAGCACGGCGCCTCGATCCTGCGGTACAAGGGGGCGGACGGACGGCTGCGCGTCTCGATGCGCCACCTGGACGAGAAGCTGTCGACCGAGGACGTCCCCGCCCACAGCTTCGACCGGGTCGAAAAGCTCTCCCCCGGCGAGATCGTGGACGTCGAGATCGACCTGCTCCCGGTGGGGCTCACCTTCCACCCGGGCGAGCAGCTGCGCCTCGTCGTCAGCAGCCGGTCCCTCCTGGGCACGATGATGCCCGGAAACCGCGAGTACACCACTCCCCACGGCGGTCGCCACATCGTCCACACCGGAGGCGACCGGGCCTCGTACCTCCAGCTGCCGGTCAAGCCCGCGTAACCGAAGCGCCCCGCCCACGTGCGGGGCGCTCTGCGTACGGGGCGCCCGCCCGGCCCGGTGCGGCGTGCCCGGCCGTGCCGTGACCGTGACCCTCCAGTCAGGTCCCACCGGCGCCGGAAGCATCGACGACCACGAGCTGTTCTACGCCCGCCGCTCCCTGAAGCGCTTCCGGGCGCGGCGTGGACGCCAAGGGCTGCTCTATCTCCTGGCGGCGGACATCGACGAGGACAACGCATTCCTGCGGGAGAGCGCCATCGCCTCGGACGGCCGCTTCACCCCGGGCACGACGGTCCTCACGGCACGGGGTCTCACCTCGGGCGAGTTCCTGGCCTGGATGGACAAGGCCTTCGCAGCCGACGAGAGCGCACTTCTCGACGCCCCTCCCGAGCACTACGTCATGGTCCCCGAGGCGAACGGATCGTTCAACGTGGGGGAGAACATCGGGCCGCACGTCTGTTCCTTCTTCATGGGCGGCTGGGGAACGGACGCGATGGCGTGGGCCGTCGAGGCGGACGGGCTCCTCCCCCAGGCCGAGTCTCCGCACAAGATGTCCTCCCACCTCTTCCTCTCCGACGGCACAGTCGTCGGGCGCGCGCTGACCCAGTTCGGCGACGCCGCCGACGGATTCACAGCGCACCTGACGGTCTACGTGCCCGAAGCGTGTCCCCGGGAAGTCCTCGAACACGCTTCGGGCTTGTACACCGTCAGGCTCGATGTGAACCCGTCATCGGTGTCCCCGAACTGGATCAGTACCCGTCCCACGACCGTACCGTCGGACAGGAGGCGCGCCCCGACGGGCCCGCTTCCTGGCGACGGGGCCGACGGGGGACGGCGGCGGGGCGCTTCGGCGTCGCGCCCCGCCGCCGTCACCGGCCCGGTGGGAGCGGCCGGTCCCGTCACCGGCGCCCTCCGCGCCGATGACGGTGTCGAGAGGGTCACTCAGCCGGGGAGGACCCATTTCTGGTTGGCGCCGGTGCCGCAGGTCCACAGGTGCAGCCTGGTGCGGTCGGCGGAGGAGACACCCTCCGCGTCCAGGCACTTGCCGGAGACCGGGTTCCGCAGGGTCCCGTCCGCCTGCGCGGCCCACTTCTGGGCACCGGTGTTGTTGCACCCGTACAGCTGGACCTTGGTGCCGTTCGCCGTACCGGCACCACTGATGTCCAGGCACTTGCCGAGCGCCCGCAGCGTACTGTCCGTGCCGACCGTCCACTTCTGGGCAGCCGACTGATTGCACGTGAACAGCTGAACCTGCGTCCCGTCCGCAGACGCACCACCCGCCACATCCACGCACTTGCCACCGATACCGGTGACAGCACCCTCCCTCGGCCCCGTGGAGCCGCCGAGTTCCTTGATCCGGACGTTCCGGAAGGACACGTCGTCGCCGTCGCCGTGGTTCTGCAGGCCGATGTGACCCTGCTGGAGGCTGCGGGCGGGGTCGGTGTTGGTGAAGTTGTTGATCTTGCGGCCGTTGAGGAAGAGCTGGAGGCGCTCGCCCTCGACCCGGATCTCGTAGGTGTTCCACTCCCCCGGCGGGTTCAGTGCCGCGTCACGGACGGCGAGGTCGGCGGACTTGAAGCCGTAGACGGAGCCGGTGGTGCGGTCGGGGGCGTCGGTGGCGTCGATCTGGATCTCGTAGCCGTTATCGACGGCCGACCACGGGTCGTCGGAGGCCGGGAAGCCCACGAAGACACCGCTGTTGTCGTCCCCGCTCTGACGCCAGTCGAGCTTGAGGGAGTACGACCGGTACTCCTCGGCCTGGTACCAGTACAGACCAAGGCCGCCCTGGGAGGTGAGGGTGGCGTTCGCGTGGGCGAAGGATCCGGGGCCGGCCTGCTTCCAGCCGGTGGTGCCCGAGGAGCCGAAGAGCGTGGTGTAGCCGGTCTCCGGGCGGCAGTCGGCCTCCGTCAGCTCCGCGGCCCAGCGGATGCCGCCGAGCAGGTGCCGGCGGAAGGCGGGGTCGGTGTACGAGCCCTCGGTGTGGCCACCGCCGGTGTAGAAGGCGCGCCCTCCTTCGTAGTCCTTGCACCAGGCGATGGGGTGGTCGGCGCCCATGGTGCCGCCGCTGTAGGTGGACTCGTCGAGCGAGGCCAGGACGTGCGCGGTGGTGCGCGGGTTGGTGCGGTAGTCGTACCACTCGTCGGTCCGCTGCCAGCTCGGGCCGAGGTGGGCGGTGGCGTCGTGGGCGCGGTCCTCCACCTTGACGGTGGCCGGCTGGATCTGCGGGTGGGACTTGAACAACGCCCCGGCCAGACCGCCGTACCAGGCCCAGTCGTACTCGGTGTCGGCCGCCGCGTGGATGCCGACGTAGCCGCCGCCCGCCTCGATGTACCCCTCGAAGGCGTCCTGTTGGGTGGTGTTGAGGACGTCGCCGGTGGTGGAGAGGAAGACGACGGCCTCGTATCCGGCGAGGTTCGACGGGGTGAAGGCGGCGGCGTCCTCGGTGGCGGTGACGGTGAAGTTGTTGGTGGCGCCCAGCTCGCGCAGGGCGGTGACGCCTTCGTCGATGGAGGAGTGGCGGAATCCGGCGGTCTTGGAGAAGACCAGCACGTCGTACGCGGGGTCGGCGGCGGCCGCCATGCGGGCGGGGGTGCCAGGGGCGTCCGTGACGCGTACGAGAGTGTCGGGGGCTGCCGCCGTGGAGACGGCGGCGGGAAGGGCGGCGGCCGCGAGCAGGCCGCAGGCGGCCCAGCAGGCGAGGCGTCCGAGAGGCCGGACCGGTCGTCGGCTCATGGCAGGATCCACTTCTGGTTGGCGCCGGTGCCGCAGGTCCACAGGTGCAGCCTGGTGCGGTCGGCGGAGGAGACGCCTTCCGCGTCCAGGCACTTGCCGGAGACCGGGTTCCGCAGGGTCCCGTCCGCCTGCGCGGCCCACTTCTGGGCACCGGTGTTGTTGCACCCGTACAGCTGGACCTTGGTGCCGTTCGCCGTACCGGCACCACTGATGTCCAGGCACTTGCCGAGGGCCCGCAGCGTACTGTCCGTGCCGACCGTCCACTTCTGGGCAGCCGACTGGTTGCACGTGAACAGCTGAACCTGCGTCCCGTCCGCAGACGCACCACCCGCCACATCCACACACTTGCCACCGATACCGGTGACAGCACCCTCCCTCGGCCCCGTGGAGCCGGAGGTGGCGACGGTGAACTCGTCCACGTCGAAGAGGGCTCCGCCGCCGCCCTTGAAGACGAGGTGCAGCGTGGTGGTGCCGGCCGGGCGGTCGGTCAGGTTGGTGGAGACGTCCTGGAACGTCTCCCAGCCTCCCGTGACGGGGACGGCCACGGAACCGAGCAGTGTGCCGGTGGGCGATCCGGCGCGCACCTCCAGCGTGCCGCCGGCTCCGGCGGAGGAGACGCGGGCGGTCAGCCTGGTGGCGTTGTCGAGGGCATACGGCGCGAAGGAGATCCAGTCGCCGTTCTCGATGTTGCCCACGGTCTTGCCGCCCCGGGCCCCGGCGTGGTCGACGACCGTCACCCCGGCGGAGCCTCCGTAGTGCTCGGCCTGACGATGGCTCGGCTGGCTGATGTGCTCGTCGTGCGTGGTCAGGGCGGGCTGCCCGCCCGCGCCCTTGTCGGTGTACTCGGCGTCCCAGACGCCGAAGATGTTGGCGTTGGGGTCGTGCTCGCCGTCGGCGATGGTCTGTACGGTGCCGGAGCAGCCGTTCGCCGAGGTCTGCGGGTGGCCGTGGCTGTCGTGCCCGATGATGAAGGTGACCTTGACCTTGGAGCAGTCGATGGCGCCGTCCTCCGGGTCGGTGACGGTCACCTTGAACGGAACCGCGGCGCCCGGGTCGATGATCCGGCCGTCGACGGGCAGTTCCAGCTTCACGGTGGGTGCGGTGTTGCCCACGGTCACGGTGACGGAGGCGGTCGCGGTCAGGCCGGTGCCGTCGGAGACGGTCAGCTCCGCGGTGTACTGGCCGTTGGCGGTGTAGGTGTGCGTGGGGCTGGCCGCTGTCGAGGTACCGCCGTCACCGAACTTCCAGGCGTAGGTCAGCGGATCGCCGTCGGGGTCGGAGGTTCCCGCCGAGGAGAACCGCACGGCGAGCGGGGCCTGGCCCGAGGTGCGGTCGGCCTTGGCCTCGGCGATCGGAGAGCGCCCGCCGGAGACGTTCTCGATGCGGTAGACCGCGCTGTTCGCGTCCCCGTTGAAGTAGCCGGTCCCGTAGTCGAGCACGTACAGCGCTCCGTCGGGTCCGAAGGCCATGTCCATGACCTGGGTGCCCTGCCACGGGAAGGCGTTGATGGACTGCACGGTGCCGTCGCCGGACTGCTCGATGCGCTTGATCCACTTGCGGCCGAACTCACCCGCGAAGAAGTCCCCGTCGAAGCTCTCGGGGAATTTGACCGGGGAGGTCGAGGCCGCGTCGTAGCGGTAGACCGGACCGCCCATGGGGGACTCGGAGCCGCTGCCGAATTCCGGGACCGAGCCGCCGTCGTACGGGACCCAGGCGGGCTGGGCCGCGGGAAGGTCGGTCAGGCCGGTGTTGTTCGGCGAGGTGTTCTTCGGCGCCGAGCAGGAGAAGGCGGAGCCGGACGTCGAGTTCGCGAAGTTGTAGTCGACGTACGCGTTGTTCTTGCCGGTGCAGTAGGGCCAGCCGTAGTTGCCCGCCTTGCTGATCCGGTTGAACTCGACCTGGCCGGCGGGCCCGCGGGTGGCGCTCGCGGTGCCGGCGTCGGGGCCGTAGTCCCCCAGGTAGACCGTGCCGGTGGGCTTGTCGACGCTCATCCGGAAGGGGTTGCGGAAGCCCATGGCGTAGATCTCGGGCCGGGTCTTCGCGGTGCCGGGAGCGAAGAGGTTGCCCGCCGGAACGGAGTAGCCTCCGTCGGCGTTGACCTTGATCCGGAGCACCTTGCCGCGCAGGTCGTTGGTGTTGCCCGACGAACGCTGGGCGTCGTAGGCGGGGTTGCGGTTCGCCCGCTCGTCGATGGGGGTGTAGCCGTCGGAGGCGAAGGGGTTGCTGTCGTCACCGGTGGAGAGGTACAGGTTGCCCTGCGCGTCGAAGTCGATGTCGCCGCCGACGTGGCAGCAGAGACCGCGGCTGGCGGGGACGTCCAGGACCTGTTTCTCGCTGGCGGTGTCCAGAGTGCCGTCCGTTCTGAGGACGAATCGGGAGAGCCGGTTGACGCCGTTGAAGGGGGCGAAGTCGGCAGCCGAGCCGGTCGCGGGGGCGTCGCCGGCGGGGGTGTTCAGCTTCGGGGCGTAGTAGAGGTAGACGAAGCGGTTGGCAGTGAAGCCGGGGTCGACTCCGACGCCCTGGAGGCCCTCCTCGTCATGTGAGTAGACGTCCAGTTTGCCGGCGACCTTGGTGGTGCCGGCCGCGTCGGTGCGACGCAGCGTGCCGTCCCGCGAGGTGTGCAGGACGGACCGGTCGGGCAGGACGGCGAGCGTCATCGGCTCGCCGGTCTCGGCCACCCCCTTGGCGAGGGTGACCTGCTGGAACTCCGGTGCCGCGGGGGCGGCTTCGGCTTGGTTCTGCTGAACGGTGAGGGCGCCCGCGGCGGCGAGCAGAGTACTGGCGATCGCCGCGAGGGGCCGGGTGAGTCTCCTGTGCACGCGCATCCTCCGTGGGTCAACGGGGCTGAGGGTCTCGCACAGGCGCGCGCCGTCGCGCCGGGAGACGCGGGCGCCCGGGAGGGAGGGAGGCACACGCGTCCTTGCTGTCCGGTACAGGTCAGGAAGGTAATGGCTTTTTCATCAGCCAGAAACCCTTTTGACGTGCCAGGCCGGAACTTTATTCTCTGGGGGGACAAAGTGTCCCCGTCCGACCCCCCTCCCCAACTCCGTTGTCAGGAAGCTCACTTCCTGCTCGAAGGCTCCCTTCAGGCCCTCTTCCGGTCCGGCCCAGCGCAGCGGTTCTGCCGAAAGGACGACGAGCGACTCCTCGGTGGCACCACGCGTCGGCATGACGGGGGTGACGACCAGCGGCAGCGACGCGCCGGCGGTGAACACCGGTGCCACCGGTGAGGTGGATCCGGTGATCACCTCTCCAAACGTGGTGGCCACCCCGCCGGCGAAGGCTTCGGAACGAACCGCGTTGACGCGCTCCACCTTCTCGCACCGGCTCATCCGTGAGGCGGTGGACGTCTGCACCCACCGTGTGACGGACCTCTTCGCCGTGTTCTCCACAGGAGGCCGGGGGAAGGGGTGAGCTTCCACGGTCTCCGAGCCGCTGTGATGCCGCCGAGCGTGATGGGCTCTCGTGTCCCCGGGGCGCGGCTCCGGCGATCTCTTCGGTACGTCGCCGTCTGCCCTTCTGTCAGGGCGTGTCGGGCAGGTCCGCGGTGAGTGGCGCCGGTGGTGCGGCCTGTTCGCGTTGGGCGGGGAGGGTGACGGTGACGGTGGTTCCTGTTCCGGGGGCGGAGGCGACGCGCACGGTTCCGTGGTGGGCGTGGACGATGGCCTGGACGATGGCGAGACCGAGTCCGGAACCGCCATTGGCGCGGCTGCGGCTGGTGTCTGCCCGCCAGAATCGGTCGAAGACGCGCGTGAGGTCTCCGGGAGGGATGCCTGGGCCGTGGTCTGTTACCCGAATCGTGACGTGGGTTGCCGTCGGTTGGACAGTGACGGTGATCGTGGTGCCGGGTGGGGTGTGCTGGATCGCGTTGCCGAGGAGGTTGTTCAGGACCTGTTGAAGCCGGGGTTGGTCTCCGTGCACGCCGGCGGGTTCGGGAGCGTACAGGTCGATGGCGCGGTCGGGTGCTACCACCTGTGCGTCCTGGACGACGGCGGTGGCCAGGCGCTGGAGGTCGACCGGCTGGGAGTCCAGGGGGCGTCCGGCGTCGAGGCGGGCGAGCAGGGAGAGCTCCTCGACGAGAAGACGCATTCTGCCGACCTCACCGTCGACCCGTTCCAGGGCTCTGTTCAGGTCGGCGGGAGCGCTGAGACCGCCCTGGTTGTAGAGGTCGAGCCAGCCGGAGATCGTGGCCAGCGGGGTGCGCAGTTCGTGGGAGGCGTCGGCGGCGAAGTCGCGGATCTGGGTCTCGGCGCGGGCTTGGGCGTCGAAAGCGTCGTTGACGGCGATGGCGAGCCGGTCGGTCTCCGTGTGTGACCCGTGGACGGGCAGACGTTCACTGCGGGCGCCGGATGCGATGTCGTCAGCTGTGTCGGCCATCGTCCCCAGTGGGCGCAGGCCGATCCTGAGAATGAGCAGTGCGACGGCGAAGGCCAGTACGAGGGTGATGCCGACGCTGGTTGCCTGCCCGGAGATGAAGTCGGCAACGGTGACCCGGTCGATGTCGGTGCGCATGGTGAGGATGACGGCGGAGGCTTCCACCACCTGGTGCGAGGTGGTGATGGTCAGTCCGGCTGTGGGGATCCGCAGCGCGAGCAGGTCGGGCACCGATGTCGCGCCGTCGAAGGTCAGGACCTGGTCGAGACGGTCCTCGGTCAGGCCGTTGATCGCCCGGGGCACGCCCGCCCCGACCTGTTCGGCGATCTTGCCGGAGGCGTCGATGACGGTGATGCCCATGAGGGGCTCGACCAGGGTGGCAAGCTGATCGCCGTCGACGGTCTGCGGGCGCTCCTCCAGGGCTTGGTGGACCCGGTCGCCGGATTCGCGCAGCGTCGCCTCGGCCCGGTGGTGGAGATACGTGCGCAGGGTCACGGCGCCGGCGATCGAGTTCCCGACGAGGCCGGCGGCCAGCAGCACGAGGACGCCGATCAGGAGGCGCCCGCGGATGGTGGTCAGCCGGTGGGGCGTGACGGCGGAAACCCAGGTACGCGCGTTCATGAGGTGGGGCGGCGGAGGCTGTAGCCGATGCCACGGACGGTGTGCAGCAGTGGTTCCCGGCCGTGGTCGATTTTGCGGCGCAGGTTGGACACGAAGCGCTCCACCACGACGGAGTCCCCGCCGAAGTCGTACTGCCAGACCGCTTCGAGGATCTGGGACCGGGTCATGACGTGCCCGGGGTGGGAGAGCAGGAAGCGCAGGAGCCGGAACTCGGTGGGCGACAGGTCGACCCGGTCACCGCCGCGCTGTACGGTGTGGCGCCGCTCGTCGAGTTCGAGATCGGCGTAGCGCAGGACGCCGTCGTCGACGGCGCCCGCGCTGCCACGCGCCCGGCGGATCAGGGCATGGAGCCGGGCGCCGACCTCGACGACGCTGAAGGGCTTGGTGACGTAGTCGTCACCGCCGAGCCGAAGTCCCCGGACACGGTCCTCGACGGCGTCCCGGGAGGTCAGGAACAGCACCGGCACCGTGTTGCCTCGGGAACGGATCAGCTGCAGGACGTCGAAGCCGTCACCGCCCCCGGGCAGACCCACGTCGAGGACGATCACGTCGGGCGTGTGCCGGGAGAGCTGGTCGAGAGCCTGCGGTACGTCGCCCGCGAGATGGACCTCGAATCCGGCGAAGCGCAGGGCCGAGGCCATCAGCTCGCGGATACCGGCATCGTCATCGACAACGAGAACCGTGTCCGGGGAGTTCATGAAGGGTGTCCTACTTCGGGGCGGGAAGATACGTCACGGGAGCGGGTTCGGTCGCAGGTGAGTCCGCGCGCCCGGCTTCCTTGTCCTCCAGGCGCGCGCCTTCAACATCCAGGTCGGGCAGCCACTTGTCCAGGAAGCGCGGCAGCCTCCACGCGCCGTGGCCCAGCAGCGACAGTACCGCCGGGACCAGTGTCAGGCGGACGGCGAACGCGTCGACAAGGACGCCGACCGCCAGTGCCAGAGCGATCGGCATGATCGCCGGATCGTGGCTGAAGAGGAAGCTCGCGAAGACGGCCACCATGATCAGTGCGGCCGCGGTCACCACCCGGCCCGCGTGCCTGGCACCCCCGATGACGGAGGTGTGAGGACGCCTCGTCCGGACGTACTCCTCGCGTATGGCGGAGACGAGGAAGACCTCGTAGTCCATGGCCAGGCCGAAGAGGACGGCCATCACGATGATGGGCACGAAACTGGCGACCGGCCCCGTCGAAGGGACGCCGAGGGTGCCCGCGAGCCACCCCCACTGGAAGACCGCGACGATCGCGCCGAAGGAGACGCCGACCGACAGCAGGAAGCCGAACGTCGCCTTGACCGGGATGGCGATGGACCGGAACGCGGCCATCAGCAGCAGCAACGAAAGCCCGACGACCACCAGGGCGAAGGGCAGCAGAGCGCCACTGAGCTTGTCGGAGACCTCGATGCTGACTGCGGTCCGGCCGGTGACCGCGATGCTGCTGCCGCTCTGTTCCGCCAGAGGGCTGACACGGTCCTGGAGTGCCGTGACGAGTTCGCTGGTCTGTGGATCACGGGGCCCGGTGTCCGGGGTGACCTGGATCCGCGCGGCAGCTCCGTCACCGGAGTAGTCGACGGGACTGACCCGCGCGATGCCCTGGACCCCGGCCAGATTCCGAGCGACCTGCTGGCCGGCGGTCTTCAGAGCGCCCGGCGGCGCGTCGGTCACCAACACCACGAGGGGACCGTTGGCTCCGGGACCGAAGGCGTCACCGATCTTGTCGTAGGTCTGCCGCACGGCGGTCGAGGTCGGTTCGCTGCCGTCGTCGCTCAGGGCGAGCTGGAGCTGTGTGGCAGGCATACCGAGCGCGGCAAGGGCCAGAGTGACGGTGATGAGCGCCCGCCACGGACGACGCACGACCGCCGCGACCCAGCGAGCCCCCATCGACGGCTTGCCGGTGGGATCCGCGGCATCGCGCATACGTACGGCGCCACGTGAGCCGGGCTCGGGACGCAGCCGCTCCCCGGCGAGCGCCAGCAGGGAGGGCAGGAGTCCCAGCGACATCACGACCGCGACGGCAACTGCCGCGGCGGCGCTCAGGCCCATCGAAGTGAGCACCGGAACACCGGCCACCGTCAGTCCGGCCAGAGCGATGATCACGGTCATCCCGGCGAATGCCACAGCGCTGCCGGCGGTCGCGGTCGCGTGGGCAACCGCGTCCTGCACGCTGCGGCCCTGCACCAGCTCCGCACGGTGGCGCGAGACGATGAACAGGGCGTAGTCGATTCCGACCGCGAGACCCAGCATGATCGCCAGCGTCGGTGCCTTGTCCGAAACGCTCAGGACCGCGGACAGACCCATCAGCCCTGTCATGCTCGCTACGACCGAGATCAGGGCCGTGAGCAAAGGCATGCCTGCGGACAGCATGGAGCCGAAGGTGATCGCCAGAACCGCGAGCGCGACCAGTACCCCGACCCCTTCCATCGGTCCGACCGGAGGGCTCGACTCCTTGTACGCGTCACCTCCGAAGAGCACCTCGACGCCCGCGGCGCGGCTGCCGGCAGCCGTGTCCTTCAACGCGTTCAAGTCGTCCTCAGCGACGTCCTGGTCCTTGGCCACCGAGAACTCGACCCGGGCGACAGCGGTCTTCCCGTCCGGTGTCACGGTCTGGCTGCGCATCGGATCACTGACCGAGGTGACGCCGGGGACGGTGGCCGCGGCGGACAGGGTCCGCTTCAACGCGGCGGCATTGCCCGGATCCTCGAACGAGGTGCCAGAGGGCGCCTCGAAGACGATCTCCGCGCTCTGCCGGTCGGAGGCCCCGAAGTGATGGTCCATCTTCTCCAGAGCGCTTTGCGCAGCCGACCCGGGGATGTCCGACCTGGAATCGAAGCTTCCCGCGAAAGTGATCCCGAGCACGGCGGTCGCGGCGACGACGAACAGCCACACGGTCAGGACCGTACGGCAGCGGCGAACCGCGAACACCCCCCATCGATGAAGCAGCACAGCCATGCTTACAGCTCATTTCCGTCAAGAGGTATCGGCGAAGCCCCCATGACAGCCGCGCTTCTTGACGGCACCACCTCCCTGCACCTGACGATTCCTTGACGGTCTCGCCTCGTGACGACTGCTGCCTCGTGTGGCCGAACGCACCGGGGAGGTATGGCCGAGCCGGGTGGTGGGCACAGGTCCAACCGACGCTCGGCAATGCCGCAGACATCTGCCGGTAACCCACCTATTGACTCTTTGCTATAGCGGCGGCAATGTTGCAGACATGAGCACCGATGCCCTCAGCCCCATGGAGACGACGTCGTTGGCCGACCAGGCTTACCGGCGGCTTCGCGATGCGGTTCGGGAGGGCTCCCTGCGGCCGGGAGAGAAGATCACCGAACGTGATCTCGCCACCCGTCTCGGTGTCAGCCCCACCCCGGTGCGGGAAGCGCTGCGTCAGCTGGTGCACGAGAAGGTGGTGGAGCGGGTCGGGACCCGGGCGCTGCGGATCGCGGATCACTCGGATTCCGCGCTTTCGGAGATCGTGGAGGCCGAGGTCCGGCTGTCGGCCCTCATGGCCCGCCTGGCCGCCCGGAACGCCACTGACGCCCAGCTCGCCGACCTGGCCGAGGTGCTGGATCAGGCCGATGCCGTGGTCGGCGAGATCGAGCGGGATCTGGCCGAACGCGGGGCACGGGCCGACGCGACCGACAGGCTGGCAGCCGTCCACCGCCTGCTGCGGCGCTTCCACCACCAGGTGGAGGCATCAGTCGGCAATCCCGTGCTTGAGGGCCTTCTTCAGCAGGCCCGCGCGTTCAGTGACGAGGAGCGTCTCGATCTGACGATCAAGCTCGCTCCGGAACGAGCCGAGGCTTTCCGCCGGAGGTTCCGCGAACACCGCAGCCTGCTCGACGCCCTCCTCGACCGTGACGAGGAACGGGCCGAGATGCTCGCCGCGCATCATCACCGCGAGGCACTGAACCAGCTCTCCAGCAGCTGATCGAACGCGTCCGCATCCGCATCCGGCTGCCGCTCATTGGGTCACCGCGACAGCCGACGCACCCCCCTTTTGCTATAGCATATGGCAAGGAGCCGCCATGCTGCATCAACCTGCTGCGACCACTTCGGACGGGACATCCACCCTCGCGTCGTCGACACCCGCCCCCGGACGGCGGATGAACGCGAGCGCGGTGCTGTGGGTCACCCTGGCGGTCTTCGCCCAGGAAGCGGTCTGGAATTTCTACGACGCCCAGGTTCCCGAGCAACTGCGCCAGTACGTCACCTCGGCGGGCGTCATCGGCCTGATCATGGGGCTGGACCATTCCTTGGGCATCTTCACCCAGCCGTCCGTCGGGTTCCTCTCCGACAAGCTCGTCCGCCGCAAGGCGGGGCGGTGGCCGATCGTGCTGCTCGGCGCCGTGATCGCCACGGTCCCGTTCGTGCTCATCCCCTGGGCGGACAGTCTTCCCGTCCTGATGGTGTGCGTCGTCGGGTTCGCCCTGGTCGCCAACGCTTTCAAAGGCGTCACCGAAACACTGATATCCGACTACGTCCCCACGGGCAGCCGCAGCAAGGCGCAGGGGTTCATCAAGGCCGGCGTCAGCCTGACCATCATCGTCTCGTCCCTGATCAGCCTGCTGGTCGTGGACCGCAGCCTGCACCTGGCGTTCGCGATCCCTCCGGCCCTGATGTTGGTCATGCTCGGCTTCTCCTGGATGTTCCTCGGCCGCCGTCACCAGCAGGCCGTTCTGCCCGAACAGCCCACCGAGGGCCAGAAGGACGCACCGGAGTTCACCTCTCCCTGGGCGGTCCTGAAGGACGCGGTACGCACGCCTTCCAGCCCCACGGTGCTGCTGATGATCGGCATCTTCTGCTTCGCGGGCATGTGGACCGCGTTGCGGTCGCTGAACACGCCCTACGGCACCGAGGTCCTCGGGCTGACCCGAGGTGAAGCCGGCGGGCTCGCTCTGCCGGGCGCCGTCGCCTTCCTGGTCTGTGTACTGCCCCTCGCCTACGGCTCCGACCGGCTGGGGCAACTGCGCGCCATGCGCTACGGCGTCGGACTGTTCGTCATCGGCCTCCTGGTCGGCTTCGCCGTCCCGACGGTCCCGGGGACGGTCGTCTCGACCGTCCTCTGCGCCATCGGCTACGCCTCGTTCGCGGTCAACGCCCTGGTCGCCCTGTGGAACCTGGCCCCCACCCAGAAGGTGCTCGGCACCTACACCGCCCTCTACACCATCGCCTCCTCCGCCGGCATGGCCCTGGGCCCGGCGATCCTCGGCATCACGGTGGACCTCACCAGCTGGCGCTTCATGATGCTGAACGCCGCCGCCTTCGCCGCGGTCACCTTCGCTGTCTTCACCCTCCTGGCCCGCCGGATTCCCCACCGGAGCCAGTCGTGAGGAAGCACACCACCAGCACGCCGAAAGGTCATCACCCCATGGAACTCCGCATTCTCGCCCCGACCGGGGCACTGGGCGCCGGCTTCGACGCGGACGCGTTCCGGCGCGGCGTCGCAGCCCGTCCCCATGTGATCGCCTGCGACGCCGGGTCCACCGACTCCGGCCCCGCGGCCCTCGGCTCCGGCACACCCAAGCTCTCGGCTCAGGCCGTCGCGCGTGACCTGCGGCTCCTGCTGAAGGCCCGGGACGAGCTGAAGGTGCCGCTCATCATCGGATCCTGCGGCACCTCCGGTCGCGATGTCGGCGTCGACGAGGTGGCAGCCCTCACCCGCCGTATCGCCGCCGAGGAGAGCCTGCACTTCAAGCTCGCCCTGATCTACTCCGACCAGCCCGCCGACCGCCTCCAGGACCTCTACGACGCCGGCCGCATCCGGCCACTCGCCCATGCACCCGAAATCGACCGGGAGCTGTTCGAACGCAGCCACACCGTGGCGATGATGGGCGTCGAACCCATCCAGGACGCTCTGGTCGAGGGCTGCGACGTCATCCTGGCCGGCCGCGCCAGCGACACCGCCCTCTTCGCCGCACTGCCCCACCTGCGCGGCGCCCACTCCGGCCTCGCCTGGCACCTGGCCAAGACCATCGAGTGCGGCGCCGCCTGCGCCGTGCCACCCTCCGCCAACGGGCTGCTCGCCACGCTGCGCGACGACCACTTCGACGTCACTACCCTCGCCGACGGCACCCGGCTCACACCCCGCTCGGTCGCCGCACACACCCTGTACGAGAACGCCGACCCGTTCCACATCGCCGAACCCTCGGGCGTCCTGGACACCACCGACGCCACCTACGAAGCCGTCGACGAACAGACCGTCCGCGTCCGCGGCGCCCGCTACCTACCCGCGGACGGCTACACGAACAAACTCGAAGGCGCCGAACTCGTCGGCTACCAGACCGTCATCATCGGCGGCGTCCGCGACCGCATCGTCATCGACGCCCTGCCCAAACTCCTGCCGTTCGCCCAGCAGTACTTCGACGCGAAGATCCTCGACCTGTTCGCCGGCGAGATAGACCCGTCCACCATCGACATCGACTACCGCCTCTATGGCGACGGTGCCGTTCTCGACGGCACCGAACCCGATCCGCTACGGCCTCGCGAACTCGGCGTACTCATCACGGTGACCGCCCCCGACCAAGCCACCGCTCACGCGATCTCCACGTTCGTCGCCCACGCCAGCAGCCACCTGCCCATCGCCGAGTACGACGGACTGGTCTCCACCCTCGCCTACCCCTACTCACCCCCCGAGATGGACCGAGGCCCGCTCTACCGCTTCACCCTCAACCACGTCGCCACCGGCATCACCCCCACCGAACTGTTCCGGACCACCACCGAGGAGCTGTAGTACCCATGGCCACCCTGCTCGACTACTGCTCCCTGGTCCGCTCCAAGAACGCCGGCCCCTTCACCCTCACGTTCGATTTCATGTGCCACGACCACACCGCCTACGACGCGCTGGTGGCGACCGGATTCCTCGACAAGGGCCTCTTCGCATCGCTCTACGGCACCGATCCCGATCAGATCCTCGTCGTCAACCACCCCGGCGCACTCGCCGTAAAGGTCTCCCTGCCCCGCCCCACCGTTCAGGGCGACATCCACGACACCGACTGCTACGCCGGCCAGCAGTACGCCCCGCTCATGGACAGGGAACTGCCTCCGGTCCCCTGACCGCGCCTCCCCTCCCCACGAACTCCGGAGCCACACCCATGCCCACCGAACGTCCCCTCTCCCCCTGGCACCTGCCGCCCGACCATCCCGCACAGCTCTTCCTGACCGGGGCCACGCCGCTGTTCGCCCTCTCCGTCGACCCGCGCGTCTCGTACTGCCTCTACGTGCCCCGCGGGCACAGCAACATCGGTGAACCCAGCCCCCTGGTCGTGGCAGTCCACGGGACCCATCGCAACGTCGGCCAGGTCCGAGACCACTTCGCCGATTTCGCGGAGGAACACGGCTGCGTCGTACTCGCCCCGCTGTTCCCCGCCGGCCTGACCGGCCCCAACGACCTGGACAGCTACAAGTTCTTCACCGAGCCAGGCTTCCGGCCTGACCTGCTGCTGCTCGACATGATCAAGGAGGCTGCCGCCCGGTGGCACATCCGAACGGATCGCTTCCACCTTCACGGCTTCTCCGGCGGCGGGCAGTTCGCCCACCGCTTCTTCTGTCTCCACCCCGACCGCCTCGCCTCCCTTTCCGTCGGCGCACCGGGCCGCACCACCCTCCTCGACTCCCGAACACCCTGGTGGCGGGGCACCGCTGACAGCACAGACCTCTTCGGAGTCGCTCCGGACACCCAAGCCATGGCGGAACTACCCGTGCAACTCGTCATCGGGGAACACGACACCCACGTCGAGGTCTGGGAAGGCGCCGAGCAACCAGGCAGCCGCATGAACCGCCTGAACGAGCTCCGCGAGAACTGGGACCGACACGGCATCGCCTCGCAACTGGACATCGTCAGCGGCGCCGGACACAACGACCTTGCCGTCATCCCCACCGTGCTCTCCTTCCTGACCGAACAGGTTGAAGCGTCGGCAGGCCGTCGGCAAACGCCGGCGAGGCCGCAGTGCTGACGAGAGAACTGCCCCGTCTGTGAGGAGAAGCAAGCAGGATCCACCACCCTGGTCCAGACGCGGGGGGTGCACCGGTCCCGCGCCCGTGCGACCGGGAGATCCTGGACTCCTGGGGCATGGCAGTCACCAGGTGTTCAGGCGGGTGCGCCTGGCGGTGAGGAGCTGGTGTCGCCGGCCGTTGCAGAGGACGGCTCCGGTGCGCCCGAGGCCGTTACGCGTGTGGTTCGGGCCCGCGCGACGGCGTCGTACAGAGCCTTCGGGTCGTCCGCGTGCAGCCTGACCACCTGTACGGGGCGGGAGGCGCCGAGGAACTTCGGCACGTCGAGGGGTTCGGCCAGTCC
This sequence comes from Streptomyces sp. McG3, assembly GCF_018619185.1. Taxonomy (GTDB): domain Bacteria; phylum Actinomycetota; class Actinomycetes; order Streptomycetales; family Streptomycetaceae; genus Streptomyces. The sequence continues at coordinate 27,068 of NZ_JAAXYC010000012.1, read as the reverse complement.
GAGGGTGATGGAGGTCTGCGAACCGATGGGCATGTTCAGCTCGTTGTCCTTCTTCACATGGGTGAACAGCGTCTCGCGTCGGATGGAGGCGATCTGGTCGAGCGGCACGAGGAAGTCGATGCCGGCTGCCTGCCGGATGCGCAGTGTGCCGCCGGTGAGGACGTGCGGGCGTGTGACGGAGGCCGCGTGCAGGCCGAGGACGAACAGGACGGTGTAGACGTCCACGACGAGAAAGACGGTGTGAACAAGGGGCCAGTTGGCGAGCAGGAAGGACAGGACGACCGTCTCGATGACGCAGGCGAACGTGAGACTGTACATCATGGCGGCCTGGTCACGGCCGTGGGTGAAGACCGCGTCGGCGCCGTTGACGCCGTGCGGGCGGCGGGCAACCCACCGGAGCAGGCTCGCCATGATCCGCAGCTCGTGCATGACAAAGCGCGGCACGGGCTCGGGCACGAGCTGCTTGAGCGCTTCCGGCCGGGACAGTCCGTGCCGCCGCAGCCGCAGCCAGTGGTGTGCTTCGGCACAGACGAGCACCAGCAGGAGCAGCCTGCCGCCGAGCAGAACAGCGCCCGGCATCGGCATCCCACTGATCAGACCGGCCAGGAGCACGAGCTGGGAGCCCAGCGCGATGACGCGCATCGTCCGCAGGGCCGGGCCGCGGCGGGGGACGGTGCTCCGGCGAACGGCCGGCCGGCCTTCGGGCGTCTTCATGATGGTCCTTCCTGCTTTTCGGCCGCGACTTCCCTCGCACGCGTGATGGCCGCCGGCCGGGCTGGCGCGAGGTCCACGAAGATGCCGCTTGCCAGGGTGCCGGCGCTCCTGTCGGGGAAACGCGCTGCCAGGGCGAGCAGGGTTGTCTCCCGTACGCCGCATTCGCGGTATCCGTCACTGAGTCGCAGGGGCTCGGGCAGCAGCCCGAGATGGTGGTAGTGCCGTACGCCCCGCGGGGTTGCCCCGTGGAGCGCGGCGATCTCGCCGATGCGCATGAGCCCAGTGCAAACCATGACGCCGCGTGAAGGTCAAGAGCGGCCTGCGCGGCGGGACAGCGCAACCGGTGCAGCTCCGGTGAAGGCCCCGGAGGGGGCGCCCGCGGCTATTTGACCTTCACGCGGCGTCATGGTTTTCCCTGGGTGTCACCCGGCCCGGGGCGGTCACCGAGCTCGCGGGACGAACCTCTGAGAGGACCCTGAAATGACCACCACTGTCGAGCAGAACATGGCCTTGCTGCGCACCGCGTACCAGCTCGTGGAGAGCGGCGGGTTCGAGGATGCCGCGCAGATGCTGACCGAGAACTTCATCGCCAACGTCCCTGGATCTCCCGACCCGCTGCACGGCCGTGAGACCTGGCAGCACGGCACGAAGATCATGAAGGACGCCTTTCCCGACCTGAAGATCAACGTTCAGGACATGTTCGGCGTCGACGACAAAGTGACCGTGCTGGTCCACTTCCGGGCCACGCACCAGGGTGCGTTCCAGCAGTTCGAGGCAACAGGCCGCCAGGTCAGCTACCGGAGCGTCGAGGTCTACCGCTTTGAGGACGGCCGGATCGCCGAGGAGTGGGTCGCACCGGACCTGATGAGCCTCATGCGGCAGATCTCGCCCACCTCCGCCGGTCACTGAGCAGGCGTCTGCTCGCGATCGGGCAACGCGTCCAGGTGGTCCAGGGCCGTGTGCAGGGAGGCGGTGAACGCTGCTCGCTCGGCGGCACGCGCGTCGGCCTCGGCCAGGCGGGCGGCGAGCCGTCGACGCGGGTCCGCGTGCACGTCCCGGCAGGCGCCCGCGTCCCACACCCCGAGCGGCTCGCCGATTTCCTCCAGCGGCAGCCCGAGGTGCTTGGCCGCGCCGATGATCGCCGGCCGCTCGCCCGCATCCTCGCCGTACACCCGGTAGCCGGCCGGGGTCCGGTCAGCTGGTAGCGGCCCGGCGCCGTCGTGGAAGCGCAGGGTGGTCGTCGGCATGCCGGGGCGCTCGGCGAGCTGGCAGATCCTCATCGTGCTCACACCACCGACGGTAGATCTTCGACCCGGTTCTCCCCCTTGAAGCCCGCCAACCGGATCTGTCGGACCGGCACTTCACGTACATGGCGTACCTCGGTGCCGTGCGGAGCCCCCTGCCGCCCTTCCGGCACGGGATCGCACGGGATCGCACGGGTGAGGGCCCGCGCCGTCGTGCTGGCGCGGGCCCTCACCCGTTCTGGAACAGCTGCGGCCAGGTGCTCCCGGCCGCCGGGGTCAGCGGACGAAGTAGCCGCGCTCCGCGTCGAAGTAGGCCTTCTGGCCCTTGACGTAGGTGATCCCGTACGGGCCGCCGAGGTTGCGGTACTCACCGCTGGCCCAGCCACCCTCGATCTCCGCGTGGCCGCCGCCGGCAGGGCCGTCCCAGCCGTTCGTCCCCTGCGCGGAAGCCGGGCCGGCGGCAACGAACCCGGCCGCGGCGACAGCCGCCAGGGTGATCGCGATACGACGCATCATGACCGTTCTCCTTCATGTCATCGGTACGTGCAGTGGGGCCACTCTGATCACTGAAACGGCCAAAGGCATATGCGGCACGCGGATACTCCGACAAGGAGAACCTGTTCGGGCTCAGCCCCGCCCCACCGGCCGCAGGTGCGCTTCTTCGGGCAGCGCCGGCCCAGCACCTGGACCCACTGCCACTCGGCGGTCGGATCGGGCCGCTGTGGACACCACACGACAGCCTTGTTGCGTTGCGTGTATCGGGAGTTGACGGAGGGTCAATACTGTGGCACGTGCATGACATTGCCTGGTCCGCGCTTGCTCGTCCGGAACACGCGGCGGCATCGTCGGATGCGGCGCACGGGACCCCGGGCGCCACATCCCCCGACGCGTGAACCTCCGACGCGTCACTGTTCCAGGAGACCTCTTCATGACAGCAACGCGCATTACCAAGCGACGGATCGCAGGAGCGATGGCCGCGGCCACCACACTGGCACTCGCCGTCGGCGCGGGTGCGGCCTTACCGGCGCAGGCGGCTCCCGCGCCCGAGGGCAGAATCCTGCACGCCGGTGCGGCCGGGGCGATTCCCGGCAGCTACATCGTCACCCTGAAGGAGACGGCCGGCTTCCATGTGTCCGCGGCGCAGGGCAAGAAGCTGATAGCCGGCTACGGCGGCCGGATCGAGCGCACCTACACGTCGGCGTTGAACGGTTACGCCGCCCAGCTCAGCAGCACCGGAGCCAAGCGGCTCGCCGCCGACCCGGCGGTCGCCTCGGTCGAGCAGAACCAGAAGGTCCACTCGACCGCCACCCAGACCAACGCGCCCTGGGGCCTCGACCGGATCGACCAGCCGAACCTGCCGCTGAACGGCACGTTCACCTACCCGGACTCCGCCGGTGTCAACACCACCGTCTACGTCCTGGACACCGGCGTGCGCATCACGCACCAGGACATCGTCGGCCGGGCGTCGAACGGCTACGACTTCGTCGACAACGACAACGTCGCCCAGGACGGCAACGGTCACGGCACCCACGTCGCCACGACCGCCGCCGGAACCGTCTACGGCGTGGCCAAGAAGGCCAAGATCGTCGCCGTGCGGGTCCTCAACAACAGCGGTTCCGGCACCACCGCCGGGGTCATCGCGGGCGTCGACTGGATCACCGCCAACCATGTCGCCTCCTCCGTCGCCAACGTCTCGCTCGGCGGCGGCCCCAGCACCACCCTGGACAACGCGGTGCGCCGGTCGATCGCGTCCGGAGTGACGTACTCGATCGCGGCCGGCAATGCGAACGCGCCCGCCTCCGGCTTCTCACCCGCCCGGGTGGAGACCGCACTGACCGTCGGTGCCACGACCAGGACCGACGCCCGGGCCACCTACTCCAACCACGGCCCCCTCGTGGACCTCTTCGCACCGGGGTCCGACATCACGGCCGGCTGGGCGACCTCGGACACCGCCACCTACACCGGCAACGGGACGTCCTTCGCCGCCCCGCACGTCGCCGGCGCAGCCGCTGTCTACCTGACGAACCACCCGGGCTCCTCTCCGGCCGCCGTGGGCACGGCCCTCGTGAACGGCGCGACCTCCAACGTCCTCACCGGCGTCGGAACGGGCTCCCCGAACAAGCTGCTGAGGCTCGTCCCGTAACCGCGGGAGCGACCTGACGCCGCGCTCGACGGCCGGGCACGGACACGGAGAACTCTCTGTGTCCGTGCCCGGCCCGAGCCGTTCGGCGCCCGCGAGGCGCCCGTACCCGTAGCCGCGGCGCACTCAGCGCCGCGGTGTTCAGTGCCGAGGCCCCGCCGATCATCGGTCCGCCCCGACCAAGCACCCGGGCGGTGGCGGCCGGGCGGTTCGCCGGGGCGCACGCGCCGCCGGGCTCCGGCGTCACAGCTGGTGGCGGACCCCGGCCTCCTGCTGTGCGGCGGTGAGCTGTTCGCGCAGGCCGCCCTCGATGGAGGTGCGGGCGGCGCCGCGACGGAAGAGAGGGAGCACGGTGCGCTGCTTGCCGTCCTCGACCAGGAGGGCCAGTCCGCTGTACAGCGCGTAGGCGCCGATCCCGATGCCCGTCCACCCTGCCGCGACCTGCAGTGTGCTGCCGAGGCCCGCCTCGTAGAGCCCGGTCAGGCCGAAGCGCACCGCCGTGAGGCAGAGCAGCACAGCGAAGAGCGGTTTGGACTGCGCCGACGCACCGGCGAGCGCGAGGACGAAGGGAACGAGCGCCAGGAGGAACACCGCCTGGGCCACGAGCGGCTCTCCGGGCGGAGAGTTGAGGGAGGTCACGCTCGTCCCGGCCCAGGCGGCGCTGAGGAGAAGCAGCGCCGTTCCCGCTCCGGCGTCCCGGGCGACGAAGGCGAACAGCCCGGCGACGAACTGCAGGGGCACGACGAAGATGAGGAGCAGGAGCAGCAGCACACCGCTCTGGGCGAGTGGAACCCATCCCAGCTGGAGGGTCGAGAGGACCGCGCTTCCCATGCCGAGCGCGAAGAACCCCAGCGGAAGGGGGCTGGCGATCGGGCGAAGGACGATCCGGGTGACCGCATCCGTCGTCAGCGGATCGGCGGGCTGAGGTGTAGCAGTGGCATCAGGCACGCCTGCAGCGTACGTGCAGTGGTCTCCACAAGGTTTCGGGTGCCCAGGTGCCCAGGTGCCCAGGTGCCCAGGTGCCCGGGTGCCCAGCAAGAGCTTCCTGACACGAGCGCAGCGTCCGGGCACGTGAGACCTACGCGGCCGGTCTCGGTCCTCGTGGCAGGACGCGGTCTGCTGACTCGGATCCGGAGGGGCCGGCGAGCGGTCAGCCGCCGTGGAGGCCCCACTCGTCGAGGCCGCCGCAGGCCTCTCGTCTTGCGTGGGCGGGCGGCCGGCGGCGGGCGGCTTCCGAGAGCGTTTCGGCGATCGTCCGCCGAACTTCGGTGAACGTCGGCGAGCTCATGCAGCCGGCGCATCAACGCTGTTCGGATCGTCGGCGCTGAAAGCGACAACCAGCGGATGCGGCGCGGCGCTCCCGGTCGTGGATACGTTCCCGGCGAGCCCTCGTCGTCCAGGTCGAGCCGATGGAGGTGCCCGCCACCGTGACCGGAGGTCTCTGTGGCGGGTGTTTTCCCGATGGGCTCGGTGCGCCGGGAGAGTGAATTCCCCTGCCCGCCTTATTGCGAGAGCCTTGCAACAAGGCGGGCGTGCCCCTTTCGGCCCAGTGGCCGGGGACTGTGTCGCCGTCGATTTTCCTGGGGTGTTCGCTTGGCTGAATTGCCGCTCCCACCGGCCTGTTCATCCTTCGCGGACCGCTCGGCCGCCCTGCGGAACCGGTCGGGGTGTGCACGGGACGTGGTTTCGGCGTGCTTGTCTACGGCTGCGCAGTTTTTGGGTGCAGGCGGGCCCGCGTTTCGAGCCGCCCCGTCGATCGACCCTTGCCTGCCAGACCGCTCGGTGCGCGATCTCCCGCTGCGGCGCCGAACGTCGCCCCCCATCAGCCCACCCCTCGCTTCCGCATGCCCCGACGCATGCCGGGCAGCGGGTCAGCAGACAGAAGGAATGCCGTGAAGGTTCCCCAGACCAGGCCTCGTTCGCGACGCGTCCTGGACCAGTCCCTGCTCGTGCTCGGTGCCACCACTCTGGCCGCGGGACTCGGAGCGATGACCCTCGCCCCGGGTCTGAGCGCGGCCTCCAGCCACCGTGAGGCGCCACTCATCGCCGGGGACCCGCGGGCGGACAACACCGACGTGTACGCGTTCACCAGCCCCGACAAGGCCGACACCGTCACGATGGTGGCCAACTGGATCCCGATGGAGGAGCCCAACGGCGGCCCGAGCTTCTACGCGTTCGGCGACGACCTGCGCTACAACATCAAGATCGACAACAGCGGTGACGGCGTCGCCGATGTCACCTACAGCTGGCGCTTCCGCAGCAGCTACCGCGATGACGCGAACCAGTTCCTCTACAACACCGGCCAGGTCACCTCGCTGAACGATCCGGACCTCAACTTCCGCCAGGTCTACGACCTGGTCGTCACGACCGGAGGCAAGAGCCGGACTCTCCTGTCGGGCGTGCCGGCGGCCCCGTCCCGCACGGGCCAGGCGTCGATGCCCGACTACGCGGCCCTGCGGAAGCAGGCGACCTTCGGTCTGCCGGGCGGCGGCAAGACGTACACGGGCCAGGCCGAGGACCCGTTCTTCGCCGACCTGCGCGTCTTCGACCTCCTCTACGGCGGCGACCTGAGCGAGCGGGGGCAGGACACCCTGGCCAGCTACAACGTCAACACCATCGCCATCCAGGTCCCCAAGAAGCAGCTCGCCCTCAAGGGCAACGCCTCCCGCAACCCGGTCGTCGGCGTGTGGTCGACCACCGATCGCGCGGGCGTCACCGTCGCCGACTCCCGCGACCAGAAGGGCAAGGGCGGCGCGAAGCAGTGGAAGCAGGTCTCCCGCCTCGGGAACCCGCTGGTCAACGAGGTCGTCGTCCCGCTGAAGTTCAAGGACGCCTTCAACACCCTCAACCCGAGCCAGGACCGCACCGTCCAGCCCGTCGTCGACAAGGTGTACGACCCGATCCTGCCCAAGCTGATCCAGCAGGTCTACGGCATCCCCGCCCCCGCGACGCCCCGTAACGACCTCGCCGAGATCTATCTGACGGGCATCTGCAAGGTCTGCGGTCCGATCAAGGCCGATCTGAACGCACACCGCCTCAACAAGGACGCGACGCTCAGGAAGATCGTCCCGGCGGAGGAACTGCGCCTCAACATGGCGGTACCGCCCACCGCCAGGCCCCAGCGCCTCGGAGTTCTGGCGGGCGACCTGGCCGGCTTCCCGAACGGGCGACGCCTCGCCGACGACATCGTCGACATCTCGCTCCAGGCCGTCGAGGGAGCCGCCCAGACCGGTGTTCTCGTCCCCGAACTCGCGGACGGCGACAAGGTCGACACGAACGAGGTCCCGTTCGGTACCTCGTTCCCGTACGTCGCGCTGCCGCACACCAAGAACGTGAACCGCGGCCCCGGCGCGGCCGGCCGTAGCGCCGAGCAGGCCTCGACGGAGAACACCGCGGCGAGCCCGGTGACCAAGACCACCCAGGCCGCCGCGCTCGCCGGAGTCGGCGCGCTCCTTCTCGGCGTCGGCGGCTTCCGCCTCCGGCGTCGCGGCAAGAACAGCTGAACCGGCAGGCAAAGGACATCTGACGCGGTGCCCGGGCCGGGCCGAAGAGAGCCGCCCCGGCCCGGGCACCGCGGCTCCAGCAGCATCGAACATTCGGGAGGGAATTCCGTGCACCCGGACCACACCGCACCCCCGCACCTGCCGCCACGCCCCTCACGCGGCAGCAGGCGGCTGCGGAACATCGTGGTCACCCTGACCCTGGGCGCGGCGATGTTCGCTGCCGGAGCGGTCATGCTGGCGCCCGATCAGACCACCGTTTCCCGCCCGTCGCGTGAGGGCCAATCAGCGGGTTCACCATCACGTGGGTCGATCGAGGCGCTCCAGGCCCGGGTGACCCGTCTGCCCAAGGATCCGGGGGGCTGGGCCGCCCTGGGAATGGCCTACGTCCAGCAGGCCCGCACCACCGCCGACCCCGCCACCTACGACCGGGCCGAGAAGGCGCTGCGCACCTCGTTCACCGTGCAGGCCGGGGGCAACACGGACGCCGAGATCGGCATGGGCGCCCTGGCCGCGGCACGCCACGACTTCCCCACCGCGTTGCGCTGGGCACGCAAGGCCACGACCAGCGGCCCCTACAGCTCCTCCGCCTTCGGCGTCCTGGCCGACGCGTACACCCAGCTGGGCCGCTACGAGGAAGCCGACAAGGCCGTCCAGAAGATGACGGACCTGCGCCCCGACGCCGCATCCCTCGCCCGCGCCTCCTACGCCTTCGAGCTGAAGGGGGAAACCGACCGGGCCCGCGCCCTCATGCGCCGGTCGCTGGCGGCAGCGGCCACCCTGGCCGACACCTCGTTCGCCCACAACGTCCTGGCAACCCTGGACCTCCAGGATGCCGACCCACGAGCCGCCCTGGCCCGGACGCAGACCGGGCTCGGGGCCGCCCCGGGGGATTCGGCTCTTCTGGAGACCCGGGCCCGCGCCCACATGGCCCTGGGCAACACCACCAAGGCCGTCGCCGACTTTCGGGCGGCCATCGCGATCGCGCCCCTGCCGCACTACCTGCTGGGCCTGGGCGAACTCGAACAGTCCCTGGGCCACCGGGAACAGGCCGAAGCGCAGTACACCCTCCTGCGCGCCCAGGACCGCATCCGGGCAGCCGCGGGCGACCCGGCCGACACGGACGCCATCCTCTTCGAAGCCGATCACGGCGATCCGCGACGCGCCGTCACCATGGCCGGACAGACCCTGCGCACCCGCCCCTTCGTCGCCGTTCACGACGCGTACGCCTGGGCCCTGCACCGGGCCGGCCGGGACGCCGAAGCCCTCGTCCAGGCCGACAAGGCCCTGGCCGAGGGGACGCGCAGCGCGCTCTTCCGCTACCACCGCGCCGCCATCCACCACGCGCTGGGCGACACCGAAGCAGCCCGCCGCGATCTGACCCAAGCGCTGCGCGAGCCGGGCTTCCACCCCCTGCACGCCGACGCCGCCCGCGACCTGCTCCAGCGAATCGACACCACACCATGAACCACACCCTGCGCCGAGCCCTCACCACCCTGGCCGCCACCGCCCTCGCCGCCGTGGCGAGTGTGGCGTCAGCGCCCACCGCTACGGCCCATCCTCTGGGCAACTTCAGTGTCAACTACCACACGGGCCTCGTCCTTCGCCCCGACCGGATCGACGCCCAGGTCGTGGTCGACCGCGCGGAGATCGCGGCGCTCCAGGAACGCCCCGCCATCGATTCCGACCACGACGGCACCGTCAGCGACAGCGAGTCGAGCGTCTACGCCGACAAGGTCTGTTCCGGCCTGAGCGAACAGCTCCATCTGACCGTGGGCGGTGAGCGAGCGGACTGGATGCGGTCCTCGGCGACCCTGGTGTACGAGAACGGGGAAGCGGGACTGAAGACCAGCCGGCTCACCTGCGGCCTGACCGCCCGAGCCGATCTCAGCGAGCCCGCCGACGTCCGAGCCGAAACGCACTACGACACCACGCGCATCGGCTGGCACGAGATGACCGCCACCGGCCAGGAGGTCAGGCTCACCCGGACCGACGTACCAGCGGCCTCCACCACCCGCGAGCTGCGCCAGTACCCCCAGGACCCCCTCGCCTCCCCGCTCGACCAGCGCACAGCATCGCTGCGCGGCGAACCCGGACATGGCGGGGGCACCGTGCCGGCCGTGGTGGCGGACCTCCCCGGCGCGGGTGTGATCAGCGGGGTGCTCGCCAAGGTCACCGGGGCCTTCGACTCGCTCGTCGGCGCCCGAGAGATCACCCTGCCCGTGGGGCTGCTGGCGTTGTTCCTGGCGCTCGTCCTCGGGGCGTCCCACGCGGCAATGCCCGGCCACGGCAAGACCATCATGGCCGCCTACCTCGCGGGCCGCCGCGGCACCAGGCGGGACGCCGTCACCGTAGGGGCCACCGTCACCCTGACGCACACCGCCGGCGTCCTCGTCCTCGGACTCGCCCTGCCCGTCTCCACCCACCTGGCCGGAGAGACCGTCCTGATGTGGCTCGGAGCCGCCAGCGGGCTCCTCGTCACCGGCATCGGCCTCTGGCTCCTCACGGGAGCCGTCCGGGGCAGGCCGCAACACAACCACCATCACCACGGCCCGGGCCACAGCCACGTCGACCACCACCACGGCCACCATCATGATCACGACCACGGGGCCGACAGCCCTCACCACCACGGGCCCGTCACCACGGCCTCCACTCGCGACAGCGCGCCGGCCGGGGAACTCCAGGCGACCCCCGCGGTCGCGACACTCGCCCCGCCGGACCACGAACACCACCCGGCGGACACGTCAACGGCCCCCCGAAACGCTCGGCGTACAAGCCGCTCCGGCCTCGTCGGCATGGGGATCGCCGGCGGCCTCGTCCCCAGCCCCTCCGCCCTCGTCGTGCTCCTCGGCGCCGTCGCCCTGGGGCGTACGGCCTTCGGCGTGCTCCTCGTCATCGGCTACGGACTCGGCATGGCCGCCACCCTCACTCTCGCCGGACTCCTCCTCGTACGCCTGCGCGAACGCATCGAGAACCATGACCGGGCCCGGACCCTCCGACACAGCCCCCTGCTCCGGAAGCTGGCGCGGACCGGGCCCGTCGTCACCTCGCTCCTCGTCGTCGCCGTCGGCCTCGGCCTGACCCTGCGGGCAGCGACAGGGAACGGCTAGGGCCTCGAACCCCCCTGCGGGGAGACGCCACAGACCGAGACCCGATTTGTGCACTTGCATAACCTTTGCAATAAGGTCGACAGAGGGGTTCCTCCCCCTCCGGGCCCGCCCGCCGACGTTGGAGCCGTGCACGATGCCGCTCGCCCCACACGAAGCACCTGACTCACCACCTGTCACCGTCGAAGTGGTGCTGCTGCGGCACGACCCCATCGAGGGCTTCGTCCACCGCCGGCTGATCAAGGCTCCGGGCAGGGAAGCGAGTCCGGACCGTGCCGCGAAGGGGCTCGCGCCCACGGGCGAACACGACTCCCCGAACCGGACAAGGTCGCCCGCTCCCCCAGGGCGGACCCTCCTTCCCCACCGGACCTGGAGATCGGCCACGTCGTAGGCGCACGCCGTTCGCCATCTCGCGTTTCCCGAAGACACCGATCGCGCCGTCGCCGCACATATCTCCGCCCGGCCCGACCTCGCGCACGCCGTGCGCTCTCCGCTCCTCGCGAGCGCGGGAGAGGTGCGGCACGCCTGGCTTCCGCCACGCCGCGACTCCATCCGGCCGGGCCGCGCCCTGGCCGGGGCGCGCCCCCGTTCGGCTCAGCCGTCGTTGCGGGCGCAACACACGCATGGTGACCTGAAGGCAGCCCAGCGTCACATTATGCGACTTCTACCGTGTGCTCCTCGTCGATCAGGGCGAGTTCCCGCGGGCCTATGTGGCGCTTGGAAGCTTCAGCTCCCAGCCGCCCCGCCTGGACTCTCCGGAGGGCAAGCGGCTCTCACCGGAAACGGACCCCCATGCACTCTCCCCGCATGCTCCGACGACGCCCCGCTTCCCGCCGGGCCGAGCGCACCCTCGCCGCCACCGGCGCGCTGGCCCTGCTGACCGCCGCGGCGGTCACCGGCCTCGCTCCCGCCTCCAGCTCGGCCTCCAGCCACCGTGAGGCGCCGCTGACCGCCGGAGACCCGAGGGCCGACAACACCGACGTCTATGCCTTCACCAGCCCGGACAAGCCCGACACCGTCACCCTGGTGGCGAACTGGCTCCCGTTCCAGGAGCCCAACGGCGGACCGAACTTCTACCCGTTCGCCGAGGACGCCCGCTACAACATCAAGATCGACGCCGACGGCAACGGCAAGCCGGACACGACGTACACGTGGGAGTTCACCGACCACGTCCGCGACTCCGCCGACCAGTTCCTCTACAACACCGGCGTCGTGAAGTCGGTGAACGACGAGACCCTCAACTTCCGGCAGACCTACAGCCTGAAGGTCACCGACAGCAGCGGGAACACCAAGACGCTCCTGAAGGACTCCCCGGTCGCACCCTCGAACGTCGGCAAGGCGTCGATGCCCGACTACGCCTCCCTCCGCAAGGAGGCCGTGGTTCCGCTGCCGGGCGGTGGGACGACCTTCGCCGGCCAGGCGTCCGACCCGTTCTTCCTGGACCTGCGGATCTTCGACCTCCTGTACGGGGGCGACCTCTCGGAGACCGGCCACAACACGCTGGCCGGCTACAACATCAACACCCTCGCCGTCCAGGTGCCCAAGTCGACGCTGGCGCTCAAGGGCGACGCCAAGCGCAACCCCGTCATCGGCGTGTGGTCCACCACCGACCGCCGAGGGGCGAACGTCACGGGCACGGCCGGCAAGGGCAGCGAGGACGCGAAGGCGAAGGACGCTCAGGGGGCACCCGCCAAGGACGGAAACGCCGACGACTGGCGGCAGGTCTCCCGCCTCGGCCACCCGCTCATCAACGAGGTCGTCGTGCCGCTGAAGTTCAAGGACGCCTTCAACGCGCTCAGCCCGGAGAAGGACGCCACGGTCACCCCGGTCGTCGACAAGGTCAAGGACCCCATCGTCCCCAAGCTCATCCAGAACATCTACAAGGTCCCCGCCCCCGCCACGCCGCGCAACGACCTCGTCGAGATCTTCCTCACCGGGATCTGCAAGGAGTGCGGCCCCATCAAGGCGGACCTCAACTCGCAGCGCCTCAACCAGGACGTCGACAAGTCCGCGGTCGTTCCCGCGGAAATGCTGCGCCTGAACATGTCCGTCCCGCCCGCCGCCAAGCCCAACCGCCTCGGCGTCCTGGGCGAGGACCTGGCCGGCTTCCCCAACGGCCGCCGGCTCAACGACGATGTCGTCGACATCGAGCTCCAGGCTCTCGAAGGCGCCGCGCAGACCGGGAAGATCGTGCCCGCCCTGGCAGCCGGCGACGCCGTCGACACGCCCTACCGGGAGCCGGGCGACACCTTCCCGTACGTGGCGCTGCCCAACACCGCGGCCGTCAACCAGGCCGACTCGCTCCACCCCGACGGCGGCGTCGGCGCCGGCCTCGGCGGCCTCGCCTCGGGCGACGGCTTCCCCGTCGCGCCCGCCGCCGCCCTGGGCGGCGGGGCCCTCCTGGCCGTGGCCGGAGTTCTGGCACTGCGCCGACGACGCGGCGCCGGCCAGGCATGACCAGCCCGTTCCTCCCCGGTCGTCCGACCCGCCGATGGCGGGTCGGACGACCGGACCACGGCATGGCTGTCGGTCGTCGACCACGGCGAATACCCGGTCGGCGACAAGCCGCAGGGTTCGCCGCCGTCGCCGTCGGGGCAGCTCTGGCCTGCCTCGGTGTCTCAGCTCTGGGAACGGGCCCCGGGGAGGCGCCGGCGCGCATGGACCGAGGCAGCCTGCCGGTTCACCCGGGGTCCGGCCGAGCGGCGTCTTCCGACAGCCGGACGCCCGCAGCGCCGACCCGTATCCGCATCCCCGCCATCTCGCTCGACCAGCCCCTGATCGGCCTGCGCGTCCAGCAGGACGGCCGTCTCGGCGTTCCCGACGAACCGGGAAACATAGGGTGGTGGAGCGACGGCCCCCGCCCCGGTGGCCCCGGCGCGACGGTCGTCGTCGGCCACGTCGACTCCGCCACCGGCCCAGGAGCCTTTCACGGACTCTCCACGCTCGACCCGGGCGACGAAGTCACCATGGTCCAGGACGACCGGTCCACCATCACCTTCACCGTCCGGGCGCTGCGCCAGTACGGGAAGGACGCCTTCCCCGACAGCCAGGTCTATGCGACCAGCGGACCGCCCGCCCTGCACCTGATCACCTGCTCGGGCACCTACGACCGCAGCCGCCGCGAGTACCGGGACAACCTCGTCGTCTACGCCACCCTCGACAACGCGGGTGTGCCGAAGGGATGAACGCGAGCCCCGAGACCGGGGCCTCCCCACGATCACTGGTATCGGTCGCTCTCGCCCTTCCACGACGCGCTCTCGCGCTCTGCGACCGGTCGCCCCGGACCGCTTCGACGAGGACCGTGTCCGCCGCCGAAAGCTCTCCTTCCTCTTCGGCGGGGTGACCCACCGGCTCGGGGACCTCCCTCCTCCTCGGCGCACCTGGGCGGAAGCGCGCTGAATCGTCGTGCCCTCATGCCGCGCGCTCCATCCGTGTCCCCAGGGGCTCGGCTCGCCGAGGCGCCGGTGTCGAGCCGATCGGCCGGGGCGAGGCCGGCTCCCCCCATCGCTCCCGCTCTCCGGTTGATCCCCTTTCGCCGCCTCGACCGTCTGCTCGCGAGGAGGCCCGTCGCGGGGTGCCCAGGAGAGTGACACCCCGCGACGGCTGTCCCCCACGGGCCTTCCACCGTGGGGAACGGGTGAGGCATCCATCCCCGATGGAAGCCTCGGCGTGTGCGGTGCTTCCTCCGAACAGCCGCTCACATGGGGCATTCGCCACCGCCCGCACGCCGGATTGGTCGACCCGCACATGGCACCCGGACGGCCGTAAGGGCTGGCCCGGGCTCAGACTTCCTCTCAAAATTCCTCGCCCTCGGACCAATCCGATGTCGCGGCAGCCCCGAATAGCAGACATGACGATCAAGGCGGCACCGGCACGGCGCGAGCACCAGTCTCGGCGCACTGCACGTTTCACCGCGTTGACCATCGTCTCTCTGTCCCGACGCCTGACCTGACGCCCGACGCCTGACCTGACGTCAGCACTCGCCACGCCCGAGCGACGCCACACCCACACCCCTGACCGACACTCAGCGCAACCGACCGATCACACAGGAGATTTTCCGTGAACGCCTTCCGTTTCCGCCGCGCCGCCATCGCCGTCACCGCCGCCGCCGTCCTGCCCCTCACGCTCACCGCCTGCGGCGGGGACGACAGTTCCTCCGACACGGCCGCCGACAAGGCGAGCAGCTCCGCCCCCGCCGACGAGAAGTCGAGCCCGGCCGCCGACGACACCACCCCCATGGACGGCCCGTTCGGCCCGGCCTGCGCCTCCGTCCCCAAGGACGGCGCGGGCTCCTTCGACGGCATGGCCCAGGACCCGGTCGCCACCGCCGCCTCCAACAACGAGGCCCTGTCCACCCTGGTCACCGCGGTCAAGAAGGCCGGTCTCGTCGACACGCTCAACAACGCCCAGAACATCACCGTGTTCGCGCCGACCAACGACGCGTTCGCCAAGATCCCCAAGGCCGACCTCGACAAGGTCCTGGCCGACAAGGAAATGCTCACCAGCATCCTCACGTACCACGTCGTCGGCGAGAAGCTTTCCCCCAAGCAGCTGGAAAGCGGAACCTACGACACCCTCCAGAAGTCCACCCTCGCCACCAAGGGCTCCGGCGAGAACTACACCGTCAACGACACGTCCAAGGTCGTCTGCGGCAACGTCCCCACCGCCAACGCCACCGTCTACATCGTCGACACCGTTCTGATGCCCAAGGCCTGACCACTCCCGCGCCCTGCGTTGAGCCCCGAGTCGCCTCCACCGACTCGGGGCTCTTCCCGCACCGACAAGGGCTGACAGCCGGCGGACCCTCCTGACAACAGAAGCCACGGGTCACTGCTGACCTGGAACCACGACGCTCCCCCGCGCCGATGCGCGGGGGAGCGTCGTGGTTCCAGGTCCAGCCGCGTTCAGGGCCGCACGGTGCACAGGGCCAGGAGGCAGAGGTTGAATCCCTGGGTGTTACTGGGGCCCGTGTGGCCACCGGGTCCGGATTCGCCGACGGTGCACCGGGCCAGCAGACAGAGATTCCCACCCTGTATTCCCCGGTAGAAGGCGAGCGGGCCGGAAGAGGTTCCGCCCTCGCGCGCGGTAGGCGCCTGGCGGGGTGCTGCCTCGGAGGAGGCCGAGGCAGCCGGAGCGGATGCCAGCAGCACAGTGCCGACCAGGGCTCCGACGAGCTGCCACCGCAGAGCGGGAACAGGGATCTTCATCATGTTCTCCCTTTCGAATTCCGGGACGTGGGAAACGCGGTGCCCGAACAAGCGTCCGGACATGACCTCTTCGGTGCGGAGCCCTCCACGGATGGGTGTCTGGCGTAAAGCCGCCTGACGATTGGCTTATACGCGCCAGCGAACTGCAAAAGATCGGCCCGCTGACGTGTCGTGCGCCACATGAGCAATCCGAGGCTGGTGTGACTCCGAACGACTGGTGTGAAGGCCCCGTTGGGGCGACGTCAGCGCAACGGAGGCTGTCAACGTGCACCGGCCCACAGAAGCGGATGCTTCGCGATCGCGATGCGTACGCGCTCGACCAGAGCCGGCAGTCGCCGTGATCGGCCCCGACCCGTCCCGCTCCGCCCTGCCGCACATGCGCGCCCCGGCCCATGCCGTCGCAGGTCTCCCCCACCGAGGTGAATTCGCGTGACCGACGTACCGCACACCGGAACCCCGACGAACACCCTGCGCCTGACCGCCGCTCAGCAGGGGGTCTGGTTCGCGCAGCGGCTCGACCCGGCGGATCCGGCCTACAACATCGCGGAGTACGCCGATATCCGGGGCCCTGTGGAACCGGACCTGCTGCGCCGCGCTGTCGGCCACACCGCGGCCGAGATGGAGGCTCTGCGCACCACCTTCGGTGAGCGGGACGGGGTTCCCTTCCAGCACGTGCGGGAGAGCACGTCCATATCCATGCCTTGGGTGGACCTCTCCGCCGAGGTGGACCCGCATGCGGAGGCTCTGCGGAGGATGCGGGTGTGTCTGGCCGAGCCCGCGGACGTATCGGCGGGGCCGCTGGTCCGTGTCACCCTCTACCGGCTCTCTCCGTCGCGCCACCTCTTCCACCAGCAGGTGCACCACCTGGCGCTCGACGGCTACGCGGCGGTGCTGGCTCTCTCCCGTATCGCCGAGGTCTACACCGCTCTCGTTCTCGCCCCGGATGTCCTTCCCGAGCTGCGTCCCGCGGGGTCTCTCGCCACGCTCATCGAGGAGGAGGACGCCTATCTCGCCTCCGAACAGGGCTCCCGGGACGAGGAGTTCTGGGCAGGACACCTCGTCGGCGCCCTCCCTCCCGAGACCCCCGCACCGTCAGGCACGAGGGGGAAGTACGGGACGGCTTCGGTGCGGCGGGTGTACAGCCGGGCGGAGACGGAACGGCTGAAGGCGGCCGCCAAGCGGGCCGGAACCGGCTGGCCGACGTTCGTCATGGGGGCGCTGGCGCTGTGCCTGCACCGGGAGAAGGGGCTCGGCGAGGTCGTGCTCGGCCTGCCGGTCACCGGTCGGCGTACTCCCGCGGCACGGTCGACGCCCGCCATGCTCAGCTCGATCCTGCCGATGCGACTCGCCGTCTCCCCCGCCGACCGGGTGACCGATCTGGCGCGCCGGGCCTCCGCCGAAGCCCGTTCCGTACTCCGTCACCAGCGCCGGCCGGCCGAAGCACTCCGCCACCAACTGGGGTTGACCGGGACGACGACGGCCCTGACCGGGCCCTCCGTCAACATCCTCGCCTTCGACGACGCCCTGCGATTCGGCCCTCATCCGGCGACCCTGCACAACCTGTCGATCGGCCCGGTGGAGGATCTGGCCGTGGCCGTGCACGCCTCCTTCGGCGACGGTGGTATGCACGTCGATCTGCTGGGCAACGCCGCGCGCTACGGTCAGCAGGACCTCGTAGGGCCGCATGAGCGCCTGTGCCGGGTTCTCGACGCGTTCGTGGAGGACCCGGAGAGGACCGTCGGAGCGGTGAGCCCCGTCGCCGAGGACGAACAGCGGCGCGTGCTCGGCCTCGGCGCCGCTCAGCCGTCGAGGAGTGACGCCCCGGAACCGCCGCCCTTGACCGAGCAGTTCGCCCGGCAGGCGCGGACCACCCCTCAGCACACCGCCGTTGTCTGCGACGGCACGACCCTCACCTTCGAAGAACTCAGCCACCAGGTGGACGGCCTGACGGCGCTGCTCGCCTCGCGGGGCGCCCGGCCCGGCACCCGCGTCGCGGTGGGACTGCCACGCTCCACGGATCTGGTGGTGGCGATGCTCGCCGTGATGCGGACAGGGGCCGCCTATCTGCCGCTCGACCCCTCCTACCCGGCGGAGCGGCTCGCCTTCATGATCGACGACTCCCGGCCCGTCGCCCTGGTGGCGACCGCGTCCTCGGCGGGCACGATCGATCCTCGGGGTTCGGTCCCGCGCGTCGACCCCTCGACGGCACCCGTCGGCTCCCCGGCCGGCGCCGTCGGGGAACTGCCCGGACCCGGACCCCAGGACGCCGCGTACGTCATCTACACCTCCGGGTCCACCGGCCGCCCCAAGGGCGTCGTCGTCGAGCACCGTTCTCTGAGCAACCTCCTGGAGCACCACCGCCGGGAGGCCCACACCCTGGCCGAGGAAGCTCTGGGGCGACGGCTGCGGGTGGCGCTGTCCGCCGCGACCTCCTTCGACGCGGCCTGGGACCCGGTGCTCTGGATGGTCGCCGGACACGAGCTGCACATCATCGCGGACGACGTCCGCCGCGACCCGCAGGCACTGGTCCGGTACCTCGTCGACCATCGCGTCGACGCGATCGAGACGACCCCCACCTACCTGCGGCAGATGCTGGCGACGGGGCTGCTCACCTCGGAGAGCCACCGGCCGCGTGTCATCGCCCTGGGCGGGGAAGCTGTCGACGACGGGCTCTGGGAGGAGCTGGCCGCCGATCCCGACCTGCTGGTGTTCAACTTCTACGGACCCACCGAGACCACCGTCAACGCCGTGACCGCCCGGGTCACCGGTGCGTCGCCCGTGATCGGGCGGCCCGTCACCGGGGCCGGGGCCTATGTGCTCGACCCGTCCCTGCACCCGCTGCCCAGAGGATCGGTGGGCGAGCTGTATCTGTCGGGCGAGGGCGTGGCCCGTGGATACGCGGGCCGTCCGGGGCTCACGGCGGAACGCTTCATGCCGGACCCCTTCGGCCTTCCGGGGGCCCGGATGTACCGCACCGGTGACCTTGCCCGGTGGGGCGAGGACGGTTCACTGGAGTTCGCCGGACGCAGCGACCGGCAGATCAAGGTGCGCGGTGTGCGGGTCGAGACCGGGGAGATCGAGGCCGCGCTGCGTTCTCTCCCCGGTGTCGAGGACGCCGCTGTCGCCCTGACCACCGCGCAGGACGGTCCCGAGCGGCTGGCCGCGTTCCTGGTGGCCGGAGCGGGTGCGCCCGCTCACGCGGAGACGCGCGACGCGGTCGCGGCCCTGCTGCCCGGCCCGTCGGTGCCGACGGCCTGGGCGACGGTGGAGCGTCTGCCGCTCACCCCCAACGGGAAGCTCGATGTGGCGGCTCTGCCGCCGGCTCTGCCGGTCGCGTCCGACGGCGGTGCTCCGCGCACCGCCCTGGAGGCCCGGATGTGCGCGGTCTTCGCCGCGTGCCTGGGGGTGCCCCGGGTCGGCAGGGACGACGACTTCTTCGCGCTGGGCGGCCACTCGTTGCTGGCGATGCGGCTGATCGGCCGGATCCGCGGCGAGTTCGGCGCCGAGGTGCCGATCAGCACCCTGTTCTCCACGCCCACACCGGCCGGCCTGGTCGCGACGCTGGATGAAGTCGCCCCGGCCCGGCGGTCGGTGACGGCCCTCGCCCCCCGCCCGCAACGGCTCCCCCTCTCGTTCGGGCAGCAGCGGCTGTGGCTGCTGGAGACGCTGGGCGACGCGGGTGCCTCGTACCATCTGCCGGTCGCGCTGCGCCTGCGCGGCGCGCTGGACCGCGACGCTCTGGAGCTGGCCCTCCACGATGTCGTGGAGCGGCACGAGGCGCTGCGCACGATCGTGGCGGAGACCCCGGAGGGCCCGTGCCAGCAGATCCTGCCGCCCGCGCGGCTCCCGCGTCCGCTACTGCGGGTCATGGCGGCCGGTGAGCCGCTGGAGCCGGACGGCGCCCGCTTCGACCTGCAGCACGAGATCCCCTTGCGCGCCCGGTTGTTCCCCCTGGGCGCCGAGGAGAACGTGCTGATCGTGACGTTGCACCACATCGCCACCGACGGATGGTCGATGGGGCCGCTCGTACGGGATCTGTCCACCGCCTACGGCGCGCGCCGCTCGGGGCGGGCACCCGGGTGGGACGAGCTGCCGGTGCAGTACGCCGATTTCGCGCTGTGGCAGCGTGACCTGCTCGGCGATCCCGACGCACCGGACAGTCTCGCGCGCCGCCAGCTCTCCTTCTGGGCGGACTCCCTGGCCGGGCTGCCGGAGGAGTCGTCGTTCCCCACGGACCGGCCGCGCCCGGCCCGTTCCTCCGGGCGGGGCGGGAGCGTCCCCGTGCGGATCGGGGCGCAGGACCACCGGACGCTGGTCAGGCTGGCCGGGGACCGCGGCGCGAGCTCCTTCATGGTGCTGCACGCGGCGCTGGCCGCTCTGATGTCGCGCCTGGGCGCGGGCGAGGACATCGCCGTCGGCACCCCGGTGGCAGGCCGTACCGACGATGCGCTCACCGAACTGGTCGGCTTCTTCGTCAACACGCTGGTCCTGCGGGCGGACACCTCGGGCTCCCCGGCGTTCCGTACGCTCGTGGAGCGGGTGGCCCGTACCGACGTGGCGGCCTACGCCCACCAGGAGCTGCCCTTCGAGCGGGTGGTCGAGGAGCTGGCGCCGACGCGCTCGATCTCCCGCCATCCGCTGTTCCAGGTGATGCTGAGCCTCAACAACACGCCCCTGCCCCGCCCGCATCTCGACGGTCTCACCGTCGGCCACGAGAAGTCCGTGGGGCGGTCGGGCTCCAAGTTCGACCTCAGCTGGGACCTGTCCGAGCACCACGACGACCAAGGCCGGCCGGACGGGATCACCGGTGAGCTGGAGTACGACGAGGACCTCTTCGACCGTACGACGGCGGATCGGTTCGCCGAGCACTTCACCCGCCTCCTGAGCGCCTTGCTCTCCGAGCCGGACCGTCCGATGACGGACGTCGGCTTCCTCACCCCGTCGCAGCGCGCGGCGGCACTGGACGAGCTGCCGCGCAGCGCGCGGACGCCGCTCGGCGCGAGGCCGGCCGCCTACGACGGGACGGTGCTGGACGTCCTGGCGACCCGCGCGGCCGTCCAGCCGGACCGCACCGCGGTCGTGGCCGGCGACGAGCGCCTCACCTTCGGTGAACTCCGCCTGCTCTCCGACCGCCTGGCCTGCTCGCTCCGGGACCGGGGGGTCGGGGCCGGTGACCGGGTGGCGGTGGCGCTGCCCCGCACCTCCCTCGCCGTCGTGGCGGTGCTGGGCATCCTGCGAGCCGGAGCGGTGTACGTCCCGCTCGACCCGGCGCAGCCCGCGGCCCGCACCTCGCTGATCCTCGACTCCGCCGCCCCGCGCCTGGTACTGGCCACCTCCGCCACCCGGGCGGCTCTCCCGGACACGACCGACGTCCTCCTGCTCGACGGGGCCGCCGAGCAGGAGAACACGGCTGCCGCGACCATGCCGGTGCCGCCCCGCGGCCATGACGCCGCGTATGTGCTGTACACCTCCGGATCCACCGGGCTGCCCAAGGGCGTCGTGGTCGAGCACCGGTCCCTGGCCGCGCTGCTCGCCCATCACCGCGACCGGCTGATGAGCCCCGCCGAGGCGGACAACAACGGGCTGCCGCTGCGGGTGGCGCACACGGCCGCGATGACGTTCGACGCCTCCCTCGACCCGCTGCTCTGGATGATCGCGGGCCACGAACTGCACCTCGTGGACGATATGACGCGCCGGGACCCCGAAGCGCTCACCGCCCTGCTCCACGACCGGGCGATCGATGTCGTGGAAACCACCCCCTCGTTCGTGGAACAGCTGCGCTCCTGCGGCCTGTTCGCTCCCGGCCGGTCGCGGCCACGCGTGCTGGCACTGGGCGGGGAGGCCGTACCCGCACCGCTGTGGCGGGAGCTGGCCGCCCTGTCCGACGTGGCGGTGTGGAACCTGTACGGACCCACGGAGACCACCGTGGACAGCGTGATGGGCCGTGTCCTGCCCGGCGTGCGGCCCCACCTCGGGCATCCGGTGTCCGGCGCCCGGGCCCGGGTCCTGGACCGGCGGCTGGAGCCGGTCGCCCCCGGGGTGACGGGAGAGCTGTATCTGTCGGGCCCGGGCGTCGCCCGCGGCTACGACAACCGCTCCGGCGCGACGGCGGAGCGCTTCCTGCCGGATCCTTACGGAGCGCCGGGCTCACGGATGTACCGCACCGGTGACCTCGCGCGCCGGGTCGAAGGACGTCTTGAGTACCTGAGCCGTGCCGACGGGCAGATCAAGATCCGCGGTTTCCGGGTCGAGACCGGCGAGGTCGCGTCCGCCCTCGATGCCCACGGTGACATCGCGCAGTCGGCGGTCGCGGTCCGCTCCGACTCCGGCTCCGGCTCCGGCTCCGGCTCCGACTCCGGCTCCGGGGAAGCGCAGCTGGTCGCCTGGGTCGTGCCCGCCGGTCATCGGGACCTGTCCTCAAGGGAGTTGCGGGCCTTCGTCGCGCAGCGGCTGCCCGCCCACATGGTGCCTTCGCTGATCGTGCCGGTCGCCGCCCTCCCGCTGACCCCGCACGGGAAGGTGGACTTCGCGGCGCTTCCGCTGACCACCGTCGCGGAAAGTACGGACGGGAAGAAGCGGGCCCCGCGGTCCGCCCCGGAGGAGATCCTGTGCGCCCTGTTCGCGGAGAGCCTGGAGCACGAACAGGTCGCCCCTGACGACGACTTCTTCGAGCTGGGCGGACACTCGCTCCTGGCCACCCGGCTGATCGGCCGGATCCGCTCGGCGTTCGGCGTCGAACTCCCGGTACGGGCCCTGTTCGAGTCCACGACCCCCGCATCGCTCGCCGAGCGGCTGGAGGGAGCGGGCGCGGCGCGGCCCGCGTTGCGGCGGGCGCCCCGCACGGAACGGCCACCGTTGTCCACGGCCCAGGAGCGCCTGTGGTTCCTGCACCAACTGGACCCCGAAGCTGCGGCATACCACATGGCGTTCGCGGTCCGCCTGGACGGCAGCCTGGACCGGCACGCCCTGCGGCGTGCGCTGGGTGATGTGCTGACCCGGCACGAGGTCCTGCGCACGGTGGTCGAGCCCGGCGACGGCAGCCCCCGTCAGCATGTGCTCGCGCCCGGTGACGCGCTGCCGGGACTTCCCGTCGTGGCGGTCGAGCCGGCGCGCCTGGGCGAGTCACTGCGCGAGGCGGCGGCCGAGCCCTTCGACCTCACGCACGACGTCCCCCTGCGGCCGGTCCTGTTCCGGAGCGGCGAGGACCGGCACACCCTGCTGGTCACCGTCCATCACATCGCGGCGGACGGATGGTCCATGGGGCCGCTGGCCCAGGACCTGGCCGGCGCCTACGCGGCGCGGTCCGCCGGGCGAGCACCGAGCTGGGCGCCCCTGCCGGTCCAGTACGCGGACTACACGCTCTGGCAGCGCGACCTGCTCGGCAGCTTCGAGGATCCCGTCTCCGCGGCGTCGGCCCAGCTCGCCTTCTGGAAGGACCGCCTGGCCGGCGCCCCGGAGGAGACCGCCCTGCCCACCGACCGTCCCCGCCCCGCCTCGCCGAGCGGTCGCGGGAGCACGGTCCCGGTACGCGTACCGGAGGAGACCATGGCGGATGTGGCTCGGCTGGCCAGGTCGACGGCGAGCAGCACGTTCATGGTGCTGCACGCCGCCCTGGCGGCGCTGCTGCACCGGATGGGCGCCGGCGGCGACGTCACCATCGGCACCCCGGTGGCCGGGCGGACCGACGAGGCACTCGACCCCCTGGTCGGCTTCTTCGTGAACACCCTCGCCCTGCGGACGGACCTGAGCGGCGACCCGGACTTCACCGAGCTGCTCTCCCGGGTACGGGAGAGCGACCTCGCCGCCTACGCCCACCAGGAGCTGCCCTTCGAGCGGCTGGTGGAGGCCGTGCGGCCGACGCGCTCGCTCTCCCGCCACCCCCTGTTCCAGGTGATGCTGACCCTCAACAACCACCGGCCGCCCCGGCTGGACCTGCCCGGTCTGGAGGCCCGGCTGGAGGGAGTCGACACCGGAGGCGCGAAGTTCGATCTCTCCTTCTCCTTCACCGAGCGGACGTCGGCCGGAAGTGGCGGGGCCCACCTCGACGGAACGCTGGAGTTCAGCCAGGACCTGTTCGACACGGAGACCGCTGTACGGATCGCCGACCGGTTCACCCTCCTCCTCGCGCACGCGGTGGGCGGCCCCGCCACGGTCGTGGGCGACCTGCCGCTGACCAGCACCGAGGAACAGCGACGGCTGCTGGAGTTGGGCGGTGGCGCCGGTGCGCTCCGTCACGACGCCGCGCCTCCCACCACGGTGCTGGACCGGTTCGCGGCAACGGTGGCCGCGGCGCGCAGCGGTGACATCGCGGTCACCGCCCCGGACGGCAGCCTCTCCTTCACGGAGCTGGACGCCCGTTCCGACCGGATCGCCGCACTGGTCGCCCGGGCGGGTGCGGGCGCCGGCGACCGGGTGGCCGTGCTGCTGCCGCGCAGCACCGACTCGATCGCCGCCCTCCTCGCCGTGCTCAAGCTGGGGGCCGTCCACGTGCCGGTGGACGACTCCCTCCCGCAGGGCCGGATCGACGCGGTGCTGGCCGACGCCCGCCCGCACACCGTGCTCACGGCGGACGCCACCCACGCCCGGGCAACGGCCCGCTGGCACCGTCTGAACCTGGACTCCGCGGACTCCGCCACCGCGCCCGCACCCCTGTGGGAGCGGGCCCGGCCGGGACTCACCGAGCCCGCCTATCTCCTGCACACCTCGGGCTCGACCGGCCGCCCCAAGGGGGTCCTGGTCGGCCACGGCTCCCTCGCCCGGCTGCTGGAACACCACCGGCGCCATCTCTTCGGGCCCTCGGTACGGGCGGCCGGAAGACCCCGGCTCGACGTCGCGCTGACGGCCGCCCTGTCCTTCGACGCCGCGTGGGACCCGGTGCTCTGGATGCTCGATGGGCACCGGCTCCATGTCCTGGACGATCTGACGCGCCGGGACCCGGAGGCCCTGGTCGAGGCGGTCCGCGTCCTGGGCCTGGACGTGCTGGAGTCCACGCCCACGCATGTCCGGCAGTTGCTGAACGCCGGGCTGTTCGCCGGGGCGGGCCGGGCCCCGTCCGTGATCGTCCTGGGCGGCGAGGACGTCCCGGCCGTCCTCTGGGACGATCTGCGGGCCCGGCCGGGCCTGACGGCCTGGAACTTCTACGGGCCCACCGAGGCGACGGTGGACACCCTCACCGCCGAGCTCCGGGCGACCGGGCGGCCGGTGCTCGGCGCCCCGGTCGAGGGGACGGCCGTACGGCTCCTGGACGACCGGCTGTCGCCGGTCCCGGTCGGGGTGACCGGCGACCTCTACCTGGCCGGGGACAGCCTGGCCCTCGGCTACCACGGACAGCCCGCGGGCACCGCGGACCGTTTCGTGCCCGACCCCTACGGCCCCGCGGGAACGCGGATGTACCGCACCGGAGACCGGGCCGTACGGACGCCCGACGACGCTCTGGAGTTCGCCGGGCGCGCCGACGACCAGGTCAAGGTCCGCGGGTTCCGGGTGGAGCCGGAGGGGATCGCCGCCGTACTGGCGGAGCACACCGACGTCTCCCAGGCGGCGGTGGTGGCGCACGGTGAGGGTCCCGGAGGCTCCCGCCTGGCCGCGTACGTGGTGTTCGCCGCGCAGCCCGCCGCCCCGGCCGGGAGCGCTGCCGTGGACCGCGCCGCACCCGCCGCCCCCGCGCGGTCCGCATCCGAACGGCTCGACGGGGTGAGGGAGCACGCGGCGGCCCGGTTGCCCGGGTACATGGTCCCCTCCGGCTGGGCAGCCGTGGACAGCATCCCCCTGACGCCGAACGGAAAGCTGGACCGGAAGGCCCTGCCCGGCCTCACACCGCGAGGCGAGTCCTCGGGCACGGGGCGCAGCCCCCGTAACCCCCGGGAGGACGTCCTGTGCACGCTGTTCGCCGAGGTGCTGGAGCGCGAGCAGGTCCTCATCGACGACGACTTCTTCGCCCTCGGCGGTCACTCCATGCTGGCGGCCGGGCTGATCCGCCGCATCCGTGACGCCCTGGGAGTGGACGTCAGCATCCGCAGCCTGTTCGAGGCGCCCACGGTCGCCGCACTCGCGGAACGGATCGGCGCCGGCGTCCAGGACAATCCGCTCGCGACGCTGCTGCCCCTGCGGACCAGAGGCAGCCTGCCGCCGCTGTTCTGTGTCCATCCGGCCGGCGGCCTGGCCTGGTCGTACGCGGGGCTGCTCCCCCACCTCGGCAACGACCGGCCGGTCTACGGGCTCCAGACCCCGAACCTGGACGGGACCGAGCCCTTCCCGGACAGCATCGAGGCGATGGCCGCCGTGTACGTGGCGGAGCTGCGGGCCGTCCAGCCGCACGGCCCGTACCACCTGTTCGGCTGGTCCTTCGGCGGCAACGTCGTCCAGGAGGTCGCCGTCCAGCTTCAGGAGGCGGGCGAGGAGGTGGCCCTGCTGACGATCCTGGACGCCTTCCCGCTCGCCCCGCTGGACGACCTGGACAGCGCGAGCCGGGACACCGTCTTCCGCGCCCTGCTCTCCAACATGGGAGTCGGCCAGGAGGCTTTGGACGGGGACGGTCCGGTGGAAGCCGCCGCCGTACGGGACCAGTTCCTCGCCGGCGGCAGTCCGCTCGGGTCGCTGGAGCCCGCCACGATCGACGCGATGGTGGACAACTTCGCCGGTCAGGCACGCCTGATGCGGAAGTACACCCCCCGTGTGTTCCACGGACCCGTGCTGTTCTTCACCGCCACCGAGGGACGCCCCCGGGACACCTTCGGCCTGTCCCTGTGGGGCCCGTACATCGACGGACCCATCGAGAACCACGACGTGGCGTGCGCGCACGCCCAGATGATGCAGCCCGCCGCGCGGGAGCAGATCGGCACCACCGTCTCGGCCGTGCTCGACGCCGGCCACCGCACCGAACAAGGAGACCTGTCATGACGAATCCCTTCGACGACCCGCAGACCCGGCACCGTGTCCTGGTCAACGACGAGGGACAGCACGCCCTGTGGCCGTCGTTCGCGGCGGTGCCCGCCGGCTGGGGCGAGGTGTTCGGCCCGGCGGAGCACGCGGCCTGCCTGGAGTACGTAGAGGTCAACTGGACCGACATCACCCCCAGGAGCGCCCGCGTGCGGGTGGCATGACCCTGCCTCTCCTGCCTCCTCCTCTCCCCGACCGCACCGGACCCACGCGCCCGC
>NZ_JAAXYC010000129.1 GCF_018619185.1 Streptomyces sp. McG3 | reverse complement strand
TTGAAGGGTTAAGGCTCCCAGTAGACGACTGGGTTGATAGGCCAGATGTGGAAGCCCTGTAAGGGGTGGAGCTGACTGGTACTAATAGGCCGAGGGCTTGTCCTCAGTTGCTCGCGTCCACTGTGTTAGTTCTGAAATAACGAACGGCCGTGTTTTGTTCCGGTGTTGGTTAATTTCATAGTGTTTCGGTGGTCATTGCGTTAGGGAAACGCCCGGTTACATTCCGAACCCGGAAGCTAAGCCTTTCAGCGCCGATGGTACTGCAGGGGGGACCCTGTGGGAGAGTAGGACGCCGCCGAACAATTTTTCCGGGAAAGCCCCGCACCTTTTGGTGCGGGGCTTTTCTGCGTTCACGACTCGACCGGCACCGGCGCCGAGGAGAATCAGAAGAACGCGAGCTGGAGCAGGCAGTTCCCCGGATACTCCTCGACCGCACAGCCGGCGTGCAGGGCGCTGGGCTCTCCGTCAGAGACGGCCTGCCGCCTTCAGGGCCAAGTACGTATCGGCAAGGGTGGGAGCGAGATTCTCCGGAGTGGCGTCCACGACGACAACGCCGTGGCGGCGAAGCCTGTCGGCCGTGCGGGCACGGTCGGCCTGGGCCTGGCCGGCGGCTGCCGCGTCGTACACCGAGTCCACGGTTCCCCGGGCGTGAGCCATTTCCTCGATCCGAGGGTCGGAGACCGCGGCCAGCAGAACGGTGTGGCGCTGGGTGAGTTGAGGCAGCACCGGAAGGAGCCCCTCCTCGATGGGGGCGGCCTCCAGCGTCGTGAGGAGAACGATCAGCGAACCGCGAGGGGCGTCGGTGAGGGCGGCGTTGCTCAGGCCGCGGGCGTCCGTCTCGACGAGCTCGGGTTCCAGTGTGGCCAGGGTGTTGATGACGGTGGCCAGAACGTTGCCCGTGGCCGTCCGCCCTTGGACCCGGGCTCGGACCCGGCGGTCGTACGCAAGGAGACTTACGCGGTCGCCCGCCCGGGTGGCGAGCGCGGTGAGAAGGAGCGTGGCGTCCATCGAGGCGTCCAGGCGGGGGACGTCACCCACCCTGCCCGCTGACGTGCGGCCGGTGTCGAGGACGATCAGGATGTGCCGGTCACGCTCGGGACGCCAGGTCCGGACCGCTACGGCGGACTGGCGTGCGGTGGCCCGCCAGTCGATGGAGCGGGTGTCGTCCCCGGGTACATAGGCCCGCAGACTGTCGAACTCCGTGCCTTCACCGCGTGTCAGAACGCTGGTGCGGCCGTCGAGTTCCCGGAGTCGGGCGAGCCGGGAAGGCAGATGCTTGCGGCTCGTGAACGGTGGCAGGACCCGTACGGTCCACGGTGCCCGGTGCTGTCCTTGGCGTGCGGCGAGGCCCAGCGGGCCGTACGAGCGAAGGGTGATGCGTTCGGCCTGCCGATCGCCGCGCCTGGTCGGGCGCAGAACAGTGACCAGACGTCGCTGTTCCCCGGGAGGAATCGCCAGTGTGTGACGGGACGCGCGACGTTCGGAGCCCGAGGCCCAGCTGCTGGGCGGCCAGGCGTCCCGCAGTTGGGCGCGCAGGCGCCGACGCGAGGTGTTGGTCACCGTCAGTTGCACTTCGGCCGCGTCACCGAGTCGAACAGATGTGCCGCCGGATCGAGTGAATCGGAGCGTGCGCACTGGCGCGGCCAGGGCATAGTCACACAGAATTGCCAGTGAGAGCGGTGCGTTGACCGCAAGCATCCCGGTCCAGCTAGGAGCGAGGATGCCTACAGGGAGTGATCCCAGGGCGGCCAGCAGCGCGGTACGTCCGGTGAGGGCCATGGTCACCGCCTCATCGGGGTACGGGCACGTGGGCGAGCACTGAGGCGATGACGGAGTCGGGGGTGACTCCTTCCATTTCCGCCTCGGGCCGCAGGTGGATGCGATGACGGAGCGTGGGGAGCGCCAAGGCCTTCACATCGTCCGGGATGACATAGTCCCGGCCGGTCAGCCAGGCCCAGGCGCGGGCGGTCGACAGCAGTGCGGTGGTGCCTCGGGGGGAGACGCCGAGGGAGAGCGAGGGGGAATCGCGCGTGGCACGGCAGATATCCACTACATAGCCGGCGATCTCGGGGGAGACGGTGGTTTTCGCGACGGCTTCGCGCGCTGCTTCCAGATCGGCGGGCCCGGCGACGGGTCGTATCCCCGCGGCTTTCAGGTCGCGCGGGTTGAAGCCGTCGGCGTGACGGGTGAGGACGTTTATTTCGTCCTGCCGCGAAGGGAGCGGCACCGTCAGTTTGAGCAGGAAGCGGTCCAGTTGGGCTTCGGGGAGAGGGTAGGTGCCTTCGTACTCGACGGGGTTCTGGGTCGCGGCGACGAGGAAGGGGTCAGGCAGGGGGCGCGGTGTCCCGTCCACGGTGACCTGCCTTTCCTCCATTGCTTCGAGGAGGGAGGACTGGGTCTTGGGAGGGGTTCGGTTGATCTCGTCGGCGATCAGCAGGTTGGTGAAGACGGGGCCCGGCTGGAACGAGAACTCGGCGGTGCGCGCGTCGTAGACCAGTGAACCCGTGACGTCGCTGGGCATCAGGTCAGGGGTGAACTGGACGCGCTTCGTGTCGAGTTCGAGCGATGCGGCAAGTGCACGGACCAGCAGTGTCTTGGCCACGCCGGGTACGCCTTCGAGGAGTACGTGTCCCCGGCAGAGCAGCGCGACGACGAGTCCGGTGACAGCGGGGTCCTGGCCGACGACGGCCTTGGCGATCTCGGAGCGCAGAGCCTCCAAGGACGCGCGGGCGCTGTCGGACGGCTCCGGTTCCGCAGGCCTCACGGGGGCCGCTGTGGGCTCGGTCGGCTCGGGGGTCGGGGCGCTCATGAAGTGCGTACCTCTCTTTCGAGGGCGTCGAGTTGATCGGCGAGGAGGACCAAGGCGGCGTCGGTGGAGGGAGCCGTACCGAAAAGCAGGGTGCTGAGGTCGTGGTCCGGGAAGGTGATGCGTGCGGACACGGCGGCGAGGAGGACGTCAGGGGTGTGCGCGTCACGGGTGGGCACTCCGGCGAGGGGCGCGATACGAGTGCGGGTGGCGGCTCGGAGGGCGTCGGCGGCACGGTCGCGGGCGTTGGCCTTGCGGTAGAGGAGCGAGCGGCCTTCGGCCGATTCGGATGCGCGGATGGCCACCGGCAGCCGTTCCGTCACCAGGGGGCCGAGTCGGCGGGCCCGCCAGACGGCGGCGAGGACTGCGGCAAGGGCGAGTTGGAGCGTTCCCCACACCCAGCCGGAGGGGACGAGGTCGAGGAAGCTGCTCTCGTCGGACGCGTCGTTCCTCGCTCCGTCCTCTGATGGGTCTTCGTCTCCGTCACCGGGGGAGTTGGCATCGGTTGTCGCGGATGGATCTGTGAGAGAGGGGAGGTACCAGACGAGATGGGGTCGGGAGCCGAGGAGTTGCAGGGCGAGCGAGGCGTTGCCCTGCTTGTCGAGACGCTCGTTGTGGAGGAGGACGGGGGACCCGAGGAGGACGGTGTCGCCGCCCTCTCCGGTCGGGAGGACGACCAGACTGGGGAGGCCCGCAGCCGGGTAACAGGTGACGGCGCCGGGGGCCTGCGTCGTATAGCGGGTGCCGCCCATGTCCGCTGTGCCGGCGAGTCGGGCGGCAGGGAGCTCGCAGGACGGGGCGAGCGCACTGACGGCGTGGTGCTGCTCGGCGTGGGCGCCGGGTGCGAGTCGAGCCGTGGCTCCCGGTCCAGGGGCGATCAGGAGGGTGCGTCCTGCGGAGGCGGAGGCCGCCGCGTCCAGTCGGAGCTGCTGCGACCGGGTCAGGAGATTGGGGCCCGCGACGAGGAGCGTGGTGTCGGGGCCGGTCGCGGCGGTGACTTCGTCGAGCGTGGTGGCGACGGTGACGGAGACGCCGCGAGCCTTGAGGAGTTCGGCCACGGCGCGGCTTCCCTTGGGGTCCGCCGAGCGGGGGTCGAGCTGTCCGTGGTCCGTTCCGGAACGCACGGCGGCGAACGTGATGCCGGCGACGACGAGGATGAGGACGACGGCCAGGATGCCTCGGGCACGGGTCCAGACCTGGCCGGGGGTGGGCGCTGTCGAGGTGGGGGAAGCGGTGGTCGCCGTGGTCATCCGGTGGCTCCTCGGGAGGTTCCGGGCAGCAGCGGCTTTGCCTCGTCGAGTTCGAGGTCGAGGGTGCGCAGGGACAGGTATGCCGGCTGGTCCGCGGTGCGGCCCCCGTACGTCACGTCGTCGAAGCTCCGGGCGGCGGCGCGCAGCCGGACCGTGTGCTCGGGCAGGGCGCGGCCGGCTTCGGCTGCGGCTTCGTCCGCTGTGCGGCCGGGGCGCGGTTCGAGCAGGGCACGTTCCTCAAGGGACCGGACGATGGCACGCATGCGCTCCTGGACGGCCTCGGTCCAGCGCAGAGCCGTGGCGTGTGCCTCGGCGGCGGCGCGGTGCTGGGCCGCGCTGCGGGGGCCGTCGTGGTCGAAGAGCGCGTCCGGGCTCCGGGAGGAGCGTTGCGGGGTGCCGAGCCGCCACCAGAGAGCGGCGGCAAGACCGATGACGAGGACGACCAGGACGACGAGTCCGGCCGGGCCGCCGGGTGCGGCGCCCGCTGCGGCGTCGAAGAACCCGGCGACCCAGTCCCAGAACTGGTTCAGGGCGCGCTGGAGGAAGTTCGGGTCGTTCTCGTGGTACATCGGCTTGGACAGCTCGCTCTCCGCCGCCTCCCGTGCGGGGAGGCGTGGAGTGTCCACGGGTATGTCGCCCGCTGCCGTGTCCCGCCGTGCTGTGGTGGTGCCCCCCGCCCCCGACACCGCATCAGCTCCTGGGGGTGTCGGCGCCGTAGCCGGGCAGACCCGCGGCCCGTGCGAGGTCGAGGTCCAGTGCTTCGCGGCGGATGCGCTGGTCCACGTAGAGGAGGGCCATCACACCGGCGACGAAGGGGTAGATCAGAGTCGAGACGATCACTTCGCCGATGCCGGTGACGATCAGGAACGGCCAGCCGAAGGAGGGGGCGGTGCCACTGAAGAATTCGCTGACGTCGGTTCCGTCGGCGATCACCGCGATGACGCCGAACGGGATGGAGACGAGGAACGTCAGCAGGAAGGTCAGCAGCCAGGTCAGGGCGAGGATTCCGAAGGTGCGCCACCAGGCGCCGCGGACCAGCTTCGCCGACCTGCGCAGCGCGGCGACGATGCTCTGTCGTTCCAGCATCAGGGCGGGGGCGGCGAGTGCGAAGCTGACGTTCAGCCAGAGCATCACGACGCAGGCGGCGGCGAAGCCGAGGAGGGCGAGTGCCGCTCCCGCCTCGGACCCCAGCAGCAGCCCGGGGCCGACGCCCACGGTCATGATCGCGGCCATGATCAGGGCCACCAGCAAGGTCAGCCCGAGCAGCGGGAGGACCCGGGGGCGGGCCTCTGCCCAGGTGTCGGAGAGTGTGGTGGGACGGCCGAGTACCGAGCGGCTGATGACCACGGTGATGATCGACGCGGTGAAGAGCGTGGCGATCATCGTGACGAGGGAGGCCGGGGCGAGGGAGATCAGTGTCGACCGGGCGGAGTCGGTGGCCTGACGGAGGGCCTCGGTGCCGGTGGCGTTCGGGTCGACGGAGGTCGGTTCCGGCAGCAGATAGCGCTGCATGAGGATGACGGCGGTCTGGGTGACCACCGAGACCGCGAGGCTGAAGCCGAGTGCGGTACGCCAGTGGGCGCGCAGGGCGGAGACGGAGCCGTCGAGGATTTCGCCGAGGCTCAGGGGGCGCAGCGGGATGACGCCGGGCTTCGCGGCCGGCGGCGGTCCTGCCCAGCCCTGTCGCTGCGGGCCACCGCCCCAGCCGGGGGCGGGAGGCCGTGCTCCGGGACCGCTGCCGGGGTTGCTCGGTGGGGACCACTGCCCGGGGGGCGGCTGCTCGGGGGACCACTGTCCCGTCGGGCCGCTTCCGTCCTGGGGTTCGGAGGGGCGGGGAATCGCCGTCTCCTTGCCGTCGGAGGGGGCAGATCCGGGCGACGCCCAGCCCGGAGAGTCGTTCATTCTCGCTCCTTCACCGTCCTGACCGCTCATCGGGGCGGCAGGTTGGCAGCCATCGTGCCACGCGTGGGTCCGGGGTGGACCAGCCGCTCTGTCTCCTTGGAGCCTTCAGGTACGGGCGGCTCACGGGGCAGACTGGACGGATGGCTGATCAGGACGCGCAATCGACGGCGGGCTTCGAGCCTCCCGCGCTTTCCGTACTCCGCTGGGACGAGCCCCCGGAGGGTCCCGTGCTGGTGCTTCTCGACCAGACGCGGCTGCCCGCCGAGGAGGTCGAGCTGGTGTGCACCGATGTGCCCGCGCTGGTGCGGGCGATCCAGACTCTGGCGGTGCGAGGGGCCCCGCTGCTCGGCATCGCCGGGGGGTACGGGGTGGCACTCGCGGCGGCGCGGGGCTACGACGTCGCGGAGGCGGCCGGTCTGCTGGAGCGGGCGCGGCCCACCGCGGTGAACCTCGGCTACGGGGTGCGGCGGGTGGCGGCCGCCTACGGGCAAGCCGTCGGCAAGGGGGCGGGCGACGAGGCGGCCGCCGCGGCGGCGCTGGCCGCGGCGCGGGCCCTGCACCAGGAGGATGCCCAGGCCAGCGGGCGTATGGCGGGGTACGGCGAGGCGTTGCTGGAGGAGCTGATGCCGGGCCGCGGATATCAGCTGCTGACCCACTGCAACACCGGGGCACTGGTCTCCGGGGGCGAGGGGACGGCGTTCGCCGTGGCGTTGCGGGTGCACCGGAAGGGGCGGCTGCGACGGCTGTGGGTGGACGAGACGCGTCCGCTGCTCCAAGGGGCCCGGCTGACCGCGTACGAGGCCGCGCGCAACGGTCTGGCGTACAGCGTGCTCACGGATAACGCGGCGGGTTCCCTGTTCGCGGCCGGGGAGGTCGATGCGGTGCTCATAGGGGCGGACCGCATCGCCGCCGACGGTTCGGTGGCGAACAAGGTGGGGAGCTATCCGCTGGCCGTGCTCGCGAAGTATCACCACGTGCCCTTCATCGTGGTGGCGCCGACGACGACCGTGGATCTGGAGACCGCGGACGGCACATCGATCATCGTCGAGCAGCGCTCCGGGCGAGAAGTGACGGAGCTCACATCATGGCAGGGTGTATCGGCCGGCGCTGGAGGCGGGATGGTCGTCGCACCCCTCGGGGCCCCGGCGTACAACCCGGCCTTCGACGTCACGCCGCCGGAACTGATCACGGCGATCGTCACCGAGGAGGGTGCTGTTTCGCCGGTCACGGGGGTCGGACTGGCAGAGCTGTGTGCCAGGTCATCGCAGGTAACGATTAGCTAATGGGATGATGTCGATTATGAAGGGACGCGTCCTTGTCGTCGACGACGACACCGCACTGGCCGAGATGCTCGGGATTGTGCTGCGTGGAGAAGGTTTCGAGCCGTCGTTCGTAGCGGACGGCGACAAGGCACTGGCCGCATTTCGTGAGGCCAAGCCGGACCTGGTGCTGCTCGACCTCATGCTGCCCGGAAGGGACGGCATCGAGGTGTGCAGGCTGATCAGGGCCGAGTCCGGTGTGCCGATCGTCATGCTCACTGCCAAGAGCGACACCGTCGATGTGGTGGTGGGCCTGGAATCAGGGGCCGACGACTACATCGTCAAGCCGTTCAAACCTAAGGAGTTGGTTGCCCGGATCAGGGCACGTCTGCGGCGGTCCGAAGAGCCCGCGCCGGAACAGCTGACCATCGGTGACCTGGTCATCGACGTGGCAGGCCACTCCGTGAAGCGGGAGGGGCAGTCCATCGCCCTGACCCCGCTGGAGTTCGACCTGCTGGTCGCGCTCGCCCGCAAGCCGTGGCAGGTCTTCACCCGTGAGGTCCTGCTGGAACAGGTGTGGGGTTACCGCCACGCGGCCGACACCCGCCTGGTGAATGTGCATGTCCAGCGTCTGCGTTCCAAGGTCGAGAAGGACCCGGAACGGCCGGAGATCGTCGTGACGGTCCGAGGTGTCGGCTACAAGGCCGGACCGAGCTGAGATGCCCCGAGGCAGCGCTGCTCCGGGGCCCGGCGAGCCGGGAGTCCGTACGGAGCGGGCTGCCGGACCGGGACGGAAGGCGTCACGTATGAGCCGTTTCCTGCGAGGCGGCCGGCTGTTCGAGGACCGGACGCCCGGCGGGCCCGTACCGCGGTTGCTGATGCGGTGGGTACGCCGCCCGCTGCTGCCCGCCGTCCGGTTGTGGCGGCGCAATCTGCAGCTCCGCGTCGTCGCGGGCACCCTGCTGATGTCGATCGGCGTCGTGCTGCTGCTCGGCTTCGTCGTCATCGGCCAGGTGCGCAACGGCCTGCTCGACGCCAAGGGCAAGGCCGCCCAGACCCAGGCCGCCGGCGGCTTCGCCGCGGCCCAGGAGAAGGCCAACGCCCCCCTCGCCCCCGACGGGCAGGGGAGCGAGCGCACCGACGGCATGACCGGCAGCACCTCCTGGCGCACCGAGCTCGTCGACCAGCTCGCGAGTGGCGGCAAGAACGCCTTCAACGTGGTGGCGCTCAGCGTCGACTCGGTGACCGAGGGCGCGAGCAGCCGTGCCGCGCGCGGTTCCGGCAGTGTCGAGGCGTCCAGCGTTCCTGAGCGCCTGCGGCAGAACGTGAGCAAGGGACAGGGCGCGTTCCAGACGTACTCCCTGATCCGGTACTCGTACGGCAAGGAGTCGCAGCCCGGGCTCGTCGTCGGCAAGCGGCTGTACGACATCGATCAACAGCCCTACGAGCTGTACTACCTCTTCCCGCTCACGCAGGAGGAGAAGTCCCTGACACTGGTCAAGACGACCCTGGCGACCGCCGGACTGTTCGTCGTCGTGCTGCTCGGGGCCATCGCCTGGTTCGTGGTGCGGCAGGTCGTCACGCCGGTCCGGATGGCCGCCGGCATCGCCGAGCGGCTCTCCGCCGGCAAGCTCCAGGAACGGATGAAGGTCACCGGCGAGGACGACATCGCCCGGCTCGGCGAGGCCTTCAACAAGATGGCCCAGAACCTCCAGCTGAAGATCCAGCAGCTGGAGGAGCTCTCCCGGATGCAGCGGCGCTTCGTCTCCGACGTCTCGCACGAGCTGCGGACCCCCCTCACGACCGTCAGGATGGCCGCCGACGTCATTCACGAGGCGCGTGCCGACTTCGACCCGGTCACCGCGCGCTCCGCCGAGCTGCTCGGCGACCAGCTCGACCGGTTCGAGTCGTTGCTCGCCGACCTGCTGGAGATCAGCCGGTTCGACGCGGGCGCCGCGGCCCTGGAGGCCGAGCCGATAGACCTGCGGACCGTGGTGCACCGGGTGATCGGTGGCGCCGAGCCGCTCGCCGAGCGCAAGGGCACCCGGATCCTGGTCGTCGGCGACGAGCAGCCGGTGATAGCCGAGGCCGACGCCCGCCGCGTCGAACGCGTGCTGCGCAACCTCGTGGTCAACGCCGTCGAGCACGGTGAGGGCCGGGACGTCGTGGTGCGGATGGGCGTGGCGCAGGGCGCGGTCGCCGTGGCCGTCCGGGACTACGGGGTCGGGCTCAAGCCCGGCGAGGCGACCCGGGTCTTCAACCGGTTCTGGCGTGCGGACCCGGCGCGGGCCCGGACGACGGGCGGGACGGGTCTCGGTCTGTCGATCGCCGTGGAGGACGCCCGGCTGCACGGCGGCTGGCTGCAGGCCTGGGGCGAGCCGGGCGGCGGCTCCCAGTTCAGGCTGACCCTGCCGCGTACGGCGGACGAGCCCCTGCGTGGTTCGCCGATACCGCTGGAGCCCGAGGACTCGCGGCGCAACCGCGGCAACCGGGAACGCGACGAGGCCGGAGCGGGCGCGTCGGACGACCACCGGCTGATGTCCGTGCCGCCCCAGCCCGGGGCCGGCGAGCGTTCGCCGCTGCCCGTGCCCGGTCGCGGCCCCGCCGTCCGCAACGGCGCCCCCTCGTCGGTGCACCCCGCCGCGCTGCCCGGCAACGGGGCACGTGTCGTGGCGCGCCCGGCCCAGGAGCGCCCCGGTGGGCGTTCGGGCAACGGCGTACTGAATACCGACCAGGAGGACACCACTCGTGGGTACTGACCGCCGTCCGGGCGGCCGAGGACGGGCGGTGCGGATGCTCGCGCTGCTGGGCTGCGGCGTCGTCGTGCTGGCCGGGTGCGGCTCGATGCCGGTGACCGGGGACGTCAAGGCGGTCGACGCCTCGCAGCCCGGGGACTCCCAGGTGCAGGTGTACGCGGTGGCCCCCCGGGAAGGCGCGGCGCCCAGCGAGATCGTCGACGGCTTCCTGGAGTCGATGACCAGTGATGATCCCGCGTTCGCGACCACCCGGAAGTACCTGAGCGCCGACGCCCGGAGCACCTGGCAGCCGGGCGGGGGCATCACGGTGCTCGCCCAGGCCCCCAACCGCAGTGGCCCCCTGCTCCACGACGAGGCCAACCGGGCCACCCGGGACAAGGCGACGACCTACACGCTGACCGGCGAGAAGGTGGCGGCGGTCGACGCCCAGAGTTCCTACCGTCCCCTCGCGCCCAGCGACTACGCCCAGACCCTGCACCTGGTGCAGGAGAAGGGGCCGGACGGGAAGCAGGAGTGGCGCATCGACGTCGTGCCGGACGGCCTGGTCCTCGGGCAGTCCGACTTCAAGCGCCTCTACCGCTCCGTGAACAAGTACTACTTCGCCACCGGGCGTACGAACGGTCAGTCGACGCTCGTCGCGGACCCCGTCTACGTACGCAACCGTGCGGATCCGGTCACGCGCATGGACACCGTCACGCAGACCGTCAGGACGCTGCTCGCCGGTCCGACGAACTGGCTGGGGCCGGTGGTCGATTCCCGGTTCCCGACGGGGACCGCCCTGCGCAAGGGCGTCATCGCGCTGCCGTCGGACGATCAGAACGTCCTGAAGGTGCCGCTCAACCACAAGGCCGACAAGGCGAGCCCCAGCGCCTGCCGGATGATGGCCGCGCAGGTGCTGTTCACGCTCGGGGACCTGACCTCGGCACGGGTCGAGCGGGTGGAGCTGGAGGGCGGCGGGGGCGCCCAGCTGTGCGCACTGGACGCCGACGACGCGCCGGAGTTCTCCGCCGACAACGGCTCCGACGAGGCCGACAGCCAGTACCTCATCAACGACAAGGGTCAGGTGGAGCGGATCCCCGGCGCCACCGACGGCACCGGAACGCCCGAGCCGGTGACCGGCCCGCTCGGTGCGGGCGTCGTCCCGATGAGCGCCGTCGGGGTGGCCCGGGACGAAAAGCGGGCCGCCGCGATCTCCTCCCAGGGGCAGCACCTCTACGTGTCCTCCCTGGAGACGGAGGCGAGTGAACTGGCCGACCCCCTCGTCAGCAGCAAGGCGAAGAAGGCCGCCGACCGGCTGTCGTCGCCGAGCTGGGACGGCCGCGGCGACCTGTGGGTCGCCGACCGCGATCCGGCCGGTCCCAGGCTGCTGCGGCTGACCGGAGGTGCGGGCGAGCCGCAGGAGGTCCGGGTACCGGGTCTCGACGGCGCGCGCATCGAGGAGCTGCGGATGTCCGCGGACGGGGTGCGGATCGCCCTGCTGCTGAAGAAGGACGGCCGTACGACGCTGAACATCGGCCGGGTGGAGCGCCGGGGCTCCTCCGTGGCGCCCGAGATCTCGGTCGAGGACCTGCGCCAGGCCGCACCGCAGCTCACGGACGTGACGGCCATCTCCTGGTCCGGACGCAGCCGGCTGGTGGTCGTCGGCAAGGAGGAGGGCGGCGTCCAGCAGGTGCGTTACGTGCAGGCGGACGGCTCCACGTCGGCCTCGGGGTCGTTGCCCGGGGTGAACCAGGTCCAGTCGGTCGCCGCGGCGGACGACGAACTGCTTCCGCTGATGGCGGAGACCGTCGGCGACGGCATTGTGAAGCTCTCGCCGGGGGACAACTGGCAGACGGTTCTCAAACAGGGCACGTCGTTGGTCTACCCCGGCTGATCCGGCTGCAGGCCGGGCCCGCCGGGCGCCCGGGGTTTTCCACAGGGGTGGTACCGGTCCCGGCGGCCCCGGCACAGTGGTGCCATGCGGAACGCCTGGCAGGAGGGGGTCGGCCTGCTTCTGCCGGTGGACTGCGCCGGCTGCGGCAGGCCGCGCACCGAGCTGTGCACGGCCTGCGGGGCCGCGTTGTACGGTGCGCCCGCCCGCCCGGTCCGGCCCTCACCCCGGCCTCCTGGGCTTCCGGCGGTGTACGCGGCCGCGCCGTACGAGAACGCCGTACGCGCGGTTCTGCTGGCCCACAAGGAACGAGGGGCACTGGGGCTGGCCGGGGCCCTCGGGCGGGCCCTGGCGGGTTGTGTACGGGCCTGGGCGGGGCGGCCGGGCGGTGCGGGCCCCCTGCTGCTGGTCCCGGTGCCCTCCGCGCGCTCCTCGACCGCGGCGCGTGGCCATGACCCGGTGCGCAGGATCGCCGCCACGGCCGCGCGGGACCTGCGGCGCGAGGGACTGCCGGCCGAGGTGCTTCCGCTGCTGCGGCAGCGACGCGCGGTTGCCGACCAGGCCGGTCTCGGGGCGCGGCAGCGGCGGGCGAATCTGGCCGGCGCGCTGGAGCTCACGGCAGGGGGAGCGCGGCTCCTCCGGCACGGACTCATCAGGCAGGGACCTCTCCGGCACGGTCGGGTGATCCTGGTCGACGATCTGTTGACGACGGGATCGACGCTGGCGGAGGCGGCACGGGCCCTCGGAGAGGCGCGCGACGTCGGTCGGGAGCCCTCCGTGCCCGGAGTGTGCCGGGCGGTGGTCGTCGCGGCTTCTCCCTCCGCCTTCGAAATAAACCGGAACTGACCGAGAACTCGCATCGTTGCAGGTAATGAGAGGGCAATACCCCCTGAACGGAGGTACGTGCCAGTAGCGGGTGCCGAGACCGTGGTGCGCAGGCTATGTTCGGTTGTGAGGAACGGTGAATGCCGGACCTCGATGAATGCACCACGAGGTTTCGGGCAGGTAACTCACCGGTAGGAGAAGCACGCAAGTCGGTGGGGTTGCGACCCTTCCGACGGGGGAGGAGGAGGCGAAAGCCACCGAGTCCGAGGCCCTGGTGATCTCCGGGGCCTGGTGCAAAAGGGAGATGCCCCGCCGCTGAGCGGGGCGATCCGGGAACGGAGTTCTGCGTGGACATCGTCGTCAAGGGCCGCAAGACCGAGGTGCCCGAGCGGTTCCGCAAGCACGTGGCCGAGAAGCTGAAGCTGGACAAGATCCAGAAGTTCGACGGCAAGGTGATCAGCCTCGAC
The DNA here is from genome assembly GCF_018619185.1 of Streptomyces sp. McG3. Lineage (GTDB taxonomy): Bacteria > Actinomycetota > Actinomycetes > Streptomycetales > Streptomycetaceae > Streptomyces. The sequence continues at coordinate 8,301 of NZ_JAAXYC010000129.1, read as the reverse complement.
GTCGAGGTGTCCAAGGAGCCGAATCCCCGTCAGGCCGACCGTTCCGACCGGGTGGAGATCACGCTCCGCTCCCGAGGACCGGTCATCCGGGCGGAAGCGGCGGCGGGCGACCCTTACGCAGCGCTCGATCTGGCCACCGGAAAGCTGGAGGCCCGGCTGCGCAAGCAGCACGACAAGCGCTACAGCCGCCGGGGCAACGGCCGTCTGTCGGCCGCCGAGGTCGGGGACGTGGTCCCCGGCGTCGCTTCGTTCGACGAGGACGGTGAACTGGTCGGCGACCAGCCGTCGGAGCCTGTCCCCACCACGAAGATCGGCTCGCTCGAAGTACAGGGCGAAGGGCCGCTCGTGATGCGCGAGAAGACCCACACCGCCGCACCGATGTCGCTCGACCAGGCGCTCTACGAGATGGAACTGGTCGGCCACGACTTCTACTTGTTCGTCGACTCGGAGACGAAGGAGCCCAGTGTCGTCTACCGGCGACACGCCTACGACTACGGCGTCATCCACCTGAGGACCGACCCGCTCGCCGCTGACGAAGCAGGCGGCGCGGGCGGCGCGCTCGGCGGCTGAGGCCACGGCGTCCGAGGGCCCCCGGGGCGTTTTCGCGCCACCGGGGGCACCCTCGCACGTGCGCAGGACCACCGTGCCGGCGGCCGGGCATGGAATCATGGCGGCCCGAGCCAATCGGTGTTCTGTGAAGTGCCGTTGGCGAACGAACGACACTTCAGGCCGTGGCCTTCAGGGGGAGGAACGATGGCGGACACCTTCGGGCCCGTGCGCGATGCGAATGACTCCGACGCCGACACCGGTGCGTACACCGGCAGCGGGGCGGACGGCGCTTCACGCAAGGAGCCGATCAGGGTCCTCGTGGTCGATGACCACGCGCTCTTCCGCAGGGGCCTGGAGATCGTCCTCGCCCAGGAGGAGGACATCCAGGTCGTCGGCGAGGCCGGGGATGGCTCCGAGGCGGTGGACAAGGCCGCCGACCTGCTGCCCGACATCGTTCTGATGGATGTCCGGATGCCCAAGCGCGGCGGCATCGAGGCCTGTACGGCCATCAAGGAGGTGGCTCCCAGCGCGAAGATCATCATGTTGACGATCAGCGACGAGGAGGCCGACCTCTACGAGGCGATCAAGGCGGGCGCGACCGGCTATCTCCTCAAGGAGATCTCCACCGACGAGGTGGCCACGGCCATTCGCGCGGTCGCCGACGGGCAGTCCCAGATCAGCCCCTCCATGGCCTCCAAGCTGCTCACCGAGTTCAAATCGATGATCCAGCGCACCGACGAGCGCCGGCTCGTTCCGGCGCCCCGGCTCACCGAACGCGAGCTGGAAGTGCTGAAACTCGTGGCGACCGGCATGAACAACCGGGATATCGCCAAGGAGTTGTTCATTTCCGAGAACACGGTGAAGAACCACGTCCGCAACATCCTGGAGAAACTGCAGCTGCACTCCCGGATGGAAGCCGTGGTCTACGCCATGCGCGAGAAGATCCTGGAGATCAGATAGCGGACGCCTCCGGCTCCCGTCCCGGGTGGCGGGGGCCGGTCAGCGGTAGGCGCGCTGGAGTGCGTGGCCGATTTCCGTCCTGAGCGGCTCCCGCAGCTCCGGGGCGTCCACCCGGTCCACCCGGATGTCCGTGCAGCCCACCCAGGCCGCCGCCTCCACCAGGGCCTCGGCCATCGGGGCCACGGCCTTCGGGCCGGCCAGCGACGCCTGCCGGGCGACCAGCGTCGTGCCCTCGCGCGCCGGGTCGACCCGGCCCTGGAGCTTCCCGCCCGCCAGCAACGGCATTGCGAAGTAGCCGTGGATCCGCTTCTGCTTGGGCACGTAGGCCTCCAGCCGATGCGTGAAGCCGAAGATCCGCTCCGTGCGCGCCCGCTCCCAGATCAGGGAGTCGAACGGCGACAACAGCGTCGTACGGTGGCGTCCGCGGACCTCCTTGGCCAGGGCCTCCGGGTCCGCCCAGGCCGGCTTCGCCCAGCCCTCCACCACGACCGGGACCAGCCCCGAGTCGGCCACCACGGCGTCGAACTCCTCGCCCTTCAGGCGGTGGTAGTCCGCGATGTCGCCGCGGGTGCCGACGCCCAGGGACGTGCCCGCCAGCGCCACCAGCCGCCGCCGGCACTCGGCGTCGCTCAGGTCGTCGTGGAGCAACGCATCCGGAATGGCCCGCTCGGCCAGGTCGTAGACCCGCTTCCAGCCGCGCCGCTCGGTGCACACCACCTCGCCGTACATCAGGGCCCGCTCGACGGCGACCTTGGACGCCGACCAGTCCCACCACTCGCCGCCGTTCTTCGCGCCGCCCAGCTCGGTCGCCGTCAGCGGGCCCTCGTCGCGCAGCTGTTTGATCACCGTGTCGTACGAGCCGTCGGGCAGATCGTGGCCCCAGTGCGGGCGCGAGCGGTAGGCGCGGCGGCGGAACGCGAAGTGCGGCCACTCCTCGACGGGCAGGATGCACGCCGCGTGCGACCAGTACTCGAAGGTCCGGCCGCCCGACCAGTAGGCGTCCTCCACCGTCCGGCGGCTCACCGGGCCCAGCCGGGCGTAGGGGATCAGCTCGTGCGAGCGGGCCAGCACCGAGATCGTGTCCAGCTGGACCGCGCCGAGGTGCCGCAGCACCCCCGGCACCCCTGCCCGGCGGTCCGGAGCTCCCAGGAAGCCCTGGGCGCGCAGCGCTATGCGGCGGGCCTGGTCGGCGGAGAGTTCGACTGCGGGAGGAGGCACAGGCGTCATACGTCGAACCCTAGACGGCGCCACTGACAGTCCGGCCCGGATGCTGTCCGCGGACCCCCTTGGTCAACGTCGGGGCTCCGGGGTCCCGCCCGGACGCGGAGCACGCCGTTCGGGGACGTAGGGGTGGGAGCCCGCGAGCCCCAGGTCGGACGGGAGCAGGGCCGCCGTCCAGGCGTCGCGCCGCACCCCCTTGTTGAGCAGCCCGGACCGCTGGTCGCCCTCCAGCCGGAACCCCGCCCGCAGGACGACGGCCCGCGAGGCCACGTTGCCGATCTCGGCCCGCCACTCCAGCCGGTCCGCCCCGAGGGAGGAGAAGGCCCAGCGGGCGGAGCCGAGCACGGCCTCGGTCACGTATCCGTGGCCTCGGTGTTCCCTGGCGGACCAGTAGCCGACCTCGTAGGTCCCCGGCAGGCTGCGGCGGTCGATGCCGAGCGCACCGACGATCGCCCCGGTCTCCCGCAGGATCAGGGCGAAGCCGTAGGCGGAGTCGTCCTGCCAGCCCGCCGGGCAGAGCTTCGTGGTGAACAGTTCCGCGTCGGTCAGGCGGTACGGGGAAGGGATCACCGTCCATCGCTGGATGTCCGGGTCCTGGCAGGCGGCGTGCACCGGATAGGTGTCCTGCGGGCCGAAGGGCCGCAGCAGCAGTCGTTCGGTGGTGAGAGTGATCGGCTCCATGGACCGATTCTCGTGAGTCGGCATCCTTGATGCGAGCACTTTTGGGGCTTCCCGGCACCTTCCGTGCGTTTGGACCGTTGTCCTATAAGGGTGCGGCGAGGTCCACGCGACGGCAGCCCTCCCGACGCGGTGGTGTCCTCGCTTACGATGGCCGTTGCGGTGGGGCCCACCTGCCGTGCCCGCGCCAGAGTCCATTACACGACCCAGTGCCAGGCCCGACCGGCAAGGAGACCAGCCTCAGTGTCCGTCTTCAACAAGCTCATGCGTGCAGGCGAAGGCAAGATCCTGCGCAAACTGCACCGCATCGCGGACCAGGTCAGCTCCATCGAAGAGGACTTCGTCAACCTCTCCGACGCCGAGCTGCGGGCGCTCACCGACGAGTACAAGGAACGGTACGCGGACGGCGAGAGCCTGGACGACCTGCTTCCCGAAGCGTTCGCCACGGTCCGTGAGGCCGCGAAGCGCGTCCTCGGACAGCGCCACTACGACGTACAGATGATGGGCGGAGCCGCCCTGCACCTCGGTTATGTGGCCGAGATGAAGACCGGTGAGGGCAAGACCCTCGTCGGCACCCTGCCCACGTATCTGAACGCGCTCTCGAACAAGGGCGTGCACCTGATCACGGTCAACGACTATCTCGCCGAGCGCGACTCCGAGATGATGGGCCGGGTCCACAAGTTCCTCGGTCTGTCCGTCGGCTGCATCGTCGCCAACATGACGCCGGCCCAGCGCCGTGAGCAGTACGCCTGCGACATCACGTACGGCACGAACAACGAGTTCGGCTTCGACTACCTCCGCGACAACATGGCGTGGTCCAAGGACGAGCTCGTCCAGCGCGGCCACAACTTCGCCGTGGTCGACGAGGTCGACTCGATCCTCGTCGACGAGGCCCGTACGCCGCTGATCATCTCGGGCCCGGCCGACCAGGCCACCAAGTGGTACGGCGACTTCGCCAAGCTGGTCACGCGCCTCACCAAGGGCGAGGCGGGCAACCAGCTCAAGGGCATCGAGGAGACCGGCGACTACGAGGTCGACGAGAAGAAGCGGACCGTGGCCATCCACGAGACCGGTGTCGCCAAGGTCGAGGACTGGCTCGGCATCGACAACCTCTACGAGTCGGTGAACACCCCGCTCGTCGGCTACCTGAACAACGCCATCAAGGCCAAGGAACTGTTCAAGAAGGACAAGGACTACGTCGTCATCGACGGCGAAGTCATGATCGTCGACGAGCACACCGGCCGTATCCTCGCCGGCCGCCGCTACAACGAGGGCATGCACCAGGCGATCGAGGCGAAGGAAGGGGTGGACATCAAGGACGAGAACCAGACCCTCGCCACGATCACCCTGCAGAACTTCTTCCGCCTCTACGACAAGCTCTCCGGCATGACCGGTACGGCGATGACCGAGGCCGCCGAGTTCCACCAGATCTACAAACTCGGCGTGGTGCCGATCCCGACGAACCGGCCGATGGTCCGCGCCGACCAGTCGGACCTGATCTACCGCACCGAGGTCGCCAAGTTCGCCGCGGTCGTCGACGACATCGCCGAGAAGCACGAGAAGGGCCAGCCGATCCTGGTCGGCACCACCTCGGTCGAGAAGTCCGAGTACCTCTCGCAGCAGCTTTCCAAGCGCGGTGTGCAGCACGAGGTCCTCAACGCCAAGCAGCACGACCGGGAGGCGACGATCGTCGCCCAGGCGGGCCGCAAGGGCGCCGTCACCGTCGCGACGAACATGGCCGGCCGAGGCACCGACATCAAGCTCGGCGGCAACCCGGACGACCTCGCCGAGGCGGAGCTGCGCCAGCGCGGCCTCGACCCGGTGGACAACGTCGAGGAGTGGGCGGCCGCGCTGCCCGCCGCGCTGGAGCAGGCCGAGCAGGCCGTGAAGGCGGAGTTCGAAGAGGTCAAGGACCTCGGCGGGCTCTACGTGCTCGGCACCGAGCGCCACGAGTCGCGCCGCATCGACAACCAGCTGCGCGGTCGTTCCGGCCGTCAGGGCGACCCGGGCGAGTCCCGTTTCTACCTGTCGCTGGGCGACGACCTGATGCGCCTGTTCAAGGCCCAGATGGTCGAGCGCGTGATGTCGATGGCGAATGTTCCGGACGACGTCCCGATCGAGAACAAGATGGTCACCCGTGCCATCGCCTCCGCCCAGTCGCAGGTCGAGCAGCAGAACTTCGAGACGCGTAAGAACGTCCTGAAGTACGACGAGGTGCTCAACCGGCAGCGCGAGGTCATCTACGGCGAGCGCCGCCGCGTCCTGGAGGGCGAGGACCTCCAGGACCAGATCCGGCACTTCATGGACGACACGATCGACGACTACATCCGGCAGGAGACCGCCGAGGGCTTCGCCGAGGAGTGGGACCTCGACCGGCTGTGGGGCGCCTTCAAGCAGCTCTACCCGGTGAAGGTCACTGTCGAGGAGCTGGAGGAGGCGGCCGGGGACCTGGCGGGCGTCACCGCCGAGTTCATCGCCGAGTCGGTCAAGAACGACATCCACGAGCAGTACGAGGAGCGCGAGAGCACCCTCGGCTCCGACATCATGCGTGAGCTGGAGCGACGCGTCGTCCTCTCGGTGCTCGACCGCAAGTGGCGCGAGCACCTCTACGAGATGGACTACCTCCAGGAGGGCATCGGCCTGCGGGCCATGGCGCAGAAGGACCCGCTGGTCGAGTACCAGCGCGAGGGCTTCGACATGTTCAACGCCATGATGGAGGGCATCAAGGAGGAGTCCGTCGGCTACCTGTTCAACCTGGAGGTCCAGGTCGAGCAGCAGGTCGAGGAGGTTCCGGTGCAGGACGGCGCCGAGCGCACCTCGCTGGAGAAGGAGGGCGCCGCCGCTGCCCCGCAGATCCGCGCCAAGGGCCTGGAGGCCCCGCAGCGGCCGGACCGGCTCCACTTCTCCGCTCCCACGGTGGACGGCGAGGGCGGTGTCGTCGAGGGTGACTTCGCCAACGACGACGCCACCGGTGACACGCGCTCCGGTTCTGCCGACGGCATGACGCGTGCGGAGCGCCGCAAGGCGCAGAAGAACGGCGGCGGCGGTCGCCGTCGCAAGAAGTAGCACCTGCGGCAGTACCCCGGCAGGGGCCGGACACCACGAGGTGTCCGGCCCCTGCCGCGTTCGCGGGGTCACCGGGGGCCCGGGGCGCCGGCCGTGAGGCGTTCGCCGCCCAGTTCCACCGCGGCGCAGCGCCAGCGCTGGTCGGGGCCCTGTTCCAGGCGGAAGGCCATCGCCCGGACCCGGTCGCCCGCGGCGATGCTGGCGAACGCCTCGACCACGCCGGTGGCGGGCTGGGCCCCGCGGCAGTGGCGAAGGACGGGGCGGCTGCCCCGGGTGGCCCCCAGCGGGGTGGTCGGGGCCAGCTCGGCGAGCTGGTCGTAGGCCTCGCCGATGGTGTGGCCGAGCATCCAGTGCACCGGGCGCTGGCCGCTGAGGACCGCGAGCAGGCGCTCGGCGAACCACTGGTGGGGCCGCTGCGGCCGGTGGGGCTGCAGCCTGCGGGACCGCTGCGGAGGTACTGACCGGGGACCACTCCGGTCGCGTCGGCCTGCGGGCCTCGTCCTGTCCGTGCTCATGATCGTCGCCCCCGTTGACCGGGCCCGGTTTCTACCGGACGGTAACTTGTGTTGGGGATCTTCTACGGGTGAGGTCGTCAGCGACGCAAGGGGCCTCCGGGCGCCGATCGGGCGCGGGCGGTCTCACCTGTCCGTGGCTGTGCCCTTGCGGGACAAGGGCGACAGCGGGGGTGACGGGGCGTTGGCCGTGGACGTACGGCCCCGGTTGCCGGAACCCGAAAGGGGACGTTCCCACGTATCCTGAGTACGTTTCCCTCTACGAAAGCGACCTGCCATGCGCGTGTACGTCCCCCTGACCCTCTCCGGTCTCGCAGCGGCGCACGGCGCGGGCGAGGTCGGCCCCGGGCCGCTGACCGCCTACGCGGTGACCCCGGGGCTGCGCGAGTGGTACGTCTCCGACGACATCGAGGAGCTGGAGTACGCGGCGCTCAACCGGGCCGCCGCCGCCTCGCTCCGGATGATCGCGGGGAAGCCGGACGAGGTGCGCCGCCGGGTCGTCGTGGCCGTCGACGTACCGGACGGGGCCGCCGTCGCCGACCCCGACCACGGGCTGAGCGCGGCATCGCTCGGCGAGGTGCGGATCGCAGCCGCGCTGCCGCTGGCCAAGGCGGCGGCCGTGCACGTGGACGCCGACGACGCGGAGAAGGACGTGGCCGCCGCCGCGGCGGTGCTGGGAGCGGCGGACCTCGGCGACGACGACGCGCAGTTCACTGTGGACGGGGCCGAGGACCACGAGCTGCTCTGGTTCGGCGTTCAGGAGATTGGGCAGCTCATCGGCTGAGGGGCGGCGTTGTCGTACCCGGCGGGTATTTTTTTCTGTATGACTTCGGGGACGACACGCACTCATCTGGTCTGGGACTGGAACGGCACGCTGCTCGACGACACGCATGCCGTCATCCAGGCGACGAACGCCGCGTTCGCGGAGGTCGAGCTGGCGCCGATCACGCTGGATCAGTACCGGGAGATGTACACGATCCCCATACCCCGGTTCTACGAGCGGTTCCTGGGCCGGCTGCCCACCGAGGCCGAGTGGGAGCGGATGGACGGCATCTTCCACCGGTACTACGCGGAGCAGCGGGTGGGCTGTGGGCTCACCGCCGGGGTGGAGGAGCTGCTGCATCGCTGGCAGCGGGCCGGGCGCAGTCAGTCGCTGCTGAGCATGTACGGGCACGAGCAGCTGGTGCCGGTGGTGACCGCTCACCTCACCACCCGCACTGTTCACGCTCCGCCGTCCCCGGCGGCACGTTGCCGAGGAGTCATCTGCCGTGTCGGACCAGCCGCGCCCCCGCGCCTCTCTCCGTACCGCCGTGGT
>NZ_JAAXYC010000128.1 GCF_018619185.1 Streptomyces sp. McG3 | reverse complement strand
TCCCAGCACAGCACCCCACTCCCGCAGCATCGACGCCACCTCTCCGCTTCGCCTCGGCGCGCACGGCCCCGCACGCCCCGCAGCGGGCACTCCCCCGCGAGCCGTACAGGCCCCGCACGGGCCGTACGGATGCCGCGCGGCGGGCACGGCCCCGCACGGCCGCGCACGAGCCTCGCGGACGGCGGGCACGGCCCCGCACACGACGCCGTACGGGCATGGCGCGCACGGTAGGGGCAAACCTCACAACTCTCCAGACTTCTCCCCCTTCTCCTCCCCCGCCCTCTCCTCCACGCCACCGGCGTCCGGCAGTACCGTGTGGTCCATGCGCCCCGACACGCCTGCCGACCACACCACCGAAGCCGAGCGTCTGCTCCGCACCGCGGCGCAGTACCCCGAGGACCACGAACCGCTGATCCTCCAGGCCGCGGCCCACCTGGAACTCGCGGGCGACCGCGCCCGCGCGAGCACGCTCTACGACGACCTGCTCGGGGCCCCCGAGGCCACCGTCGACCACCCGCACCTGATCAAGTCCCTGAAGGCGGCCAACCTCTGGGAGTACGGTCACGAGGCCGAGGCCCGGGCGATCATCGACGGCATCCGCGCCGCGGGCCCGCTGGACGCGGCGCCGTGGCAGGTGGCCGCGGAGACCCTGGAGGCGCACGACGAGCTGGAGTCGGCGCACGACTTCCTCTCGACCGCGCTGACCCTGCTGCTGGCCCCCGGCGAGGAGGTCCCGTACGCCATCCAGTCCCTGCTGACCGGCCGCCACCGGGTACGCAGGCTGATGGGCCTGGACCACGACGCCTGGGACGAGCTGGCCGGCGAGCTGCACACGGCCCCGGTCCCCCTGGACGAGCTCCACGACCCCAAGCGCCTGTGGTCGCTGGGCTCCTCGGACCCGGTCGAGCTGAAGGCCGAGATCACCCGCCTCCGCGCGGAGCTGGGCACCTACCGCACGGCGCTCTCCCGCCCGTTCCCGGTCGCCGTCCTGCACTGGCCCGAGGACGAACTGCGTGAACTGCTCACCGCGTACCCGGCGTTGACCGAGGAGTACGTGGACCGCGCCACGCACCTGGACCGCCTGGAGACCGCGCTCCGGGACCTCCACGCGGCGGGCACCCCGAACCTGGGCATCGTCACGGGCACGGTCCCCTCGTACGAGGCGTTCGCCGCCTCCGAGGCCGCGTCCCCGGCCGACCCGGGCCTCCTCCCCCAGTACGCCACCACCCTCGCCGCCCGGGGCCGCGCCATCCCCTGGCCCCCGTCCCGCACGGCCGCCTGCTGGTGCGGCAGCGGGGAGGCGTACGGGCGGTGCCACGGGGAGTGATCCCCGCGTTCGACGGCTGCGGCCCGGAACCACGCACGACGGGTGCGGGGTTCCGGGCCGCGTCATGCGTGACGCTGTGGCGGATCGAGGCAGTTCACGTAAACGGTTCAGGCAACGCGTCACGTGCACTGCCCACTCCGCATCACGCATGCGGGACGGATACCTCGGGCGCCTGCACGGTCGGCCCCGCTGTCGCCGAACCGGCGGTCGAGGCAATTGCACGTCGAGAGGCCGGGTTGCACACCGTCGTCGCCACAGAAGGCCACAGCTGTTCCCTGTGGACTGCCACACCGCCACCCAAGCTGCGATCTGACCGAGCATGCTCACTCTGACCTACATCCCACGCGCCCCTGCATCAAGCTGCAAGCCTTCGCGGTTTCTGCCATCGTTGTCGCACTGACCGAGGCTTGGGCGTCCGGCGGCGAAGTGAAACCCGACAGCTGCTTGCCGTCGTCGGCTAGCCCGACGGTACTCCGGCACACCCGCGCATCATTCGCCATCTACGGCTCTGGACGGCTTAGCAGCGACCGCCCCGCTTGGAACTACCGAAACGACGCGGCTCAAGACCGAGAAAGTGTTCGATGGTGGCCGAATTGCAGTGTAGTTGGGGGCAGCCCGAGACTGTTCTCCTGGGAAGTGCTGCTGTATCGTGCCCAGTAAATGTGCTGATTGTGTGAACGCGCCGCATGAGCAGGTCCAAGTGCGGCTGCAACGGGAGTCTAGAGTGGAATCGCCGGGGGGCCGCACGCAGTTGGGCGGAGCGCTGCTATGCGCAGACGAGAAACGCTTGCCGCTCCCCACGTGGGCAGTCTGGTTTGCTGAACTAGGCGCCTGGGCTGCACAACTGGCGATGCAAGGCATCAGCGGCACCATCGCGATCTCGGTTCCCACTCGCGAGTTCGCCAGCGTCTTCGTAGGTTGCGGAGCCGTGCACGCAGCTTTCGAGCCGCAACTGGACACCTCGCCTCAAGGATCGCAGTTCGACAGCGCCATTCGGCTTGAATCGGGACGTCATGTCGTCCGTCTTATCTCCACCCAGAGCACTGCCGGATTCGTAGGAATCCTCAACGAAGCGGTCAGCAAGAATTGCCGCGAGGGTTACATAGTCGGCGGAAGTTGGATTCCCGCGGACAGATACCGGATCGATATTCTCAACTGGCCGGATAATCCTGCCGATTTTCTGGGCAAGAGCCGAATTAAAGAGCACATGGACATGCCGGCCGGCGCAGATGCTCTACTCCCCGGCGTACCTGCCGACTTCTGTGGATTCAGTGCTCTCCATTGCGCGATAGTCGGTAACAGCACGGCAATACAACAGGAGTCCGAGACTCTGATCGCAAGCTCGATAGCGACTGAGCCGGTACCGCTCAGCGCTCTGCTTCGACCCCGTGCCATCCAGGAAAAGGCGCGCCAGTTCCGCAGTGTGCTGCTGCCGGCACGAGAGGACCCAGAAGACTATCGCGAACTCGTTGCCGGGCGGAAGCCCAGGGTGGTGATCCTGGACAGCGCGGCGACGGTCTGCCGGTGGCTCGGCGCAGAGATGTCGCCGGTCACGGTCGCGCTGGTAGAACGTACGGCACCATCTGGCGAAGCGGCAGCCGACGCCCTTGAGCGCTTCCGGGCTAGGAGACTGCGGGATCTGCCTCTTCCGGCAGATCTCGCCCGCGTTCCCGCTGGTGTCGAGGTGCTTGCGTGGCAGAGCAGAGCGAGGAACCTATGACGACGCTAGAAGAGACCGACCAGGTATACGCATGCGCCGCCGACTGCGAGATCTGGGACCAGCCAGTTGAGGATCCCATTGCGCGGGCTTTCGTTTTCGCAGCAACCGCCTTCTTGCGAGGACTTGGCGAAGCTGAGGACTCTGAGCTCTGGAGATCCAGCGCTACTCTGCTGCGTCGGTGCCGGCGGTTGGTCTGTACCCTTCCGCTCCCGTTCGACCATCCGTTGCTCAAGTTCGAGGCCATTGCTTACCAAATCGACGCGGAAATATCCCGATTGAAAGGCATCGCCGATCCCGGGCACGTTGAGCGGATGCGGGCCGTAGTGCCAAGTCTTCTAGGTCTTGCCGCTGATGGCGGGGATCCGCTAGGCGACTGTACGCGGGAGTTCCTGACACTGGAGGACCCGCGAGACGGCTTCGTCGTCCTGACCGACCGAAAGTTCACCGGCGCGGTCACCGAGGCGATGGCACTGAACGGTGTTGAGGTGGCGATCGGAACCCACGCTGACCTCCTAGGACACGACATCTACGCCTCTGTCGTGATCGTTGGTCCGCCAACCTGGATCCACCAGGGTCTCCTGAACGCACCCCGGACCGAAAACCTCGCGCTTGTGCACTATGGATTTTTCCGCGAAGACCCTGAAGTAACACCGCTGCTGTTCGGACCAGTCTCCAGTACGCACGTAACGCGCCACATCACGAAGTCGGCACCGTTCCGATGCGAAGCGCCGGAATCTCCCGAAGCAGGCTGGCAGCAGGGGGAACCGGATACAGCCGGCCTACTCGTTGCCGAGGAGTGCTCTCTCAGTGAGGAAATCCGGGCTTCGTTCCCCCGGCCTTCCCCGGCAGGAGGCCGCAGGGGTGGTGCGGATCAGGTCGAAGCACACGCTGCGGTCCTCGCTGACGGCTCACATGTGTTCCTGCCTACGGACTTCGACGCCCGGGTCTTTTCGCTGCGTGCCGGAGAGCTCCCTGACGTCCAGGTAGAGCAGGTCCCCGCGTCATCGGTGGGACGCGGGGATTATCTTGCCCTGCGCAATCGCTCCCATCACCAGGACCTCGTGGACCGGGCAGACACCATCCTCGGTCCAGACGCGGCGTCTCTGCGCACCACGCAGGCCGAGTGGAAGGAGCAACTGTGGGAGCGGACCGAACAGCACCCACGGGGCATCCGAGGTGTCGCTGACGAACTCCGTAGCCGGGGAGCTGTCACCGCCAACGTGGGCTACTGGATCAGTGACTGGTGCATCAGGCCGAGGAGCAAGGCGGACTTCGCGGTGGTATTGCGCTATGTGGCGGCGGGCGCTGATCTCGACAGCGTCTGGGAACGGCTGCGGCGGATCGACAGCGCCCACCGCAGTGCCGGGCAGCGATACGCGGACGATGTTCAGCGATCGCTGAGCCCGGACAGAGTGGGGTTGCTCGTCGAGGTTGGCTGGTGCGCAGTCAGACCGACCGGGGCGGACAGCGAGACACTCGTCGCCCGCATCGACTACGTATTGTCCGACACCCTGCAGGTTCCGCTGAATGCCCTCTGTCGGCTCCGTACAACGGAAGACTTCCAATGACACGAATGATTCCACCGTCCTTCGACCCGGAGACCACAAGCCCGGGAGAACGCGAAGTCTTCGAACGTCTGCGAGATGATCCAGCCACAGAGGGATGGACCGCGCTCCACTCCCTGGGCATCGCCAGTCACCCCAGGCAGATCCAGGGCGAGGCTGACTTCGTGGTCATCGTCCCGGGCACCGGCATCATCTGCCTGGAAGTGAAGTCGCATCTGTACGTCGCCCGACTCGCAGACGGAACCTGGAAATTCGGTAAGCACCAACCAGAGGTCCGCGGCCCCTTCAGGCAGGCTGACGAGGCTAAGTACGCAATTGCCGCGCAGCTTAGGAAGGCCAATCCCCAACTGCCCTCCCTTCCCATCACTTCCGCTGTGTGCTTCACTCACGCCCGCTTTCAGGTTCCCAACCCAACCGAGTGGCACAGCTGGCAAGCGATTGATACTGTCGCCTTCCGCCGTAACCCCATCTCGGCGCTGCTGCGAGGTGTTCTGAAACGTCATCGCGAGAAACTCGCTGAAACTCCCAGCGCCCGCGCTTGGTTCTCGGGTTCGCACGTAGAACCGACTCCGGCGGTCTGTACTCGTATTGTGGATGTGCTGCGACCTTCCTTCGAGTTCGTCGAGCCGCCCAAGATCCGGCGCTACCGTCGGCGAGAAGAGGTCGAGCAGTTCACGCGCCAGCAGTATCAGCTGCTCGACATGATTTCCGAGAATCCGCGCTGCATTGTGAAGGGGGCGGCCGGTACTGGCAAGACCTTCGTCGCCTTGGAGGCTGCCCGTCGGTTCGCCGCTGATGGTGCACGGGTACTCCTCTGCTGCTACAACAACCTCCTGGGCCAATGGCTAAAGGAGGAGACGGCCGATGACAGCCTGATCACGGCAGGCACACTCCACAGCTATATGGGAAAGCAGGCACCGACGGCGCGGGAGCAGCACCAAAAAGGCGATCGCGATTTCTACACTGAAGTTCTTCCAGAGCGTGCCCTAGATTCCCTTCTTGAGGGGTATCCACCCTTTGACGCACTGGTCGTCGACGAGGCGCAGGACCTCATGTTGGACGCCTACTTGGACGTTCTCGATATGTCCGTTCGCGGAGGCCTCGGCAGTGGCAGGTGGCTTTCTTTCGGCGACTTCACTAACCAGGCAATCTACGACTCTGGGTATGCGGGGATCGGTCTGCTGAAGGACCGGACGGGCACCGGTTCCGCGTCCTTCACCCTGACGGCAAACTGCCGCAATGTCCCCTCTATCTGCCAGTACGTAGAGGAGACCTCCCGCCTGGACCCCGGCTATAGCGACACTCTCCGCGCCGAAAATGACCGCGAGGCCGTGCGGGAGTGGTGGTCTACGCCTGCCGAGCAGGACCAGCATCTTGTCAAGCACCTAGCCAGGCTTCATACCGACGGGTTCGCCCCGGACGAGATTGTTGTGCTGTCGGTCCGAGGGCATGGCAGTGCGGCAGAACTGTGCACAGACCCTCGCTGGTCCCGTCGGCTGGCCCCATTCGCCAAGCTGCGCAGTGGGGCCATCGGCTACGGAACAGTCCATGCGTTTAAGGGGCTGGATGCGTCGGCAGTGATTGTTACTGACATTGAGGAGATAAAGGATTTCCGAAGCGAGGCGCTTTTTTACATCGCCTCGTCGCGGGCGCGCGACGACCTCACCATCATCGCCCGTGACACGGCGCGCCCTGACTTCCGACGACTTGTACTGGGAGAATGACGATGGCCGAGCGTGACCGGACAGCAGGCCGCGACAAGATCACAATGGCGCTGCGGGCTGAACTGCTAGGCCCAGCGCCCGTCGGCAAGCCGCTCGACAGGTTCACCTTCGAGAAGAAGGAGGACTCCTATGGACCTTGGACTAGCGCTTCCACCGGCGAGGAGATCCTCGAACGCGATCCACTGATCCGCTACGGCGTCGGTGTCCTGTACCCCGTTGCTGGCGCGACCAGCTCCAAACTTGCAGACCAGGCCATCGTGCCTGGCCTGACTGCCGAAGATATCGGGGGACCGCAGACCGGAACGTGGGAAGGATCATCAGGGCGACTCGGAGCAACCTCTGACGACGCTGACTTCGACCTCTCCGGCGCCAACGAACGCCGGCCCACGGCTATGGGCATCTCGTTCCTCATGGCCTCAGAGCCGCAGGCTGGTCTGAAGGTCGAGGTGACCGGCGGTCGATACGAGCAGATCAGGATCGATCTGCCCAGCGGAGCCCGGCGTACATGGTGGACTCGTGTCCCAGTCAAGGCTGTGTGGCGTCTCAGCCCCGAACACTTTCAGCAGTTTCCCTTTCTCCACCGCGAGCTCATTCCCGTTGCTGACGAGTCCACCGGGATGGAAGGACTCGCACTGCGACTGACAGTAAACCTGCGACGTCACGCTGCAGGCACTTTGACTACCGTTGCCCTTGTAAACCGGTCTACGCCGGGCGCCAAGCCGGTGGACGCTGCATGTCTATTTCAGACGGACATGACAGCGACCCCCAAGAACAGCTGGATTATCCCCTACCCTGAGAGCACGGAAGCCGGAGCGCACCCTGACGATGCCTCCTTCTCCCTTCTTTACAGGGGCGAGCAGACCTACGCCGTCGGACATGGCTGTTCCGCCGACTGGGACGATCCCGATTCCGACGGACGGTCGCAATGGGCCAAGGCGGATCCGCTTCCCGAGTATGAGACGCCGAGTATTACCCCCGATATCGTTCTCGAGGACGGGACGGCACTAACCGTCTCCATGAGACAACTCGCTGGGACAGAGCCTGGCGGTATGGCCCAACTTGAACGGGTCCTGGCAGAGTACGCAGGCTGGATTGAAAAGCGCAGAGCACAAGCGGGCGGCCTGGAACCGGAGTTCCGTACGACCGCCGAGCGTCACATGGTTGAGTGCACCAGGGCTTTGGATCGCATGCACGAAGGGCTGGAGCTGGTCCGGGACCCGGACAGCGAGATCGGAAAGGCCTTTCGGCTGGCGAACGCGGCCATGTACAAACAACAGTTGCGCTCGGGCGCAGAGCTGCGCACCACGCAACTCGTCGATGGGTTGATTTGCGTCGAGGGCGAACCACCCGACGAAGCAGGCGCCGAACAGCAGGGACGCGGGGCATGGCGGGCCTTCCAAATCGCCTTCCTGCTCGCCGCAATTCCTTCCACCGCCAATCCTGCCCACCCCGACCGCTCTGTCGTCGACCTGATCTTCTTCCCTACGGGTGGGGGAAAGACCGAGGCATACCTCGGCCTCTCTGCTTTCGCAATGCTGCTGAGACGGTTGCGTAAGCCTTGCGATGCAAGCGTCACGATCCTTATGCGCTACACTCTGCGCCTTCTGACGGCCCAGCAGTTTCTGCGCGCGGCTGGGCTGATCTGCGCGCTCGAGGACCTACGCCAGCAAGAGAAGGAGCTGGGCACCGAGCGATTCTCTATCGGCATTTGGGTCGGCAGCGACTCGACTCCGAACAAGAACACCGAAGCCGTCAAAAATTTGCGCGCACTGGAACGCGAAGGACGAGATAACCCCTTCTTGCTGTTGCGATGCCCTTGGTGTGCCGCACAGATGGGGCCAGTGAAGAGTGTCAAAAACCCCAACTCGACGAAAGTTGGACAAGGCCGAACCCCGCGCCAAAAGCACAAGGAGAAGCAGAACCCTGTCGCCGGCTACGAGGAGTACCGCGGACGAGTTATTTTTCAGTGCCCGGACACGACTTGCCAGTTCTCCACGACCAACCGACCGCTTCCGGTCTACGTTGTTGACGACGATGTCTACGAGTGTCGACCGTCTCTCGTCATTGGGACGGTGGACAAGTTCGCACAACTCGCCTGGAACCCCCGTGCGCGATCCTTGTTCGGATTGGGGAAGTCTGGACAGCGCGACTACTCACCTCCAGAGCTAGTAATCCAAGACGAACTCCACCTGATCGCAGGACCCCTTGGCTCGATGACCGGATTGTACGAGGGGCTCATCGAGGAACTGTGCACCGACCGGCGCGCAGCAAATCCGGCTCCGCCGAAGATCATTGCTTCGACAGCGACTATCCGTCGCCATGAGGAGCAGATTCGCTCCTTGTACGCCCGCGACAGGGTCCTGCTCTTCCCTCCGCACGGCATCAACGCGGAGGACTCGTTCTTCGCGGTATACGCACGCGATAGTGCAGGTGAGCGCCTTCCAGGACGCAAATACATCGGAGTCCATGCGCCTGCGCTCGGATCCATGCAGACCACTCAGGTGCGCTCTTTCGCGGCACTTCTGCAGGCGGCGAAGGACGCCCCGGAAGAGGATCAGCAGGACCCCTGGTGGACGCTGATGGCCTTCTTCAACAGCCTCCGGGAGCTTGGCAATTCCCTGTCGCTAATGCAGTCAGACATCCCTGACTACCTCAAGACAATCAACAACCGTTCCAGTTCCGACCGCAGGGAGGTCAGGTACCTCAACAGAGTGGAGGAGATGACAAGCCGGCTCCGGCAAGATCAGATTCCCGAAGCAATGGAAAAGCTTGCCCAAAAGGCTAAGGGCGGCAAGGCCATCGATGTCTGCCTCGCGTCCAGCCTGATCGAAGTCGGAATCGATATTGACCGGCTTTCCCTCATGGCAGTGGTAGGCCAACCCAAGAGCACCTCCCAGTACATTCAAGTCACAGGGCGGGTCGGCCGTAAGTGGGACGAGCGGCCTGGCTTGGTTGTGACCCTCTACGGTGCCGCCAAACCGCGCGACCGAAGCCACTTCGAGCGCTTTCGCAGCTACCACCAACGGCTTTACGCGCAGGTTGAACCTACCAGCGCCACCCCCTTCGCGCCGCCGGCCCTGGACCGCGCGCTGCATGCCGTCACCGTCGCCTATATCCGGCAGACAGCCGACCAGAGTCTTCCACCGTTCCCCTTCCCTGCGGATCTCTTCGACAAGGCGGAGGAACTTCTGCGCGCTCGGGTAGCGTTTTGCGATCCCGGCGAAGAGGACCAGGTCGTCGCTGTCCTAGGCAAGCTCCGCAAGGAATGGGCCAACTGGCAGCCGACTGCATGGGGAACACCGGGAGGAACTGCTGTGCTCGGCAGCCTTATGCGTGCTGCGGGCCACTACGCGGACGGCGACGTTGAGGCAAGCACCTGGCCCACTCCCACATCCATGCGCGGCGCCGACGCCGAGTGCCGCGCCGAGATCACACAGCAGTACGCACTCGAAGGAGCCAGGCAGTGATCCGCGGCAAGGTTCGGCGCTCTCAACTCGTAGCCCCCTTCGGGCCCGGCGCCATGCAGGTCCTCGCGGATGGCACCTCTGTCATCACTGCCGGCCTCGACCACTGGTTCGTCCCAGGGGAAAGGCTGGACCAAGAGGAGTTCCGCATCCATGAATGGCGACTGGAGAGCCACCTAGGGGTGGACGCCCTCTACACCCCGCCGGACTACAGGGACAGCTTCAAGGCGAGTCGTGGCCAGTACAACACCAAGCTCCAGATCCCGGTCCTGCGCTTCCCCGCCTGGAGCTTCTGCCCTCGGTGCCGCGCTCTGACTCCTCAGCCACTGCACATTGCGGACCGGCCACGCTGTGCCGACCCCGACTGCTCCGGACAAAAGGCGTCCTGGGCGCCGTTCCTCGCCCAAGTGCCCTTCGTGGCCCTATGTGAGCGAGGCCACCTACAGGACTTCCCCTGGGTTGAATGGGTCCACAAGTCCGCTACTCCGAAATGCCGATCACCTAAGCTCAAGCTTCGGACCTCTGGCGGCGGCACCCTCGCCTCGCAGCGTGTCGTGTGCGAAACCTGCCACAAAGACCGGGGGCTAGAGGGCATCACATCAGTGGAGCGTTCCAACCAGGAGCGCGAGCAGGAGACCACATACCTCACCGCTCGCCTTGAGGACGGAACCGAGTTCTCCTGCCGAGGAGCGATGCCCTGGCTTGGTCTGGAACTGGGTAAGGGAACCTGTGGGGAACCGTTGCGCGGCAGCCTCCGAGGCGCATCCAACGTCTACTACGCCTTGGTCAAGAGTTCCATCTTCATCCCTGAGGCGTCATCGATGGGAGTGGATCCCAGCGTGCTTGAGGCTCTCGAAGAACAGACCATCGCCAGGGCTCGGGCGAACGTCCGCGATGTCCTGGAAGAGGGCGACAAACTAACCGCGAGTCGCTTGCGGCGTGCCGCGAAGAAGAACGCCTTCCGCTTGGCAAGCTTCACCGATAAGCAGATCGAGTCGGCTCTCGCCATTCTGGAAAGTCCGGCAGAAACCTCCCGCCAACTCACGACCGAGTCCGTCGGCGACCCAGCGTTGTTCCGTCATCAGGAGTACACGAGCATTCGGGACACGATCGACTCCGCCGAACTTGTTGTCAGGGAGCCGGAGGGCACCCGTGCCAAGGACGTCGGAGAGTTGATCTCGCGGGTCCGCCTCGTCGAGAAGCTGCGGGAGACCCGAGTTCTCTGGGGGTTCAACCGGATCTTCGCCGAGTCGTCCAGGCAGGACACCGCCGCCCGCGCAGCCCTTCTGCGCCGCCAGGCCTCTGAAGCCAACGAGTCGTGGCTCCCCGCCTACACCGTGCTCGGGGAGGGTATCTACCTGGAGCTCTCTCCGGATGCCCTCGCGAACTGGGAAGCCAGTCCTTTGGTGCAGAAGCGGCTGGTCCCTATGGCCCGGCAGTTCCAGTCGGTCGCTCACGAACGCCACCTCGCCCCACGAGAGGTAACGCCTCGGCTGGTCCTGCTGCACACACTCGCGCACCTGTTGATCAATCAGCTGACGTTCGAGTGCGGCTACAGCTCAGCGTCGCTCCGGGAACGCCTCTACGATTCACCTGGCACTGATGGGATGAACGGGTTTCTCA
Organism: Streptomyces sp. McG3; assembly: GCF_018619185.1. Classification (GTDB taxonomy): domain Bacteria; phylum Actinomycetota; class Actinomycetes; order Streptomycetales; family Streptomycetaceae; genus Streptomyces. Next base: position 10,352 of record NZ_JAAXYC010000128.1, on the reverse strand, counting down.
TCTACACCGCCGCTGGGGACTCAGAAGGAACCCTGGGCGGGCTCGTGCGAATGGGACAACCTGAGCGCTTTGAATCGGTCTTGCGGAATGCGATCACTAATGCCCGCTGGTGCTCTTCTGACCCAGTTTGCATGGACAGCCATGGGCAGGGGCCGGATTCCTGCAATCTAGCAGCGTGCCACAGCTGCGCCTTGTTGCCCGAGACAGCTTGTGAGGAGTTCAATCGCTTTCTGGACCGCGGGCTGATCGCCGGAACTTTGGACGACCCCGGTCTAGGGTTCTTCAGTAGCCTTGAGTGAGCCAGGGATACGGATTATTCGAAGGGCTGGCAGCTAAGGCGGACCGGCAAGGAGTGAACAATGGTGCCCCAGCCAGATCCATGGACCCCTCCAGAGGGTTCATGGGCATCATCGGCCGCGCGGCGGCGGAATATGCAGGCGATCCGGAGCAGGGATACGAAACCGGAACGTCTGATCCGCAGGCTCGTTCACGCCAACGGTCTGCGCTATCGAGTGGCCACAAGGCCCTTGCCTGACCTTCGCCGGACCGCTGACATGGTCTTCCGTCCGGCGAAGGTAGCTGTCTTCATTGATGGCTGCTACTGGCACGGCTGCCCGGAGCACTACGTTTCCCCAAAGACCAACTCGGTTTACTGGTCAGAGAAAGTAGCCAGGAACGTCGCCCGGGACCGGGACACTGACAAGCAGCTCTCCGCCGCCGGCTGGCTCGTCCTGCGGTTCTGGGAGCACCAGAGCTCAGACTCCTGCGCCCTGTCGATCATCAGCGCCGTCCACGAGCGCCGGAATGACCTGCCCGGGTAGCGGCTTCTGCTGGGGCGCGCTATTCCTGGCGTCACGCTCGTCGGCCGCGCGCAGCACATCCGCGATGGCCTGGCCTACCGCGGCGGCGACAGGGGGCGGGAAGGCGTTTCCGATCTGTCGGTACTGCGCAGTCTTTCCGCCCGTGAACTCCCATTCCGCAGGGAACCCTTGGATAATTGCCGCTTGTTCCACCGTCAGCATGGGGCCGCCAGCTCCGAACAAGTCCCGGTCCTGGCTTTCCTTCTTCACGCCTTGCTCGTGGCTGTTAGCCACTCCCATACCAGAGACTCCGAGGGTTTCCCAGGCAGCCTTGGCCCTACTGGGGCCAAGGTCGGCCCCGCCGTGTTTTTTGGACCCCCCGACCAAGGTCGGAGCGATGCCCCCATCCTTCTTCTCCAGGGCGGCCTTGGATGCCTCACGCACCCATCGATTGAGGGAGTTAGTGGCGATTTCCCCAATTTCGCCGCCCATCGAAATGTACGGGGCGTAGCGCTCCTCCATGCTCTTCTCCAGAGCATCAAAAACGCTGTACACGCCGCCGGTGGGAGTGGGCCAAACAAACTTGATATCGCCGAGCACATCTGCGCGGATGGCTACAAGGACTGCACGCGGACGCAACTGAGGTACACCGAAATCACTAGCTTCCAGGACTTCCCACTCGCAGATTTCGTAGCCCATGCCAGCGAAATCTTCCTCAATTCCAGTTTCCGGCCTCTTCGCCGTGCCGCCCGCAAGGCGCGCTTCAATGTAAGTCCGATAGTCAACAAATTTTGCATCTTTGATGCCACGGACGTTTTCAATCATCACCGCTTTAGGGTGCAGCTCGTCAACCAGTTCCAGCATCCGCGGGAAGAGGTCTCGCTCATCATCCTTCCCCAGCTGCTTACCAGCATGCGAGAAGGGCGGGCAGGGCACACCCCCAGCGAGGAGGTCGAGTTCACCACGCTGCAGCTGCCGTCCGAGAAATTTAACCGGCTTTTTCAGGCTGGATCCAGGATGCCCCTCCGACGGAATGGGTCGGAAATTGTTGACGTCATCAGAAATGACATCACAATATCGCTTTTCCCAGCTCCAGTTCTGCCGGTGCCCAATATTCCATTCCAGAGTCTTCACGGCATACTTGTCGATCTCCACGAGCGCGAGATGCTTGAAGCCTGCCTGGTGGAGGCCGATGGCCTGTCCGCCGGCCCCTGCGCAGATCTCGATGGAGATGAGCGGACGAACGTTAGGGGCCACGGGCTCCTCCTGGTGCGACTGATACAGACACGCAAGTGTCGCATCCGCCAGTGACACCAGGAGTCCCCAGAAGCGAGCCCCGCCCCCTGCGACCCGTTCAGCTCTCCATCAGGTCCCGCAGGTCTTTCTTCATCTCGTCCCTGAGCACGGCAGGCAGCTGCCTGTACATGCCCCAGGCGCGGTCCACCGGCCGCAGCGGCCGGGCGTCAGCCCCCATCCACTCCAGCAGCTCACGCTTCTGCGCGAGGGGCAGCGCCTTGACCCGGGTCCACACCTGACCAGCGTCCATCTGCACGCCAGTCAGGTTCTTGACCAGCTCGTTACACCGCGCGCACTCGGTGAGGAGATCCTCAGCCCCCGCGGAGCTGCCTGAAGCGTGCGGATTGACATGCCCGAGCGTGAGCCGGGCCACCGAACCCGGTTCGCCCGGATAGGCCTCGGCCGCGCCAACCCCACACCGACGGCACCGGTGAAGATCCCGCTCAAGAACGAAGCGTCTCGTCTTCGCACTGATCTGGCGCTGTCCGGCAGCCCGGTACTCCTTCTCCCAGACCGGCGCCCCGATCTCCTCCAGAAAGAGCTGCTCCGGCTGGAGGCTGGGCTTGTCCAGGTTCGTCCTGATCACCCAGCCAGCGGGCCGGAGATCACGCATCCTGCGGTCGACCTGTTCGGTGCCAGTGATCGCGGCACGCAGCGCCGCTTTCGAGAAGACGTTCCCGACGCCTACCTCATCGCGCAACCACAGCGCCACCCGGACCCTGGCCCCCAGTGACCCGTCCCGCCAGTCCAGACCATCAGATGTCACGCACTTCCTCCATAAGAATCGAATACACGAACGAAATGTAATTCGTTCGAGTGACGAGATTACCTTGCCGCCACTTGCCGCGGCAAGTGGCGGCAAGCTCGCTTTGACCAGAGGTCCGCTCGTCACCCGAAGATCGGAACTGCATGACCACCAGGACCGCTGACCAAGGCCTGCCACCCGCCACGGCCAGCTGCATCGAGATCTGCGCCGGAGCGGGGGGACAGGCTCTGGGACTGCAACGTGCGGGCTTCGAGCACACGGATCTCGTCGAGCTGGACCCCGACGCGGCACAGACGCTCCGGCTGAACCGACCCGGCTGGCACATCACGCAGTCCGACGTCCGTAGCATCTCAGCGAGAGACCTCGCCGTGAACGGCCAGGCGGTAGGGCTTCTGGCAGCAGGAGTGCCGTGCCCGCCCTTCTCTCTCGCGGGTGAGCAGCTGGGCCCTGCGGACGAACGGGATCTGTTCCCCGACCTGCTCCGGCTCGCCGGCGAGCTTCGCCCGAGCGCGGTGATGGTGGAGAACGTCAAGGGCATCCTTCAGGCGAAGTTCGCCGCCTATCGCGCGGACGTGATCAGCGTACTGACACGCCTGGGCTACACGGCCGACTGGCGGCTCCTGCGCGCCTGCGACTACGAGGTTCCACAGTTGCGTCCCCGTGCCGTCCTGGTGGCCATGCGCCCGGAGGTGTTCAGGCGATTCCGCTGGCCCTCACCGACCAGCAGCCCCGAGACGGCGCCCGCGGTGGGCAGCGTCCTCTATGAGTCGATGGCTTCCGCCGGCTGGGAACTGGCCCGGCAGTGGGCCGACGGCGCGATGACTATCGCACCAACGATCTGCGGAGGCTCACGCAAACACGGCGGCGCTGACCTCGGCCCGTCTCGCGCCAGGAAGGCATGGGCGCAGCTCGGTGTGAACGGATCCAGCGTCGCCGATGACCCCCCGCAGCCGGGTACAGCCCTTCCCGTCCGGCTCACGGTCCGGCACATGGCCTTGCTGCAGGGGTTCCCAGATGACTGGTACTTCGCCGGCAACAAGACCTCCGTCTACCGCCAGGTCGGCAACGCCTTCCCGCCGCCCGTGGCGGAAGCGGTGGGCCGAAGCCTGGCTGCCGCCCTCGGTCAGGCGGCCACCGCTTCACGTTCCCGCATGCCCCAGAGCCCACGGCCACCAAACGATGCGCCGGGCAGCACACTCTTCCCGCCTTCCGTGATCAATCCGGGCTCAAGAGCATGAGGTGGCACGACCAGCCGGGCTGACTCCCACCTGCCACGGGACGACCGGTCATGCGGAACAGCTAGGACGCTCGCCGAAAGCCTGTCGGCCGGCCGGTCGAGAGACGCCGACATCATGATGTGGAGCGCCGCGACCACGCTTCCTGCCCGCGATGTCCAGATTTCCGTCGCCCAATGCCGAGCGGTCGGCCTGGAGGAAGCAGCAGATCAAGTGATCACAAACGCAGCCCGTCGCGACGCACAGGCGGTACTCAATATCGCGTCCGCACTCCACAACAGCGAGCAGTACGCAGACGCCGGCCTCCTGCTCGCCGCGGCGGCTCAGGAGGACCGAACGTGACTGCTCATCACCTCAAGCCGCCTCGGCTTCGTAGTGCATCTGAGCACGGCCAAGGGCGCCGTCCGGGTCTCCTCCCTGGACAGCAAGCCAATGGAGCAGGTCAGTAATGACGTCGGTAACCGTGTCGTCAAGCGCGGCAAGGTCGAGACTCGACGTACTGCTTCGCTGGCCGTACACCGACAGCACCGCGGCCACACGCCCCATGCGGCCCTCGCATCCAGCCGGCTTCAAGGAGAGCTCACACCAGATGACCTTCCCGGTTGCCGTGCGAGCTGCCCCCCAGTCGTGCGCCATCGCGGCGACGAGGTGAAGACCTCTGCCACATTCGTCACTGTCCGCACATGCCTCCGCCAAAGGCGCCGGCAGGGCGGGACTCCGGTCATGGACCTCAAGCCGGACCCGTCCCTCCCTCAGTTCAAGAACGAGCGAGGCGGCAACCCCCCGACCGACATGCTTGATGACGTTGGCCCCAAGCTCGGTAGCGACGAGTTCGGCCTCCTCCGTGACCGCTGACGCACCCCACGAGCCGAGCTGAGATCTCACCGCCCGGCGCAGCTCGGACAGCTGGGCCGGAGCCGCTTCGAACGGCACCACATACCGAGGACATGCTTCCTCGCTCTCGCAGTGGCACATGCCGACTCTCCCCTCACGCCATGACGGATATGCGCCCACCGCATCCGGACGGCGACGCTGCGTAGTATTGCAATGGCGAGTATGCCAGCGAGAAGTCTCGCCATGTAACTTCTCACGAGCCTCGATCGAGTGAATGAACCGCGCCTAACCTCGCCTGGCTTTAGCCTTGTTGCACGCCCAGACCGCGTTTTGCAGCTAGGGAAAGAGCCTTCGATGCCCGTCAGGACGACCACAACGCGTCGCCGTCAGCTCGGTGCGATGATGCGGAAGCTGCGAGCAAGTAAAGGCATGACCCTTGAGGAAGCTGGACGGCTGGTGGGCGTATCGAAGGCCACCGTCAGCCGGTACGAGACTCAGGAGGGCCCAGTGAAGTGGCCCATCGTCGACGCCCTGTGCCGGCAGTACGACGCGACGGAGGCCGAGCGGTGCACAGTCGTAGCTCTCGCCAAAGACGCGAAGCGGCAGGGGTGGTGGGGGCCGTTCCGCGATTCGATCCCAGCCGACATGAACCTCCTCCTCACACTGGAAGACGAGGCGGCGCGCGAGGACCACTTCTCCTGCATGTACGTACCAGGACTCTTGCAGACGCGGGGGTACAGCACCGCGATTCAGCAGGCCAATGAGATGCGCTTGGCCCCAGAGGAAGTCGAACGGCTCGTCGACATCCGTATGAAGCGCCAGGAGATCCTCACCCGCGACCAACCTCCCCACATCTGGGCCATCCTGGACGAGTCGGTCATCCGGCGCGTGGTCGGGTCGCCCGCGATCATGCGAGAGCAGCTCAATCACCTCCTCCGGGCGAACGAGTCGCCGGGCGTCACCCTCCAGGTCCTCCCGTTCTCCAAGGGTGCACACGCGGCGGCTCTGGGAAGCTTCGTCATCCTGGGAGGGGCGGAATCCTCGCTCGATGTCGTCTACGTAGATCTCCATGTCGGCTCTGTGTTCATGGAGAAGGATCACGAACTCGACCGCTACCGGCTCGCGTTCGACTACCTGCGCGCGCAAGCGCTGGACATGGGCGCGTCATCGGCTGTGATCGAACGCGTCTGCAAGGAGATCTGAAGAATGCCTTCCACCTCGTCCGGCGAAAGCCCGATCTGGTTCACGTCCTCACACAGCGGCGGCAATACAACTGAGTGCGTAGAAGCCGCGCGCCTCGGCGAGGCGACGGCGATACGCGACTCGAAAGCCGTGGAAGAGGGCTTTCTGCTCTTCCGGCCCACCTCGTGGGATTCCTTCGTGGCGGCCCTTCAGGATGGGTACCTTGAGGCATGAACCGTTCTTGATCACGCCATAACGGCTGATCTGCAGACCCAGCGGGTGCCCTTCGGGATGCGATGCGAGCGCGTTCCGTGCGTCTGCCCCTCCTGCCCTTACCCGCTGTCGCCCAGCTTCGCCGCAAACTCTTCGTAGGGCACCGCGTGGCGCCATGCCGCATCACGGATGACGGAGTATCGGGCGACCTCGGCCGACTCGGTGATCAACTCGACGTCCACGAGGTGGTCATCGTCGTCGAAGCGGAGCTTCGCGGCAAGCCGACTGTCGAACAGCCAGAAGTCTTCGGCCGGGAGTTGGAGACGATCGGCGTCCACTCGCCTTACGTTTCGAATGTCCTCCCCCAGACCACTATTCCGCCTCGCGTTGGTGAGGAGGTAGAGCTGCCCTGTGGTCGGCGGCTGATCAACGATCCGCACCCGTTCTACACGCCTTCCCTGCGCGGTCTGGGAACGAATCAGCTCGCAGTACGGATCCTCCACGGACCAGTCGACACTGCCGGTCTCGATGAACTGCCGGTAAGTGTCCGTGGCTTCGTCGCTGGCGAAGCGTCGCCGGGCCTCCAACCGCCAAGCCGAGTGGCGGAACGTACGGAACAGACCCTCGAACTCGTCCAGGCCGATGATCCGAGCCTGACGGGCCGCTTCCTTCGACAGTTCACGCGGGACGACCGCCGCCACCTCGCCCTCGGCCAGGCGCTGGAGCTGGGCGACATCGTCGGCAGCGGACAACGGCGGTCGTGAACGGATGGCCTCTCCACTCGCCGCGTGCTCCTGGACGGATGAGCTTCCCGTGCCAGCGCTTCCCGTGCCGCTAGGCCTCAACTGCCGTGCCATCAGAGTCTCCTCGCACCTCGTAGGGTGTTCCGCCCGCCGTTCCAAGGTCGGCCGCCGGACCGCATGAATGTCGAGGGGATCACCGGCCTCACCGCGCCGCTCACGAAACTATTCACAAATATCGGCCGCGGTCGTCGAATCGGTCACCCGACCATGAACGTCATGACCGAGCCGGCCAGGGTGCAGCGCCCCTTTCGAAGCATTCAGTGCGCGTGGAAGCCGAGCTGAACACCCACGGTAGGCAATCGATCTACCCCTTCATGCCCGCCACCTGCCGCGACCGCTCCTGGAGCTCGCGTGCGGCTCGGATCTTGCCGTATGGCGCGATGCGCTTGCGCATGGTTGTGAAGTGCTCGTCACCGCGTGCCGAGGAAAGGCCTGCGTAGTCCTCCAGGAAGGTGCCCCACGTGGTGCAAGCCTCCTCGATATGGCCGAACTCGAACTGCCGTTGAGCCATGACCGCATTGGCGTGGAGTCGCCCCTGCCTCTCCTGCTTGGGCTGCGCGCGGAGTGAGGTCTTCAGCGCTGCGATAGAGCCCGGCAGATCACGTGTCTCGTACAGAACGTGGGCCACGTGGAACTGGTAGGCGGCCTGGTCGTAGCCTCCGATCGACTGCCGCCTGGAATCGGCTTGGGACAGTGCGGACTCCGCCTCGCGCAGCCTCTCAAAGGCGGCGCGCCGGTCTCCGACCATCGAGGAGGCGTGGGCCTGCTGTCCGCGCAGGAAGGCCACCAAGCGTGGCCCTGCATCCGGTGCCACCTCGGCTGCCGAGTCGGCAAGCTCCAGGGCCCTCTGGCCGTACCGCAGATGGGATGCCTGGAGGCTCATGCCACGCAACGTACGGCAGTACGTCACGTGGTCGGATGCTTCCTGCGCGAGGCGCAACGCCTTCACGTAATACTGCTGGCCGAGACCGTGAGCCCGCTCGTACATGGCCATCCAGCCGGTGAGGTAGGTCAGGTCGGACGCGGCGGAGAGCATGTCGCGTCGAACCGCTCCGTTAGCGGAAGCGCGCAGGTACGGCGCGACGGTGTTGACGAGAAAAGCGGCGGCCATCGGACGAGCGTGTCCGGCGCCGAGCTCGTCGAGGATGTCCGCGATCCGGTCCGTCATCGTGCGGACGGTCGCCACCTCTGCCGCACCGATGCGCCCAGTCGGCCGGACCGTGCGGTCCCGCTCCTCGGCGTAGGCCTCACCTGCAAAGAGAGGGACGGCAAGGGCAGCCGAGTACAGGCTTGCTGCGAGAACGCCGCGCCGTGAGGGGTCCATGTCAGCCCTTCCGAGATCCAAGAGGGAGTCAGCGGTGCCTACGGATTCCGCCGACTGGCCGTTCGGTGAGCGGAGTCCTGCTTCGGCGTAGGTCACCGGGCGGCCGAGCTTCCGTTCGAGCACTTCGACGATCACTGGCCGGACCTGCGCTCGCGGCTGCGTACCGCTCAGCCAGTGCGAGACGGCGGACTGGTCGTACTTCAACGCCAGGCCCGCTTCTCCGGCCGTGCGGTTCACGGCGTTCGCAAGCTGCGTCCGGGACCATCCAGCCTGTTCAAGGAGGTTCTCAAGGCCTGAGTTGCGGTTGCTCCTAGGTGGCACGGGCACACCAACTCCCCGGAAATTCATGGCTTTCACGGTTACGCCTGCCTCCAACGGTACCGGGGTGAGCACGGCACGCAGTTATCTCTACACAGAACGCGATCAAAAGCGGCCATGAGCGGAGATTCCTAGTGACCGACGTGATGAAGACAGGCGCAGGCCGCCCCAAGGCGGTAGCGGCAGGCGAGGAGGCGGACACGGAGGACGAGGTGCGGCGCGTACTCGCCTTCCGGCTCGGTACGACCACCCGCGCGGAACTCGACGCCGCGGCAGTCTCCTTGCGCCGCCGGGCGGTAGCCGTTGGCGGCGCTCTGTCGGTAGGAGCGCGCGGCATGAGTGGAGCTGACCGTGGCTACCTCCTGGAGGCCACCCACCTCCTCGACAACCCTCCGGTTCCGGAAGCCCTGTCGCATGAGGTCCACTGCCATGTCCGAGCGCTGGCACGCGTTCTCCGGAAGCTCGCCGCGATGAACGATGCCGATGATGCGGGAAGGGCGACCTCGTCTCGACCTCCCCTTCTGTGCGGCCGGTACCAGGGCGAGGGCGAGGTACTGGCCGGTGAGCGAGCGGACCCGGCAGATCGGATACGTCGTCTGCCTCGCCGCCATCGGCTCGTCGATCATCGCGGCGGTGTGGTCAGGCCGGTAGCCAGGGCACCGCGCCCTTCCACGCGCCGCAGCCCTGAACAGCACACGCCATCAACCCCACAGACTCCCGCCCGGCTGTCTCCATGGACGGTCGGCAGCCGGGCGGGGCCAGGAGCACGACGGTGCGGGGACCGTATCTCCGCGACATCAGCACCGGAAGGACTCTTCCATGAACGGAAACCTCTACGCACTGCCGATCCCGCCGGCCGACGCCTTCGCCGCCTACTGCGGCGGCAACGCCGGTGGCTCCAACGAGACCTGCGTGAGCCTCGCCGCCATCCCCGGCGCGGAGGCCTCTTTCGCCCTCCGTGACAGCAAGCCCGAGGGCGCGGGCAAGGAGCTGCGCTTCACCGAGGCCGAGCTCGACGACTTCGCCACCGGGTGGGTCAGGACGAGGGGCCTGACGCTCTAACCTGGCCCCCTTCCTGAGCGCGAAGCACCACATAGTGGGCCGGGCCGGACACTCTCCGGCCCGGCCCGTCTCCCCTAGCGAAGGGCGCAGATGACCTGGTCAGGGCACTGGCACGGATACGGTCCGTGGACCGGCAGCAGAGACGCGTACGGCCAGGAGGCACTACGCCGTCCGGGTGTGGAACTGAACTCCGAGCAGACACGGGCCTTCGTCGCCTCGACGCTGCCGCCCCTGATGACCGGGCACTGGCTCATGCGGCAGAACCAGACGGCCACGGACCGCACCTGGACCCGTGTGGTGGGCGCCGTGACGTGGCTGAAGAGCACGTACGAGGCGAATCCCCCTGCCGAGAGGGACGACGGGTGCCGTGCCTACGTCGCCCTCGAAGACAAGATCGCGCACGCGATGGACTCCCTTCCCCGAGGGGTCGACGTCTGCTGGGTGCACTACACCAAGTCCCAGAGCCTGATTTCCTTCTCGGTGGTGTGCTGCCTCAACCACCACCACCCCGGTCTTCCG
>NZ_JAAXYC010000127.1 GCF_018619185.1 Streptomyces sp. McG3 | reverse complement strand
GCGTCAGATGTGTATAAGGGACAGGGGCGGGGTGCGGCGGGCGCCGGCACGGGTGATCAGGACGTCGCCCTCGGCGGATTCGGCGGCCGGCGCGTAGCCCATGTCGCGCAGGGCCTCCAGGAGGGAGCCGGGGTCGGCCTGGGAGGCCAGGACCGTGGGTGCCAGGCGGCGGAGGCGGAGCCCGGTGGAGCGGCGGTCGGCCAGGATCTCGTTGAGGACCGCCTCGTCGTCGCAGCGCACGTACGCGGACGCCGATCCGATCCGCAGGTGGCCGTGGCGGCGGGCCACGTCGTCGATCAGGTAGCTCAGCGGCTGCGGCACCGGCGTACGGCTGTGCGCGGCCAGGAACGCGTGCAGGTCGGCCGCCGCCTGCCCGGCGTCCAGGGCGCGGCGCACCGAGCCGGGCGTGAAGCGGTACACCGTCGCCCCGCCCTTCGACTCCACGTCGGCCAGGACCGAGAGCGTCTCCGCCAGGGGGCGTTCCAGCGGGCCGGGCGCCACCGCCGTCAGGTCGGCCTGGAGCAGGACGTGGTCCAGGGGCTCGGGGACGAGCGGCGCGAGGCGGGCCGCCGCCGCGCCCGGGCCCTCGTCCAGCAGCGCGCGGGCCTGTGCGGAGAGTGCGCCCCGGCCCGTGACGCCCAGCAGCTCCGCCTCGTTGAGCGTCCACAGGGCGAGGCGGGAGCGGAGGTCCGCCCCCTCGCCCGCGCCGGTCGGAGGGGTCGCGCCGCCGCGCAACGGGCGTTCCCAGCGCAGCCGTCGCAGCAGGGTCTCGGCGTCCGGCGCGGTGCCCGGCGGGAGTTCGGCGAAAAGGGCCAGGACCCGGCGGCGTACGTCGGGGGCGGCCGAGCGGTCCAGTTCCGGGCCGAGTGCGGACAGCGCCCGGCCCTTGGCGTCCTGGCCGCCGACCAGGCCCGGGGTCCGGGTGGCCGCGAGCCAGGCGGTGGCCAGATGCGTCCAGCGGTCCTCGGCGGGCAGGTCGAGCCACTCGTCGGAGGCCGGCGTCGGCGCGTACCGCTCCTCGGGCTCCCCGTCGGAGGCCAACAGGCCTGCCCCGTAGGCGAGCTCGATCCAGAACGCGGCGATCGGCTCGGTCACGTCGAGGGAGTTCGCGGCGCGCTTCAGCTCCCGGACGCTCAGTCCGCCCGCGCGCAGGATCGCGGGGCCGCCGCCGTTCCAGAGTTTCAGCAGTTCCTCGACCGTGGACAGCGCCGTGAACGCCTGCCCGGCCGCCGCCCTGTCCACAGCCTGTGGATCGCGTGTCGCGGCCGCCGCGACGGCCGGGGGGACCGGTTCGGGTACGCGGTGCGCGCGCCCGGCGCGCAGATGCAGGGCCGCCTCGCGCGGCAGGACCACCGTGCGGGTGGAGACCGGCAGCAGCAGGCCCCGGTCGCGCAGCCACTTCACGGGGGGAGTGGGGTTGGGCGTGACCTCCCCGTACGGCGGGCCCCACACCAGCCGGTCCAGGACCGACAGCGCCTCCACCGGTGCGGTGTCCAGCAGTTCCGCCATCCGCGTCCGGTCCGTGAACAGGGCGGCGAGCGCGGCCACCGCGGACACCGGGTCGTGCGTGGCGGGCAGACCGGTCGTCGCCAGGATCTCCTGGAGCCGGCCCGGCGACATCCCGGCCGTCGCCTCGGAGACCGTGGGGCCCAGGCCCGTGGGCGAGGGGTGCTGCGGGGACGGGGCGAGCAGTTCGCGGGCCGTGCGCACCAGCCGCAGCCGGTCGGCCTCGCCCCAGACCAGGGCCTGTTCGCGCAACGTCGAGAGCGCGCCCGGCAGCGCGGCGGTGATCGCCGCCCCCGCGTCGTCGCGCTGGTCGCCGTCGTCCAGGCCGTCGCCCGTGAGCAGGGAGAGCAGCGCGTCGTACGGGGCCGGGTCCGGGGCCACCGCCAGCGCCTCGGCGGTCTGCAGCGCGAACCGGTCCAGGCGTTCCAGTGCGCGGACGACGGAGGCCCGCGTGCCGGCCCGCGTCGCGAGCTGGGTGATGTCGTTCGGCACCGGATTGAGGAGGTCGGGGCGGGCACGCAGCAGCCCGGCCAGCGATTCGTCGCCCCGGGCGCGCAGGGCTTCGGCGAGCGTGCGCGGTGGTGTGGTCGTCCCCATCCGTCCCACGGTAGCCGCTGGAACGCTACCGTCGGGGCAGGGCCGGTAGAGGGGATGCACCGCGTGGGGATCGAGAGTGACCAGCTCGTCTACGACTACCTGAGCCGGGTCGGCGACCTGGCTCAGCGGCAACAGCTGTCGTCGGGCGCCCGGATGCGCCTGGTTTCGACACTTCGGGGTGAGATCGACCGGCAGCGCGGCGTGGAGGGCGCGGACTCCCCGGCGACCGTGCGGCGCATCATCGGCAGGCTGGGCAGCCCGGACGAACTGGTCGCCGCGGCGGCGGAGTCGGCCGACGGCACGGTCACCCTGCCGACCGCCGGGACCGGGAGCGGGGGCGGCGAGCAGCAGCGGCGGACCTCCCTCCCCCGCCCCCGGGGCGGACTCTTCCGCAAGGAGCCGAAGGAGCCGGGGAAGCCGAAGGAGCCCGCTCCGGGGGCGGGGGACGGCCGGGCGGCGAAGGCCCTCGGGAAGCCGAAAGCCGGTTTCGGGTGGGGCGCGTCGCGCGGCGGTCCCGGGGACGGCGCCGGCAGCGCTCCGGGCGGCGCTTCCGACCGTGCGTCCGGTGGTGCCTCCGACCGGGCTTCCGACCGTGCGTCCGGTGGCGCCTCCGACCGGGCTTCCGACCGTGCGTCCGGTGGTGCCTCCGACCGGGCTTCCGACCGTGCGTCCGGTGGCGCCTCCGACCGGTCCCCCGACCGTGCTCCCGGTGCGCGGTCCGCCGCCGTGCCCGGTCCGGCTCCCGCCCCGGACGACCATGCCGACGGCGGCGGCTTCCCTGTCCGCGACTGGCCCGATCCCTCCGCCCCGCACATGCTCGGCCAGGACCAGCAGGGGGACGCGGACGCGACCGACTGGTGGCGCCTGGAGCCGGGCCCCTTCGACGAGGGGACCGCCATCCCCGGCTTCTTCGGCGGCATCGAGGCCCCGGAGCTGCTCGGGAGGCGGCCGCGGGCCATCGAGAAGGACGGGCGGGACGAGAAGGGCGAGAAGGACGAGAAGGACGAGAAAGGCGCGGCGGGCGGGGCCGACGAGGCGGACGGGAAGGCCGGGGCCGGGACCGCCGCGCGCCGCCGTGCCCTGCGCGTCCTGAAGCTCCGCCGCCGCAAGAAGGCGACCGCGGTGGTCGTCGAGCCCGGGGCCGCCGCCTCCGCCCCCCGCGGCGGCTTCGCCCATCCACTGCTGCTCCTGGCCGCCGTCCTGCTCGTCGCCGGTGTGGTCACCGGTTCCTGGCTGCCCCTGGCGGGCGGCTGGCTGATCGCGTACAGCTCGCGCACCCTCTCCCGCACGGAGGCGAAGTGGGCGGCGCTCGGCCTGCCGGGCGTGGTGGCGGCCGGGGCCCTCGCCTGGGTGTGGGGGCGGATGGAGGGGCGCTGGGGCGAGCCGATCCGCGAGGGCGCCATGCGGGACGTCCTGCTGGACACCTGGCCGGTGGTCGTCCGCGTCGCCGCCGTCGCCTCCGCGCTCTACCTGGTGTGGCGGGCGCGGAGGCGGGCCGGCTGAGCGGGGCCCGTTCCGGCCGGGCGCAGCACCGGATGAGGGCTGGGGGTCTTCCGTTCGATCAGGTCGGATCAGGTCGGATCGGGGACCCCGCGAGCCCGGCGTGATCCGAACGCGAGGCCCTACTTCGTCATGCTGGCCTCGAACTCCTCCAGGATCTTGCCGGCGGCCGTGTAGCCGATGCCCGCGATCCACAGGCGGTCGTCGACCTTGAAGACCTTGTCGTCCTCGGTCGCCTTCAGCCCCTTCCACAGGCCGCTGTTCATCGTCTTCGTCGTCCCGGCCTTGCCCGGGTCGCCGTACGTCGACGTGAAGATGACATCCGCGTCCGCGAGGTCGATCTTCTCGGGCGACACGTCGTACGAGAACCCGTCCTTCGCCTTGTCCGTGATCGCGGGGCGGCCGGTGCCGATGTCGGCGAGGATCGAGCCGATGTAGTTCTGCTTGCCGTAGATACGGATCTCGGCGCCCTCGACGAAGCGGACGAAGTTGACGTCCGTCGCGGCGGCCTTCTCCTTGCCGCCCAGCGCCTCCGTCACCTTCGCCACCTGCGTGTCGTACGTGGCGAGGACCTTCTTGGCCTCGGCCTGCCTGCCGAGCGCCTCCGCGTGCACCTGGAAGTTCTCCTTCCAGGCGCTGCCGGTCGCCTCCGTCATCACGGTCGGGGCGATCTTGCTCAGTTCGTCGTAGCGTTCCCCGTCGCGGACCTTGCTGGTGAGGATCAGGTCCGGCTTGAGCGCGGCGACGGACTCCAGGCTGGCGTTGGCGATCTCGCCGACCGGGGTGATGTCCTTCGTCTCGCTCGCGGGGAGGTAGGAGGGGAAGGCGTCCTCGGACGCCGAGTGCGTCGCGCCGACCGGCCGGACGCCGAGGGTGATCGCGGAGTCCAGCTCGCCGGAGTCCAGGACGACGACCCGCTTCGGCGACGCGGGCACGTCGACGTCCCCGTTCGCGGTGGAGACGGTGCGCGTCTTCGCCGGGGAGCCGGAGGAGTCCGCTGCCGGGTCCGACGAGCCGCAGCCGGCGAGGGCGATCGCGGCGGTCACGGCGAGGGAGCCGGCGACGAGGGCACGGCGGTCGCGGAGGAAGGACGTCATGTCACAGACCTTTCTGGGAGGGGGAGCCCGCCGGGGACGGGCTCCAGGGGGCACTCGGGACGACGAGCGGCGAACCCGTCACCGGGTCCGGGACGATCACCGCCTCCAGGCCGAAGACCTCGGCGACGAGCTCGGCGGTGACGACGTCCCCGGGCCGGCCCTCGGCGACGATCCGGCCCTCCTTCATGGCGACCAGGCGGTCCGCGTACCGGGCGGCCTGGTTGAGGTCGTGGAGCACGGTGACGACCGTGCGGCCCCGGGTGCCGTCGGCGGCGGGGGAGGCCAACTGGCGTACCAGGTCGAGGACTTCCACCTGGTGCGCGATGTCGAGATACGTCGTCGGCTCGTCGAGCAGCAGCAGGTCCGTCTCCTGGGCCAGGGCCATCGCGATCCACACCCGCTGGCGCTGACCGCCCGACAGCTCGTCCACCGGCCGGTCGGCCAGCGCCGTGACGTCGGTACGGGCCATCGCGTCGGTCACCGCCCGCTCGTCCTCGTCCGACCACTGCTGCCACCAGCTCTGGTGCGGCTGACGGCCCCGCGCGACCAGGTCGGAGACGGTGATCGCCTCGGGCGCGACCGGGGTCTGCGGGAGCAGCCCGATGGACCGGGCGATCTGCTTCGTGGGTATCCGGGCCAGCTCCGTACCGTCCAGCAGGACCGCCCCGCCGCGCGGCTTCAGCAGCCGGCCGAGCGCCCGCAGGGTGGTGGACTTGCCGCAGGCGTTCGGCCCGACGATGACGGTGACCTGCCCGTCGGGCACGGTGAGGTCCAGTTCGTGGACCACGGTGCGGTCCTCGTACGCGAGGGTCAGGGAGCGCGTGGCGAGCCTGCCGGTCCGCTGCGCCGTGTCGGTCGTCGGGCTCGGGCTCATGCGGTGCCTCCACTGCGGCCGCGGTGACCGCGGATGATCAGCCAGATCAGGTACGGGGCGCCGACCGCCGCCGTGAGGACGCCCACGGGCAGTTCGGTGGGCGAGAACAGCTTGCGGGCGAGCAGGTCGCCGAGGACGACGATCACCGCGCCCAGCAGCGCCGAGGACAGCAGCGGGATCTGCGCGGTCCGGGTCAGCCGGCGGGCGACCTGCGGGGCGAGCAGCGCCACGAAGTCCACCGGGCCCGCCGTACCCGTCGCCACGGACGCCAGGACCACGCCGAGCGCGACGAGTCCCAGCCGTACGCGCCCCAGGCGCACGCCCAGCGCGGTGGCGGTGTCGTCGTCCATCGCGACGGTGCGCTGCGCGCGGGCCGCCCAGGCGATGGCGGGCAGCAGGATCAGCAGCGTCCAGCCGATCGGGGCGGCCTCCGACCAGCCGCGCCCGTTCAGCGAACCGGTCATCCAGATCTGCGCCTGCTGGGCGACCAGGTAGTCGCCCTTGGTCAGGAACAGCGTGGTCACCGACCGCAGCGCGATGGCGAAGCCGATGCCGATGAGGACGAAGCGGGTGGCGTGCAGGCCGCCGCGCCACGCGAAGACGTACACGAGGGCCGCCGCCGCGATGCCGCCGACGACGGAGAGGTAGGGCAGGACGGTGTACGAGGTGATGCCGAAGGTCATCGCACCGACCGTGAGCGCGCTGGCGCCCTGGCTGATGCCGATGATGTCGGGGCTGGCCAGCGGGTTGCGGGCCACCGTCTGGATCAGCGCCCCGGCGATCCCGAACGCGGCGCCCACCAGCAGCCCGACGACCATGCGCGGCAGCCGCAGCGTGCCCACGACCAGCTCGGCCGACGACGGCTGCCCGAGGATCACCTTCACGACCTCGCCGGGTGCGACGAAGCTCTCGCCGACGCAGAGGTAGACGACGCAGACGGCGGCCAGGAGCACGACGAGTGCGGCCGCGACGACGGAGGCCCGCCGGTGCAGCAGGAACCGGCCGCGCGGACCGGCCTTCACGACGGAGTAGCCGGCGGGCCGGACCCGTACGGCCGTTGACGTATCGCTCATGCGGGCACCGCCTTCCGGCGTACGAGGGCGACCAGGAACGGCACCCCGATCAGGGCCGTCATCACGCCCGCCGGGACCTCGCCCGGCGGGAACACGATCCTGCCGACGACGTCCGAGACCAGCAGCATCACGGGCCCGATCAGCGCCGCCATGGGCAGCACCCAGCGGTGGTCGTTGCCGACGACCGCGCGGGCGATGTGCGGGACGGCGAGGCCGATGAACGCGATCGGTCCGGCGGCGGCGACCCCGACCCCGGTCAGCACGGTCGCCCCGATGCCGCCGACGATCCGGACCGCCGCGACGTTCTGCCCGAGCCCCTTCGCCACGTCCTCGCCGAGCGCGAGCGCGTCCAGGCCGCGGGCGACGGAGAGCACGAGGACCGCCCCGAGGAGGAGGAACGGCCACACCTGCTGGACGACGTCCGCCTCCCGACCCGCGATCGAGCCGACCTGCCAGAAGCGGAACTCGTCCAGCGCCGCGGCGTTCGTCGTGAGGATTCCCACCGTCACCGACACCAGCAGCGCGTTGATCGCCGCACCGCCGAGCGCGAGCTTCACCGGGGTCGCGCCGCCGCGCCCGCTGGAGGCGATGGCGTAGGCGGCGACCGAGGCGAGCGCCGCGCCCGCGAAGGCGAACCACACGTACCCGGTCAGCGTGTGGACCCCCGCGAACGCGATGGCCATCACCACCGCCACCGAAGCGCCCTGGCTGATGCCGAGGATGCCGGGATCGGCGATGGGGTTACGGGTGATCCCCTGGAGCACCGTGCCCGCGAGGGCCAGCGCCGCGCCGACCATCAGCCCGATGAGCGTGCGCGGCACCCGCATCGTGCGGATCACCTCGGCGGCGTCGGAGTGCCCGCCGTGCAGCAGGACGTCGAACACCTCGCCCGGAGGGATGGAACGCGCCCCCACGGCGAGGCTCAGCAGGACCGCCAGCAGCAGGGCGAGCACGGCCGCGGCCGTCGAGGCGGCACGTCGGGAGAGGCGGGGCGTACGGGGTGGCGCGGCGGTCCGCACGGGCGCTGACGCTGACATTTCACCCAATCGGGACGGACGCGGACGTGACGGAACGGGAGGGAACGCCGGGGCGCGGGGCCAGGACGGTAAGGCTTGGCTAAGTGCGCTTCTCAGTCTAAGCGGCGGCATTTCGGAGCCGACGGGGGCTTCGGGACAGCTCCCGGCCGGTCGGCACAATGGCAGGCATGGCTTCCTTGGATCAGAACACTCCCCAGCACCCGCGTCAGCACCCCTTGACGGTCGGCTTCGACCTCGACATGACGCTCGTCGACTCCCGGCCCGGTATCGCGGCCGCCTACCGGGCGCTGTCCGCGGAGACGGGGGTGGAGATCGACGTCGACCTGGTGGTGAGCCGGATCGGCCCGCCGCTGGAGACGGAGCTGGCGCACTGGTTCCCGGCCGGCCGGGTGGCCGCCGCGGCCGACCGTTACCGGGAGATCTACCCCGACCACGCGATAGCCCCGAGCACGGCGCTCGCCGGGGCACGGGAGTCGGTGGCCGCGGTGCGGGCGCTCGGCGGCCGGGCGATCGTCGTCACGGCGAAGTACGAGCCGAACGCGAAGCTGCACCTGGCCCACCTCGGTATCGAGCCGGACACGGTGGTCGGCTGGCTGTGGGCGGAGGCCAAGGGCGAGGCGCTGCGCGAGCACGGCGCGCAGGTGTACGTCGGCGACCACACCGGCGACGTACGCGGGGCCCGGGTCGCCGGTGCGCTGTCGGTCGCGGTCACGACGGGCCCGTGCGACGCGGCGGAGCTGCGGACGGCGGGCGCGGACGTGGTGCTGGAGGACCTGACGGGCTTCCCGGCCTGGCTGGCCGCCTTCGAGGCGGACCGGATGGCGTGACGCGGAGGGGCGTCAGGCGCGGTTCGCGGCCCGTTTCGGGGAGTTGGACCAGGCCGAGCGCACGACGCCCGCCCCGGCGATCAGGAACCCGACGCCCATCAGCATGCAGACCGCGTACGCGACCGGAGGGAACGGGTCCGTACCCAGGAACAAGGGGGCCACGGTGACCAGAGTGGCCAGTGCGCCGACGAAGAAGACGATCGCGCCGACCTGAACGAGCCGGTCACCTGCGCCTGAAGGAGTAGTACTCACGCGACCAGGGTAGTTCCCAGCCCGGAGGAACTCTCCGGCGACGTCTTGTCACCGGCCGGGGGCCCATTAGCCTGGGACCGGGCGGGTCATGGTGACCCGCTGTACTGCTATCCGGAGCCGTTTCCCCGGGGACCGGCTCTTTCCGCACACCGACGAGTACGAGGACGAGGACAGACGTGCCCACCGGCAAGGTCAAGTGGTTCAACAGCGAGAAGGGCTTCGGCTTTCTCTCCCGCGACGACGGCGGCGACGTCTTCGTCCACTCGTCGGTTCTCCCTGCCGGAGTCGACGCCCTCAAGCCCGGCCAGCGCGTGGAATTCGGCGTGGTCGCGGGCCAGCGCGGCGACCAGGCCCTCTCCGTGGTGGTCCTCGACCCCACCCCGTCCGTCGCGGCCGCGCAGCGCCGCAAACCGGACGAGCTGGCGTCGATCGTGCAGGACCTGACGACGGTCCTGGAGAACATCACGCCGCAGCTGGAGCGGGGCCGCTACCCCGACAAGGCCGCCGGCGCGAAGATCGCGGGCCTGCTGAGGGCGGTCGCCGACCAGCTCGACGTGTAGCGGACGCAACCCGCCGATGCGCTGTCGTGGCGCGGCCCCCGCCCGGGTCAGGCCTGGCTCTCCGCGAAGAGCCGGGTGGACCTGCCCAGGGCCGCGCGCACAGCGCCCGAGCGGGTCAGCGGCGCGCGGTCGACACCGGCGAAGAGCGTGACGAGCACGATGTCCGCGGCCACGGCCCGGCCCGTCGCCCGCACCACCAGCTTCCTTCCGCCGCCGAGCCCGGACTGCTTCGCCGTGAGGGACACACCGGGGTCCTCGTCATCGGCCCGACGGGTCAGGACGAACTGCTTCCGGTTCACCGCCCGCAGCCGGTAGTGGTCACCGCCGTACCGGAAGTGCAGGGCGCGGGCCCGGCGGGTCGGACCGAACCGGTTGCGCCGCAGGTGCACCAGGGCGTCGCCGACCCGGAGCACCGAGCGGTTGAGCGTCGGCAGGCCGGCGGCCTCGGTGTGGATGCCGCGGGTCTCGAACACCGCCGTGGGGACCGACGGGCCGCGCACCTCGGAGACCACCCTGTCCGGGGTGTACTTCCGGGGCAGCGGGGCGGTGAGGACGATCTCGCCGAACTCCGCCGCCGTGCCCCGGTAGCCCGCCCGCTGCTCGTGGGTGCGGCCTTCCTTCCAGAACGCCAGTGTGAACGGGGCGGTCGACGTGTTGTGCACCGTGAGGTGTCCTTCCGGTCCGCTCAGGGAAACGCCAGCGCGTCCGGGCCCAGCGGCGGTACGAGTCCCTCGGCCGCCGCGCGGGTCAGCAGGCCGCGGACCGCCGCGTAGCCGTCCTCACCGAGGTCGGCGGTGAACTCGTTCACGTACAGCCCGATGTGCTGGTCCGCTACGGCCGGGTCCATCTCCTGGGCGTGCTCCAGGACGTACGGGCGCGAGACCTCCGGGTGGTCCCAGGCCAGCCGGACCGAGCTGCGGACCGAGTCGGCCAGGCGGCGCAGGGTCTCCTCGCCGAGGGAGCGCCTGGCGATGATCGCGCCGAGAGGGATCGGGAGGCCCGTGGTGTCCTCCCAGTGCCGGCCCATGTCGGCGAGGTTGTGCAGACCGAAGTTCCGGTACGTGAAACGGGCCTCGTGGATGACCAGGCCCGCGTCGACCTTGCCGTCCCGGACGGCGGGCATGATCTCGTCGAACGGCATCACGACGACCTCGCCGACGCCGCCCGGCACCATCTCCGCCGCCCAGAGCCGGAACAGCAGGTACGCCGTCGAGCGCTCGCTCGGCACGGCGACGGTCCGGCCCGTCAGGTCGAGGCCCAGCTCCTTGGTGAGGACCAGCGGACCGCAGCCCCGGCCCAGCGCCCCGCCGCACGGCAGCAGCGCGTAGTCGTCGAGCACCCACGGCAGCACGGCGTAGGACACCTTCAGGACGTCCAGCTCACCGCGCTCGGCCATGCCGTTGGTGATGTCGATGTCGGCGAAGGTCACGTCCAGCGCGGGCGCGCCGGGGACCCTGCCGTGCGCCCAGGCGTCAAAGACGAAGGTGTCGTTGGGGCAGGGGGAGAAGGCGATCTCGATCGCGTCCCCGGCCGGGCCCCGGCTAGCTGTGGTGTCGGTCGTCATGCCGGTTCCAACCTTCCAGTACGGGTGCGGTCTTCCCGAACGCGTCCGTCAGCGCCGCCAGCGCGTCGCCGATGCGCCAGGCGTCCCGGTCGCGGGGGCCCACGGCGTTCGACACGGCCCGCAGTTCGAGTACGGGCACCTCGGCCCGGGCGGCGGCCTCCGCGACCCCGAAGCCCTCCATCGCCTCGGCCAGCGCCCCCGGGTGCGCGGCGAGCAGGTCCGCGGCGCGCTCGGCGGTGCCCGTCACGGTGGAGACGGTGAGGACGGGGCCGGCGGCGGCGCCCGCGGCGGCCGCCACCTCCCGTACGAGCGCGGGCGGGGCGGAGAAGCGGTCCCGGCCGAAGCCCAGCGCGGTGACCGGCAGGAAGCCGTCGGGAGTGTCGGCGCCCAGGTCGGCGGCGACGATGTCGCTCGCCACGACCAGCGAGCCGAGCGGCGTCAGCGGGGTGAACGCCCCGCCGATCCCGGCCGAGACGACGAGTCCGTACGGCGCGGACGCCGACGCCAGGGCGAAGGCGGTGGCCGCGGCGGCGGCGGCCGGGCCCGCACCACCCGCCAGGACGTCGAACGCGCCGCCGCGGTGCAGCTCGCCCCCCGGCAGCGCCACCGTCTCCGGCGCGCCCCCGAACGCACGCGTGACCGCGTCCCGTTCCACCGGGACAGCGGTCACGACCAGCACACGCATGGGTACAGCCTCAAGGGTCGAGGACGGGGGAAGGGCGCTCCTCGGTGAGCGGGTCAGTCCTTCTTGAGCTCGAACTGCCAGATGCCCGTGAGCTTCTTGCCCTTGGTCTCCACGATGGAGATGTTCGTCTTCTCGGACGGCTGGCCCGTCTGGCTGGCGAAGAAGGCGCTGCCGGGGATCGTCCGGTAGGTCTTCTTGTACGGCTCCTGCTCGGCCTGCTGGCCGTTGATGAAGAGCGTCCAGCCGTTCTCGGCGATCTCGGGGTCGACGCCGAAGCGGACCTTGTCGTCCATGGAGACCGTGAGGGACTTCTCGGCCTTCTTGTTCAGGCAGCCCTGGATCAGGGACTCCTTGATCGCATCGCCGTCGTTGTAGCAGGCGGCCTCGGTGTTCACCGAGTCGCTGCCGACCGTCACGGTGGCGAGCGGCGTCGGCTTGTCGCAGGCGGACAGGACAAGGAGTCCCGCGGACACGGCACCAAGAGCGACGCCGATTCGACGGCCCTTACCGGAGAAGAACGCAACGGTCATGGGCCGAAGGCTATCGGTCGCCCCCGCTCATGCCACGCGGGGGTGCGGCGTGCCGCGCCGCGCGGCCCCCAGGAGGCCCCGTACGGACGTGGCCGCGCCGAGCGCGAGAATGCCCGCGGCGACCGACATGCCGAGCACCGCGTTGAGCGGCAGGGCGATGCCGATCCCGCCGCCGACCACCCACGCCATCTGGAGCAACGTCTCGGACCGGGCGAACGCCGAGGTGCGGACCTCCTCGGGCACGTCCCGCTGGATCATCGCGTCGAGCGACAGCTTGGACAGGGCCTGGGTGAAGCCGGCGACCGCGCCGAGCGCGGCGACCAGCACCGTGGAGAAGAAGACCGCGGCCAGGACCGCCATGCTCAGGGCGAGCCCCAGCACCGTCGCGATGATCACCTCGGGGCCGCGGGCCCGCAGCCAGGAGCCCACCGCCGTACCGCAGGCGTTGCCGACGCCCGCCGCCACGCCGACGATGCCGAGCGAGACCGCCGCGCTCTGCCCGGCCAGCGGGTGCTCGCGCAGCAGGAACGCCAGGAAGAAGATGAGGAAGCCGGAGAGGGCCCGGTGCGCGGCGTTGGCCTGGAGCCCGTGCAGGACGGACCCGCCGACGGACCGCAGGCCCGGCGGCCGCTCCCTGGCCGGTTTCTCCCTGTTGCCGCCCCTGCGGAGGCCCGCCCGGGTGCTGCCCCTGCCGGGGGCGGGCCGCGGCGTGGTGTCCTCGTGGTGCGGGACGATCAGCCGCGCCCGGCGCTCGCCCTTCGCGGAGTCGACCTTGGGCGGCAGGGTGAAGGCGAGGAACGTGCCCGCGACGAAGATCGCGCAGGCGCCGTAGAGCGGCCACGGCGAGCCGATGGCCTGGAGGCCCGCCCCGATCGGGGCCGCCACCCCGGTGGCCAGCAGCCCCGCCAGGGTCACCCGGGAATTGGCCTTCACCAGGGAAAACTTGGGTGGCAGCAGCCGTGGCACGACCGCGCTGCGCACCACGCCGTACGCCTTCGACGAGACCAGGACGCCCAGCGCGGCCGGATACAGCTCCAGGCCCCCCGTGGCGACCGCGCCCGACATGGTGATCGCCAGCAGCGCCCGGGCCAGCATCGCGCCCGCCATCGCGGCGCGCCGGCCGTGCGGCAGCCGGTCCAGGAGCGGGCCGATCACCGGGGCGAGCAGGGTGAAGGGGGCCATGGTGATGGCGAGGTAGAGGGCCACCCTGCCCCGCGCCTCGTCCGTGGGCACCGAGAAGAAGACGGTGGAGGCGAGCGCGACCGTGATCATGACGTCGCCCGCGCCGTTCACCGCGTGCAGTTCGATCAGTTTTCCGAGGCCGGATTCCCCCGCGCCGTGGGCGTGCGTCGCCTTGCGGATACCGCGCGCCGTGCCGGTGAACGGGGCGCGCAGGGCATGGCCCGTCGCCCGTCCCGCCCTGCGGAGCGGGCCGGGACCGTCGTGCGACCTGGCGGCAGTCACCCCGTCATAGTGCCCCAACCCTGGCCGGTATGAACGGTGATCGGCCGCGGACGCGCGTGTGACGCCCTGTCGGACGAGCCCGCCGGAACCGTCCGGGGCCCTGCCGCCACCGCCGTCCGATCGGCATCGGCGGGAAGACGGCGCGAACGGATACGGCACGTTTGGGACGGGCAGGTGGGCGCAGCGCGGCGGAGAGGGTAGCGTGCGTAACGCGCCACCGGCGGTTGTTCTTGGCCGCGCGCCTCTCGGCGATCCCGCAGAATGGATGGCAGAAGGCGCGCCCGAGGCAGGCACAACGGGTGTGGACGTCGACGCGGCCCCTTGGTCCGCTCCGCCCGCACCTGTCTGGCCGAAACGGCAATCGTGCAGCAGCTGGCGCGCTCGTGAGACTGGCGTATGGAGAGAAGCGAAGACCTGTGAGTGCTGCGACGACGACGCGAAGCCGTACGGCCCGGACCCCCGTTCCCGACCGCCTGTGCGCCGAGGCGGTGGACCTCGCGCGTGCGGCTGCGGAGGAGGCCGCCGCGCCCGGGGTGGTCGGTGAGCACATCGGCGTGGTCTCCGAGGGAGACCGGGTCGTCACGCACTACTTCGAGGCCAAGGAGCCCGGGTACCGGGGCTGGCGCTGGGCGGTGACGGTCGCGCGGGCCTCCCGCGCGAAGAACGTCACCCTCGACGAAACGGTGCTGCTGCCGGGGGACGACGCGCTCCTGGCGCCGGAGTGGGTCCCGTGGAGCGAGCGGCTGCGCCCCGGCGACATGGGCCCCGGCGACCTGCTGCCCACCGAGGCGGAGGACCTGCGCCTGGAGCCCGGCTGGACCGGCGAGGACGAACCGCCGCCGAACTCCGTGGTCTCCCGGGAGCTGGCGGAGCTGGTCGACTCGGAGGACGCCGAGCTGACGGACCGGCCGGTGGCCGCCACCAGCCGCGGGTCCATCGCCGCGGTCGCGGACGAGCTCGGTACGCGCCGGGCGCGGGTGCTGTCCCGGTACGGGCTGTACGCGGCGGCCGACCGCTGGGACGAGGCGTTCGGCCCGAAGACGCCGATGGCCCAGGCGGCCCCGGCGACGTGCGTCAGCTGCGCGTTCCTGATCCCGATGGCGGGCTCCCTGAAGCAGGCCTTCGGGGTGTGCGCGAACGAGTTCGGCCCGGCGGACGGGCATGTGGTGTCGCTGGCGTACGGCTGCGGCGGGCACTCGGAGGCCGCGGTGATGCCGGCGCCCCCGAAGCCGGCGCCGCACGCGCTCGACACGATGCGGGTGGACGCGTACTCGCTGCGGCCGGAGCGCGGCGGGGGCTCCGTCCCGGCCGAGCCGGACGGGGCGTCGGAGGACCTGGGCCACTCCTGACGCTCCTGCCCGCTGAGGGGTCCGGGCTTGCGGTGCCCGGAATCGCGGGGCGCCTGTTCAGCCGGTCCGGGCAAGGGTTCCGTCCTCAAACGCCGGACGGGCTGGGTGGTGGCCGGGCCGAGTGGGTGCGGTGACCCATTTCAGCCGGTCCGGCGCTTGAGGACGGAACCGTCGGTGTGGACGCGGGGTGCCGCTAGGGGGACCTGGGCCCGAGGGCCCTGTCTTCGGTGCACGCCCGCCCGGGCAAGGGTTCTGCCGGACGGGCTGGGTGGTGGCCGGGCCGGGTGGGTGCGGTGACCCATTTCAGCCGGTGCGGCGCTTGAGGACGGAACCGTCGACGTGGGTCCGGGGTGACGTTGCGGGGCCCTGTGACCACGGCCCCTGCCTGATGTGGCCGCTCACCTGAGCAAAGGTCCGTCCTCAAACGCCGGGCGGGCCGGGAAAGCGCGGTACCTTCGGGCGCACACTGGGCCGCACAGGCATACGCGGTCCCCCACCCAGCGGACGGAGTCGAGAGCGTGAGCATGAAGGCGACCGAGGGGGCCGATCCGTTCGGGACGGCACGGCTGCGGCGCGGCGTGCTCGACGCCTGGGGGGCCGGGCCCGCCCGGTTCCGGGAGGACGCCAACGCCGAGGAGGACCTCGCGCTCGGCGGCTACCGCGACCGCCTCGTCGTCGAGCTGGCCCAGAACGCCGCCGACGCCGCCGCCCGCGCCCGCGTCCCCGGCAAGCTCCGTCTCACCCTGCACCCCGCCGCCCCCGGCGACCCGGACGACCGCTGCGTGCTGGCCGCCGCGAACACCGGCGCGCCGCTCGACGCCACCGGCGTGGAGTCCCTGAGCACCCTGCGGGCCTCCGCCAAGCGCGAGGGCCACGAGTCCGCCGTCGGCCGCTTCGGCGTCGGGTTCGCCGCCGTCCTCGCGGTCAGCGACGAGCCGGCGGTGCTCGGCCGGCACGGTGGCGTGCGCTGGTCCCTGGCCGAGGCGCGCGAGCTGGCCGGGGAGGCGGCCGTCGGCAGCCCCGGCCTCGGCGACGAGCTGCGCCGCCGCGACGGACACGTACCGCTGCTGCGCCTGCCGCTGCCCGCCGAGGGCTCCGCGCCCGACGGGTACGACACCGTCGTCGTGCTGCCGCTGCGCGACGGCACCGCCGAGGACCTGGTGGCCCGGCTGCTGGCCGCCGTGGACGACGCGCTGCTGCTCACCCTGTCCGGCCTGGACGAGGTCGTCATCGAGACCCCGGACGGGACGAGGACCCTCAGCCGTTCGGCCCAGGGCCCGTACACGCACATCGACGACTCCGTCCGCGGTCCGGGCCGCTGGCGCACCGTGCTCCACCACGGGCCCATCGAGCCCGCCCTGCTGGCCGACCGCCCGGTCGAGGAGCGGCTGCGCCCGCACTGGTCGGTGACCTGGGCGGTGCCGGTCGACGAGACGGGCGCCCCGCTGCACCCCCGTACCGCACCCGTCGTGCACGCCCCGACGCCCACCGACGAGCCGCTCGGCATCCCCGCCCTGCTCATCGCCTCCCTTCCGCTGGACACCGCCCGCAGGCACCCCGCGCCGGGGCCGCTGACCGACTTCCTGGTGGAGCGGGCGGCCGACGCGTACGCGGAGCTGCTGGGCTCCTGGCGGCCGGTGTCGACCGGGACCATCGACCTGGTGCCGGGGCCGCTGGGCAAGGGCGGCCTGGACGGGGCCCTGCGCGGTGCGATCCTGGCCCGGCTGCCCCGGGTCGCGTTCCTGGAGCCCGCAGCGCCCCGGGACCCCGAGGCCGAGCCGGGCTGGGCGGACGACTGGGACCGGGACCGGACGGAGAGGACCGCCGCCGACGACACCTCCGCTCTGCGCCCCGTGGAGGCGGAGGTCGTCGAGGGCGTCGGGGCCGAGACCGTACGGGTGCTCGCCGAGGTGCTGCCCTGTCTGCTGCCCGCGGGCCTGGAGCGGCGCACCGAGCTGCGCACCCTCGGCGTCGCCCGAGTCCCCCTGACCGAGGCCATCGACCGCCTCGCCGGTCTGGAGCGCGACCCCGCCTGGTGGCACCGGCTCTACGACAGCCTCGCGGGCACCGACCCCGACCGGCTCAGCGGCCTCCCCGTCCCCCTCGCGGGCGACCCGGACGACGGGCGGGCGGGCCGTCCGCCGCGCACCACGATCGGACCGCGGCAGATCCTGCTGCCGCTTCCGGACGCCCTCACCGGCCCCGTTCTCGCCCGGCTCTCCCGGCTGGGCCTCAAGGTCGCCCACCCGGACGCCGCGCACCCGCTGCTGGAGAAGCTCGGGGCCCTGCCCGCCACGCCGCGCGCCGTGCTGACGACTCCCCAGGTGCGGGCGGCCGTCGCCGGTTCGCTGGACGCGGGGGAGATCTGGGACGAGGACGCGCTCGACGGCGACGAACTGGCCGAGACCGTGCTCACCCTGGTCCGGGACGCCGAGCTGGCCCCCGGCGACGAGCCCTGGCTCGGCGCGCTCGCCCTCCCCGACGAGGAGGGTGAGCCCGCCCCCGCCGGCGAACTGGTCCTTCCGGGAAGCCCGTTCGCACAAGTCATGCGCGAGGGTGAACTCGCCCTCGCCGACCAGGAGCTGGCCGATCGCTGGGGGGAGGGCCCGCTCACCGCCTGCGGGGTGCTCGCCACCTTCGCCCTCGTGCGGGCCACCGACGTCGTCCTGGACCCGGACGAACTGGAGCCCCGCGACAGCGACTTCGCCGAACCCGACGACGCCGGACTGCTGGACGCCGTCGACGTGTGGTGCGAGGACCTCCTCGACCAGCTGCCCGAGACCCCGGTGCCGCCCGTCGCCACCGAGATCGTCGCCGTACGGGACCTGGACCTGGTCGACGACGACGCCTGGCCGCAGGCGCTCGCGATGCTGGCGAAGCCGCCGCTGCGCGACGCGCTGACGCAGCCGGTGCGGGTGCTGCTCCCGGACGGGACGACGCAGTCCGTGCGCCCGTACACCGCGTGGTGGCTGCGCGACCACCCCGTGCTGGACGGCCGCCGCCCGGCCGGACTGCGCGCGGGAGGCGGCGACCCCCGGCTGGCCGGGCTGTACGACGCGGTGGACGCGACGGGCTTCGACGACACCCAGGTACTGCGGGCCCTCGGGGTGCGCACCTCGGTCGCGGCCCTGCTGGACGAGCCGGGCGGTGCGGCGGAACTGCTGGGCCGGCTCGCCAACGAGGACCGCCCCGTCACCCCCGTACAACTGCACGCGCTCTACACGGCGCTCGCCGAACTGGACCCGGACCGGGTGACGTTGCCGGATGAGCTGCGCGCGGTGGTGGACGGGGACGTGGCCGTGGTCGACGCGGCGGACGCCGTGATCGCGGACGCCCCGGACGTGCTGCCGCTGACGGCGGGGCTGCCGCTGCTCCCCGTGGCTCCGTCCCGGGCCGCCGAGTTGGCCGAGCTGCTCCAGGTGCGGCGCCTCGGTGAGACGGTCGAGGCGGGCGTGACGAGCGAGGGTGAGGAGCACCGCGTACCGGAGTCGGTCCGCGTCCTGCTCGGACCCGGCACCCCGGACACGTACGTCGAGCACCCGGAACTCCGCGCGGGCGGCGTCGAACTGGACTGGCGCCGCACCCCGGACGGGGTCGTCCACGCCGCGACCCTGGAGGGCGTGGCGGCCGGCCTGGCCTGGGCGGCCGGCCAGTGGCCCCGACGCTTCGAGGTCGCGGCCCTGCTGGAGGACCCGTCGCGTACGGAGGAGCTGGCGCGGGACCGCTGGTTCGACTGAGCCGGGTACCGGACGCGGAGCGCGTCCGGTACGGGGTGGTGCGGGCCCGATCAGAAGTGTCTTCACGGAAAACACATATTCGTGCACAACCCTTCACGGGTGAGGTCGGTCTGATCCGACGAGTCACAGATTGCCCTCCATGGGCAATCGCCCCATGACCGTTCGGACCGGCCTCCCCGGCTCACCCGGGAAGGCCCTTTCTCCACGGGAAACACATGCGTATGCGCACATCCGCCGGCTTCGTCGTCGCCGGCGCCCTGGCCGTCTCCGCCCTCGCCGTCCCGGCCGCTCAGGCCAGTGGCCGCTCGGGGGACACCGCCATCACGAAGGTGACGGTGAACGGCGGCGCGGCCGTCGTCGTCGGCACGTCCGGCGCCAAGAAGTTCTCGGTCACCCTCACGGCCAAGGACAACTCCGGCATCAGTGACGCGGACATCACGCTCTTCGGCCCCTCGTTCGGCATGCTGTCCCCGTCCAGCACCAGTTGCTCGGGCAACACGTGCACCGCCAAGTTCGTCGTCGACCCGAAGGTGGACCTCGCGTACAGCAACGGCGTGGCCGGGACCTGGTACGTCGACGCCTGGGTGGACGCCAACGACGGCGACTACGTGTGGACGGAGAAGGCCAAGTCCTTCAAGTTCCAGCGCGCGTCGAAGATCACGGTGAACGCCTCGCCGGAGCCGGTGAAGAAGGGCAAGACCGTCACCGTCACCGGGAAGCTCACGCGCGCCAACTGGGACACGTTCAAGGACCAGGGGTACGCCAAGCAGCCCGTGCAGCTCCAGTTCAAGAAGAAGGGCGCCAAGAGCTACTCGACCGTCAAGACGGTCAAGACCAGCGCGACGGGCGGCCTGAAGACCACGGTGAAGGCGTCCAAGGACGGCCACTGGCGCTACAGCTTCGCCGGTACGTCCACCACCCCGGCCGTGTCGGCCGGCGGTGACTACCTCGACGTCAAGTAGCGACCGGCGCGGGGCGCTCCCGGGGTGCAGGCCCCGGGAGTGCCCCGCACTCGACGTGCTTCACAGAAAAGTCACAGACTCGCACAACCGTTCACGTGGTGCGGCTGTCTGTTCCTTTGAGCCAAGAGGCTCATGGATCAGATGGGTCCCGCCGGGCTGACGACACAAGCGCGCCCCGGGACCCCTTCTCCACTTGGGGACACATGCGCATTCGTGCCACCGTGGCCGCCGTTTCCGGCGCCCTGGCCCTTTCCGCTCTCGCAGTACCGGCCGTCCAGGCCGACGAGAAGCCCGAGGCGGGCTTCAGCGTGCCGTCCGGCGCGGACGTTTTCGCCGCCGAGCCGGGCGCGCCCGCCGCCCGTGCCCGCGCCGTCCGTGCCGTCGAGACGCCCGTCATCAGGAAGGTCGTCGTCAACGGCGGCAAGGACATCGTGGTGGGCACGAAGTCCAAGCAGAAGTTCACCGTCGCGATCACGGCCTCGTCTCCGTCCGGCATAGCCGACGCATACGCCTACCTGTGGCACGGCCACATCGACGAGGTCGACGGGTTCCTCGGCCCCACGCAGCCGGCCGGCACGTGCAAGGTCTCGGCGGACCCGACCACCTCCACCTGCACCGTCTCGATCACGGTCGACCCGCGGTCCGACGACCTCTACACGAGCAGCCTCGCGGGCACCTGGAATGTCGGCGTCGGAGCGCTCGCGGACACCGGCAGCGACGAAGACTTCATCTGGAACGACACCCAGGCCAAGACCCGCGTCCAGCGCTTCTCCAAGCTGACCGTGAACGCCTCCCCGGAGCCGGTGAAGAAGGGCAAGACCCTCACCGTCACCGGGAAGCTCACGCGCGCCAACTGGGACACCAACACGTACAAGGGCTACACGGGGCAGCCCGTGAAGCTCCAGTTCAAGAAGAAGGGCGCCAAGAGCTACACGACGGTCAAGACCGTGAAGACGAGCTCGACCGGCACCCTGAAGACAACCGTCAAGGCCTCGGCCGACGGCTACTGGCGCTACAGCTTCGCCGGCACGTCCACCACCCCGGCCGTTTCCGTCGCCGGTGACTTCGTCGACGTCAAGTAGCCGCTGTCGTGCGTCCGCCGTCGGCCCCGGAAGGGGTGAGCGGCGGGCGCACGGCCGTCCGTAACGGTCTTCACGAAAAAGTCATAGATCGCACAACCATTCGCATGGTTCGACCGTCTGTTTCTGTGAGCCAAGAGGCTCATGGATCAGATGGGTCCCGCCGGGCTGACGACACAAGCGCGCCCCGGGACCCCTTCTCCACTTGGGGACACATGCGTATTCGTGCCACCGTGGCCGCCGTTTCCGGCGCCCTGGCCCTTTCCGCTCTCGCAGTACCGGCCGCGCAGGCCGATGACGGTCGTTCGTGGACCCTGGACCCCGGCTTCTCGGTCAGCCAGCCCTCCAAGGGCGAGAAGTCGAAGCAGGCGTTCGGCGCGACCGCGAAGGCCGCCGCCCCGAAGGTCACCTCGGCGGTCGTCAACGGCGGCAAGCCGATCGTGGTCGGGACCAAGTCGAAGCAGACCGTGCCCTTCACCGCCACGGCCACCGCCGACGCGGGCGTGGGCGGCGTCGCCGCGTACATCTGGATCAAGAACGACGTCGTCGGCGACATGGGCTTCGGCCCGAACGGGAAGTCGATCACCTGCAAGGCGGTCAACGCGACCACGACGACCTGCAAGGGCACCATCACCCTCGACCCGAGGGACATGGTCAGCTCCGACGCGACCTGGTGGCGCATCGGCGCGGAGGCCGTGACCGAGGAGGGTCAGGAGTTCGGCAGCGACGCGGTCTCCAAGGTCCGCGTCCAGCGCTTCTCCAAGCTGACCGTGAACGCCTCCCCGGAGCCCGTGAAGAAGGGCAAGACCATCACGGTCACCGGCAAGCTGACCCGTGCCAACTGGGACACCGGCACGTACAAGGGCTACAGCAAGCAGTCCGTGAAGCTCCAGTTCAAGAAGAAGGGCGCCAAGAGCTACTCGACCGTCAAGACGGTCAAGACCAGCTCCACCGGCACCCTCAAGTCGACCGTCAAGGCCTCGGCCGACGGCACCTGGCGCTACAGCTTCGCCGGCACGCCGAGCACCCCGGCCGTCTCGGCCAAGGGCGACTTCCTCGACGTGAAGTAGGACCGACAGGCGAAAGCCCCCGGGAGGACCACCGTCCTCCCGGGGGCTTTCCCGTGCCCGCGCTTCCCGGCGGATCGCAGGTCCGTGCCTCCCGGGGGATGCGCGGACCCGTGCCTCCCCGGGGAGGCACGGACCCCGCCCCCCCCTACAT
>NZ_JAAXYC010000126.1 GCF_018619185.1 Streptomyces sp. McG3 | reverse complement strand
GCCCTCCCCTCGCCCACGCCGACCGGCCCGCAGCCCTCCAGCGGCACCGACAGCGACGACAGCGGGCTGAGCCTGGGGTGGCTGATCGGCATCGGTCTCGTCGCCGGGGCGGGCATCGGTTTCCTGCTGAGCATGCGCCGGAAGAAGCAGCAGCCGTGAGGCGTACGCCGGTCCCGGCGCTACCGCGGAACCCCGCCGCCGCGCGGCTCCGGCCCCTCGTCGCAGCCGCGCGGCTCCGGAATCCGGCCGTCGCCCGGTTGCGGAATCCCCTCGTCGCACTGCTGGCCGCCCTGGTCGCCGCCTCGGCCGTCCTGCTCGGCGCGGGCAGCGCCGAGGCCGCCGGCTACCGCTACTGGTCCTTCTGGGAGGGCAACGGCAAGAACTGGGAGTACGCCACCCAGGGGCCCTCGCTGCTGCGCCCGGACGACGGTGCGGTCCAGGGCTTCCGGTTCGCCGTGAGCGAGGACTCGGGCGATGCCGCACAGCCGCGCCGCGCCCCCGACTTCGGGGCGATCTGCGCGGGCACACCGGCGAAGGACGGGCAGAAGCGGGTGGCGCTGGTGATCGACCCCGGTACGGCGGCGGACGCCCCTGACGGGGAGAAGCCGCCCGCCCCGCGCACGGCGTGCGCGCGGGTCGCACCGGACGCCAGCTCCGCGGAGGCGCTCGCGGCGGTGGCGAAACCGCTGCGGTACGACAGCAGCGCCATGCTCTGCGCGATCTCGGGCTACCCGAAGTCGGGCTGCGGCGAGCAGGTGTCCGGCGAGGACGGCAGCGCGAAGCCGACACCCTCCGCCACCGCCTCGGGCACGGCTGCGGACGAGGCCGACGGAGACGGCGGCGGCGGTCCGTCCGTCGGGCTCCTCGTCGGTATCGGCGCCGTTCTGCTGCTGGGCGTCGCCGCCGTGGTCCAGGCCCGCCGCCGCCGGTGACCGCCTCCCCCGCCCCGGCGTCGGCCCGGCTGCTGCGCCGTGCCCTGCACGCCCCCGAGGCGGACCGCGGCAACGCGCTGCCCGCCGGGGCGTGGTGGCTGTGGGCGCTGGGTCTGGCCACCGCCGCGTCCCGGACGACGAACCCCCTGCTGCTCGGGCTGCTGGTCGGGGTGGCGGGGTACGTGGTGGCGGCGCGGCGGACGGATGCGCCGTGGGCCCGTTCGTACGGCGCGTTCGTCAAGCTCGGGCTGTTCGTCGTGGCGCTGCGGCTGCTGTTCTCCGTCTTCCTCGGTTCGTCGATCCCCGGCACCCACACGGTGTTCGTCCTCCCCGAACTGCCGCTGCCCGACTGGGCGCGGGGTGTGCGGATCGGCGGCCGGGTCACCGCCGAGCAGTTGGTCTTCTCGCTGTACGAGGGGATGAAGCTGGCCGCGCTGCTGATCTGCGTGGGCGCGGCGAACGCGCTGGCCAACCCGGCGCGGCTGCTGAAGTCGCTGCCGGGTGCGCTGTACGAGGCGGGGGTCGCCGTCGTGGTCGCGATGACGTTCGCGCCGAACATGGTGGCCGATGTGGTCCGGCTGCGCACCGCGCGCCGGCTGCGGGGCCGGCCGACCGGAGGCGTGCGGGCCGTGGCGCAGATCGGGCTGCCGGTGCTGGAGGGGGCGCTGGAGCGGTCGGTGGCGGTGGCCGCGTCGATGGACGCGCGCGGGTACGGGCGTACGGCGCGGGTCCCGGCCGCCGTCCGGCACACCACGAACGTCCTCACCCTGGGCGGGCTGCTCGGGGTGTGCGCCGGCACGTACGGGCTGCTGGCCGCGCAGGGGGCGGTGTACGGGCTGCCGTTGCTGCTGGCCGGTCTGGTCACGGCCATGGCCGGGCTGCGGCTCGGCGGGCGGCGCTCGGTGCGCACCCGGTACCGGCCGGACCGGTGGGGCGTCCGGGCCTGGCTGGTTGCGTGCTCGGGTGCGGTGGTCGCGGCGGCGATGATCTGGGCGGGTGCGGTGGATCCGGACGCGATGCGCCCCGGTGTCGTACCGCTGACCGCTCCGGTGCTGCCGCTGTGGCCCGCCGCGGCGGTGCTGGTCGGGCTGCTGCCGGCGCTGGTCGCCCCCGTGCCGCCGTCGTCCCGGGCCACGACAGGACCGGCGCATCGCGACAAGGAGCAGGCGTGATCAGGTTCGAGCGGGTCTCCGTGCGCTACGAGGGCACGGAGCACCCCACGCTGTCCGACGTCGATCTCACGGTCCCCGAGGGCGAACTCGTCCTGCTCGTCGGCCCCTCCGGTGTCGGCAAGTCGACTTTGCTGGGTACGGTCTCCGGGCTCGTCCCGCACTTCACGGGCGGGCTGCTCTCGGGCCGGGTCACGGTGGGCGGCCGCGACACCCGTACGCACAAGCCCCGTGAACTGGCCGATCTGGTCGGCACGGTGGGCCAGGACCCGCTCGCGCACTTCGTCACGGACACCGTCGAGGACGAGCTCGCGTACGGCATGGAGTCGCTGGGTCTTGCCCCCGACGTGATGCGCCGCCGGGTCGAGGAGACGCTCGATCTGCTGGGCCTGGCCGAGCTGCGCGACCGGCCGATCGCGACCCTGTCGGGTGGCCAGCAGCAGCGGGTGGCGATCGGTTCGGTGCTCACCCCGCACCCGAGGGTGCTGGTGCTGGACGAGCCGACCTCCGCGCTGGACCCGGCGGCGGCCGAGGAGGTCCTCGCGGTGCTCCAGCGGCTGGTGCACGACCTGGGCACGACCGTGCTGATGGCCGAGCACCGGCTGGAGCGGGTGGTGCAGTACGCGGACCAGGTCGTCCTGCTGCCCGCCCCGGGCGCCGCCCCCGTGATGGGGCCGCCCGCCGAGATCATGAAGGTGTCGCCGGTACGGCCGCCGGTGGCCGAGCTGGGGCTGCTCGCGGGCTGGGACCCGCTGCCCCTGTCGGTACGGGACGCCCGGCGCGGGGCGGGCGGACTGCGGGAGCGGCTTGCGGAGGCGTCGCCGCCCGTTCCCCCGGAGGTGTCGGGGATGCCGGGGGCACCCGTTCCGGTCGTCGCCGAGCGGTCACGGCCCGGCCGGTTCGCCCGGCTCCTGGGGCGCGGGGCCGACGTCCCGGCCGCCCCGGGGGCCGATCCGGTCACCCGGGTCGACGGGCTCGGGGTGCGGCGCGGCCGGGTCGAGGCGCTGCGGCGGGTGACGCTCACCGTGGCCCCGGGCGAGACGGTGGCCCTGATGGGCCGCAACGGGGCCGGCAAGTCCACGCTGCTCGGCGCGCTCGTCGGCATGATCGAGCCCACCTCGGGCACCGTGCGCGTCGGCGGCCTGGCCCCGGCCCGGACGGACCCGCGGGCGATGGTGCGCCGGGTCGGCCTCGTACCGCAGGAGCCGCGCGATCTGCTGTACGCGGACACGGTGGCCGCCGAGTGCGCCGCCGCCGACCGGGACGCGGGCGCGACGGAGGGTTCCTGCCGGGCGCTGGTGTCGGAGCTGCTGCCGGGCGTCGCGGACGACACCCACCCCCGGGACCTCTCCGAGGGCCAACGGCTCGCCCTGGCCCTGGCGCTGGTGCTGACGGGCCGCCCGCCGCTGTTGCTGCTGGACGAACCGACGCGTGGTCTGGACTACGCGGCGAAGGCCCGGCTCGTCGGCGTGCTGCGCGGCCTGGCGGCCGGGGGGCACGCGATCGTCCTGGCGACACATGACGTGGAACTGGCGGCGGAGCTGGCGCACCGGGTGGTGATCCTCGCCGACGGGGAGGTCGTCGCGGACGGCCCGACCGGGCGGGTGGTGGTCTCCTCGCCCGCGTTCGCCCCGCAGACGGCGAAGATCCTGGCCCCGCAGGAGTGGCTGACCGTGTCCCAGGTGCGCGGCGCGCTGGAGGCGGGCGTATGAGCGGGAAGGAGGCCGGCGTCCGGGACCGGGCGGCCCGGCCCGTGCGGCTCGGACCGAAGTCGGTCGCCGTCCTGCTGCTGACCGGGGCCGTCGGCGTGGTCGCCTTCGGGTGGCCGCTGCTGGCGGACGCCGGGTCCGGGCTCGCGCACGCGAAGGACGCGCCCTGGCTGTTCGCGGCGCTGCTGCCGCTGCTCGTCGCGGTGGTGGTGGCGACGATCTCCGAGTCGGGCATGGACGCGAAGGCCGTCGCGATGCTCGGGGTGCTGGCGGCGGTCGGGGCGGCGCTGCGTCCGCTCGGCGCCGGGACGGCGGGCCTGGAGCCGATGTTCTTCCTGATGGTGCTGAGCGGGCGGGTGCTGGGGCCCGGCTTCGGCTTCGTGCTCGGCTCGGTGACCATGTTCGCCTCGGCGCTGCTGACCGGCGGGGTCGGACCCTGGATGCCGTTCCAGATGCTGTCGATGGGCTGGTTCACCATGGGGGCGGGGCTGCTGCCGGGAGCGGACCGGCTGCGCGGGCGGGCGGAGTTGGCGATGCTGGCGGTGTATGGCTGCGTGGCGGCGTTCGCGTACGGCACGGTGATGAATCTCCAGGGCTGGACGCTCATCGCCGGTCTTGGATCGGGGATCTCGTTCGTCGCGGGCGACCCGTTGCACGAGAACCTGGTGCGTTTCCTCGCCTACTGCGCCGCGACCTCGCTGGGCTGGGACCTGGGGCGGGCGGTGCTGACGGTGGTCCTGACCCTCACGCTCGGCCCGACGCTGCTGAAGGCGCTGCGCCGGGCCACCCGTCGCGCCGCCTTCGACGCGCGCGCCGTGTTCGGGGAGCCGGAGGAGCCCGGGAGGCAGCCCGAGGGGACGGCCCCGGGCCCACCGTGAAGTGCCGTTACGGGGTCACAGCCGCTGAATGATCGTGCCCGTCGCCAGGGCCCCTCCCGCGCACATCGTGATGAGCGCGAACTCCTTGTCCCGGCGTTCCAGCTCGTGCAGGGCCGTGGTGATCAGCCGGGCGCCCGTCGCTCCGACCGGGTGGCCCAGCGCGATCGCGCCACCGTTGACGTTGACCTTCTCCAGGCCGTCGAGGTCCGCCTCGAACTCCTGCGCCCAGCTCAGCACCACCGACGCGAACGCCTCGTTGATCTCGACGAGGTCGATGTCCCGCAGCGTCATGCCCGCCTTGCCGAGCACCGCCCGGGTCGCGTCGATCGGGCCGTCCAGGTGGAAGTGCGGGTCGGAGCCGACGAGGGCCTGAGCCACGATCCGGGCCCGGGGCTTCAGCTTCAGGGCCCGGGCCATGCGCTTGGAGGACCACATGATCGCGCAGGCCCCGTCCGATATCTGCGAGGAGTTCCCGGCGGTGTGGATCGCGCTCGGCATGACGGCCTTGAGCCCCGCGAGCGCCTCCATCGAGGTGTCGCGCAGCCCCTCGTCCCGGTCGACGAGCCGCCACATGCCCTGCCCGGCCGCCTGCTCCTCCTCGGTGGTCGGGACCTGGACGGCGTACGTCTCACGTTTGAAGCGCTCCTCCGCCCAGGCGGCGGCCGCCCGCTGCTGGGAGAGCAGCCCGAGCGCGTCGACGCGCTCGCGGGTCAGACCGCGCTTGCGGGCGATGCGCTCGGCCGCCTCGAACTGGTTGGGCAGGTCGACGTTCCACTCGTCGGGCCAGGGCTTTCCCGGACCGTGCTTGGAGCCGCTGCCCAGCGGCACCCGGGACATCGCCTCGACGCCGCAGCTGATGCCCACGTCGATGACCCCGGCTGCCACCATGTTGGCGACCATGTGGGAGGCCTGCTGCGAGGAGCCGCACTGGCAGTCGACGGTGGTGGCGGCGGTCTCGTACGGCAGCCCCACGGTCAGCCAGGCGTTGCGGGCCGGGTTCATGGACTGCTCACCGGCGTGGGTGACGGTGCCGCCGACGATCTGTTCGACGCAGTCGGCCTGGATGCCGGTGCGCCCGAGAAGTTCACGGTAGGTCTCGCCCAGCAGATAGGCGGGGTGCAGATTGGCGAGTGCGCCTCCGCGCCTGCCGATGGGAGTGCGTACGGCTTCGACGATGACGGGTTCCGCGGCCATGAGCTCGTCCTCTCCTCGCGCTTCCGCAGGGGCGTCCCGGCGCCCGCGGAAGGAACTAGTACGCGTTCTAGTTCTCCTGGCAGTCTCGTGACGGCGGCCCGGCTGCGCAAGGGGCGTGCACGCACCACGCGTGCGCCCCTACGGCGAGGCGGCGGGTCCGCACCGGGCGCGGAGGCAACAGATCCGGCCACGGCCCTTGCCACTTGTAGAACTCGTTACTACCTTGCGGGCAACTTCTGATGGAGCGTCAGACAGTCGCGGCCGAAGGACGGTTCGCCGACTGTTCCGGAGTGGAGAGGTGCCCATGCGCTGCCCCCATCTGCCCGACGGGTTCGACTTCACCGATCCCGACCTCCTCCAAGCCCGTGTGCCACACCCGGAGTTCACCCTGATGCGGGAGACCGCGCCGGTCTGGTGGTGCACCCAGCCCCGCAACACCTCCGGGTTCGGCGACGAGGGCTACTGGGCCGTCACCCGTCACGCGGACGTCAAGTACGTCTCCACGCACCCCGAGTTGTTCTCCTCGAACACCAACACCGCCGTCATCCGCTTCAACGAGACGATCAGCCGCGACCAGATCGACGTGCAGAAGCTGATCATGCTGAACATGGACCCGCCGGAGCACACCCGGGTCCGCCAGATCGTCCAGCGCGGCTTCACCCCGCGCGCGGTGCGCTCCCTGGAGACCGCCCTGCGCTCCAGGGCCCGCTCCATCGTCGAGACCGCCCTGGCGTCCGCCGACGCCGACGCCGGCGGCTCCTTCGACTTCGTGACCAACATCGCGGTGGAGCTCCCGCTCCAGGCCATCGCCGAGCTCATCGGCGTACCGCAGGAGGACCGTTCGAAGATCTTCGACTGGTCCAACAAGATGGCCGCGTACGACGATCCGGAGTACGCGATCACCGAGGAGGTCGGCGCCGAGGCGGCGATGGAGATCGTGGCGTACTCGATGAACCTGGCGGCGGCCCGCAAGGAGTGCCCGGCCCAGGACATCGTGAGCCAGCTGGTCGCGGCGGAGGGCGAAGGGAACCTGTCCTCCGACGAGTTCGGGTTCTTCGTGATCCTGCTCGCGGTGGCCGGGAACGAGACGACCCGTAACGCGATCAGTCACGGCATGCACGCCTTCCTCACCCACCCCGAACAGTGGGAGCTCTACAAGCGGGAGCGCCCGAAGACCACGGCCGAGGAGATCGTGCGCTGGGCGACCCCGGTCGTCTCCTTCCAGCGGACCGCCACCCAGGACCTGGAGCTGGGCGGTCAGCGGATCAGGAAGGGCGAGCGGGTGGGGCTGTTCTACTCCTCGGCCAACAACGACCCCGAGGTGTTCGATGCCCCGGAGGCCTTCGACATCACCCGCGACCCCAACCCGCACCTCGGGTTCGGGGGCGGCGGCCCGCACTTCTGCCTGGGCAAGTCGCTGGCCGTGATGGAGATCGACCTGATCTTCAACGCCATCGCCGACGTGCTGCCGGACCTGCGGCTCCTGGAGGACCCGCGGCGGCTGCGTTCGGCCTGGCTCAACGGGATCAAGCAGCTCCAGGTGACGACGGTCGCGGCCACCTGACACCGGCCGCGCGGTGCCGTCCGGGTGGCGGGCGGCACCGGGCGGGAGGACCGCGGGAGGACGCGGCGATCCATGCGGAAGGGGTGCCGGGACGGTTTTCGGCCGTCCCGGCACCCCTTCTGCCTGCTGCTACTTGCCGCCGACCCTCTCGGCGGGTTCATGGTCCGGTACGAGGGCGGGATCGGCCGGTTCCGCGACCTCGGCCGGTTCCGTGACCTCGGCGGCTTCGGAGGCCTCGGCCGCTGGCGGCTCCGCCGGTTCCGTCGCCGTCCCGGTCACCTGGTCCTGCCCGGTCACGAGCTTCCGCGGCCCCGACAGCAGATACGTCAGCCCGAAGCCCATCGCCACGACGAGTGCGCCGCCGGCCGCGTCGAGCACCCAGTGGTTGGCGGTGGCCACGATCGCGGCGATCGTGAAGAGCGGGTGGAGCAGGCCGAGCGCCTTCATCCAGAGCCTCGGGGCCAGCATCACGATGACCACACCGCACCACAGCGACCAGCCGAAGTGCAGTGACGGCATCGCCGCGTACTGGTTGGTGACGGTGGTCAGCGTCCCGTAGTCGGGCTTCGCGAAGTCCTGCACCCCGTGGACGGTGTCGATGAAGCCGAGGCCGGGCATGAGCCGGGGCGGGGCCAGGGGGTAGAGCCAGAAGCCGACGA
The DNA here is from genome assembly GCF_018619185.1 of Streptomyces sp. McG3. Taxonomy (GTDB): domain Bacteria; phylum Actinomycetota; class Actinomycetes; order Streptomycetales; family Streptomycetaceae; genus Streptomyces. The sequence continues at coordinate 13,984 of NZ_JAAXYC010000126.1, read as the reverse complement.
GCGCGAGCAGGGTGGCGAAGCCGATGGACGAGCGGACCCAGCGGTAGTCGGCGGGGCGGCGCGCGTACAGCACACCGAGGATCGTCAGCGGGACGATGAAGTGGAACGTGGAGTAGTAGTAGTCGAAGAACTCACGCAGCCAGGTGATCCCCACGACCGTGTGGTTGACCCAGTGCTCGATGTCGATGTGCAGCCACTGCTCGATGGCGTGGATCTGCCGGCCGTGCTCCTCGGCGAGCGGGCGGCCCGCCCTGGCGGCGAGACGGACCTGGGCGTAGGCGTCGTAGACGACCCGGATGAGCAGGAGTTCCAGCAGCAGGTTGGGGCGGGTGAGGACCCGGCGCCAGAACGGCAGGAGCGGCACGCGTCTCCAGCGCGCCGCGACCGGTTTCGCGTAGTCGGTGGGGACCGGGTGCTGCCAGTACGGCGAGGTGCGGGGCACGAACGGGGCGAGGCAGGCCGCGCCGAGCGCCACGAGGAGCAGCGCGTTGTCGCGGACCGGGAAGAGCGCCTCGATGTTCGGCAGCAGCATCGTGGCCGGCAGGGTGACGACCAGCAGCACCACGGACGGCCAGACCAGCCGGTCGGAGGCCCGCTTGCCGACCTTGCCGACGACCGCGAGGAGCACCCAGAGCAGCTGGTGCTGCCAGGCGGTCGGCGAGACGGCGACCACGACGCAGCCGGTCACGGCCACCGCGAGGAGCAGCTGCCCGTCCTGCGCGTACCGCACCGCGCGCCGCAGTCCGACGACCACGACGGCGGCGGCGAGCACCAGGAACAGGGCGATCTCCACGGGGCCTTCGAGGCCGAGCCTGAGCAGCGCCCCGTGCAGGGACTGGTTGGCGAGGCTGTCCGGCCGCTCCCCCAGTCCGGCGCCCGCGAGATGGTGCACCCAGTACGTCCACGAGTCCTTCGGCGCCGCCGCCCAGGCGGCGGCCGTGGCGAGGGCGAAGGTCACGCCCGCGCTCAGCGACGCCTGCCGTCTGCCGGTCAGCCAGAGCAGGGCGGCGAAGAGCAGCAGCACGGGCTGGAAGGCGGCGGCGAGACCGACGAGGACGCCCGCCGCCCGGTGCTCCCGGACGACGAAGCAGGCCAGGAGCACCAGGAGGACGGGCAGGATGCTGGTCTGGCCCAGGTGCAGGGTGTTGCGGACCGGCAGCGACAGCATGAGCAGGCTGATCGCGACGGGGGCCGCGAACAGGGCCGTCCGGCGGCCCACCGGCGAGGGCAGGGCCCGGGCCGCGACGATGCCGAGGGCGACGACGAGCAGCAGGGACCCGAACGTCCACGCGACGCCCAGGGCCTCCTGGGCCGAAGCGGTGAGAGGTTTCAGGACCAGCCCGGCGAAGGGCGTGCCGGTGAACCGGCCGCTGTCGTACAGCGAGCCCGTCACGTGCAGGACACCGTTCTCCCCGGTCCAGGTCTCCAGATCGAGGAGCCGTTCCCCCGGTGGCTGCCGGAGCACCACCGCCACCTGCCGTACCGCCAGCACGGCCACGACCAGCCAGAGCAGGGCCCGGATCAGCCCGGTCCTCCCTCCCGTGTCCGTCGCCGTGTCACCGCGCACACTGTGATCCGCATTCACCACGCTGCGCCGACCCTCCCACCGTTCCATGCATCGCCCCTTCTCGTGGGGCCATGCCGGATGAAGCCTCGCATTGCCCTACGAGGTAGACACAATCAACCCCCTCTTTGCCTGACTGTCATCCTGCTGCGGTCCGGAAGAAGTCGTCCGTGGGGATGACGGGGCCTCCAAGACGTCTCAGGCGTTCGGGTCGGCAGGGGCCTCCGCCTGCCAGGCGGTGAACAGCGGGGTGTCCTCGGTCCCGGCCAGCACGACGACGCCGAAGGGGCGGTCGAAGGCGATGTGGTGCACCCGCTGCGGACCGGGGGCCGAGCCCGCCCGCATCGCGACCACCGTCACGGCCGCGGCCTCCACGCCCTCCTCGGCGATCTTCAGCACGGCTTCCTGGACCACGTCGGAGATGGCGAGGGGTTCGGGTGAGAGCCCGGAGAAGTCCGCGGCGTCCGTCAGGGCCAGCCGGATGCCGAGGGAGGCCAGTTGCCCGGTGACGGGCACCCGTGTCCGCAGGGTGAGCCGGGGCAGCCCGATGGTCACCCGGTCGGTGTCCAGCGGGGCTCCCGCGCCCCGGGGCGCCCAGCCCACGGGCAGTACCCGGCCTGCCCCGGCCCCCGGCTCCCCCAGGACGAGGCGGACCCGGGCCCCGGGCAGGCCGCCGGGTTCCCTCTCGCAACGCAGCTCGACGACGTACGCCCCGCCGGCCGTCCAGGCGTCGGCCGACGGCACGTCCTTGACCATGGTCGGCACCGGACCGGCCGTCCCCGCCGCGTCGGTGAACAGCAGGTCCCGGGTCCGCCGGGCCTCGAACGGATCCTCCCAGCGGGCCTTCAGCGCCAGGACGTTGACCAGCGCGAGCAGGGTCTCGTCGGTGATCTCCAGCGGCAGCCGCTCGATCAGCCCTCCGGTGGCCTCGCGGACCCAGGCGTCGACGGCCGCCGGGTCCATCGGGTCGAAGCGGACGTCCGGCAACGCCTCCTGGAACGCGGGGCGGACGGGCACCCGGCTCCAGACCCGGGTGGCCACGCCCAGCGCCCCGGTCCGGGCCAGCGCGCGGGCCAGCGCCGTGACGACCGGCGCGGCCTCCCGGTCCGCGGTGCCGAGGAGCGCCCGCAGTTCGGCCGCGGTCGCGCCGCGCGCACCGGCGGCCACGGCGGCCAGGGCGAGCCAGAGCCCGGCGGGCGAGCACACGAAGCCGGTGCCCGTCCCCGTACCGCCCGGGTCCCCTCCCGCTGCCATGCCGTCCCGTATCCAGCGCTCGGCGAGGCGCTGGACGGCTCCGGTGGTGGTCGCGGCGTCGGTCGCGGTCGCGGACACATCAGTCACTACTGCCCCCTGCACATAAAATGCTTCGTCTCTCGGCCGTGCGGCAGCAAGAATGCCCCACATGACCTGGACCGTGGCCACCGAACGATTCGACTCCCCCGACGCGAGCGCCCTGCGCCGTGACTACTACGACGAGGTCGCGAGCCGTTACTGGCAGCGGCCCGCCACCGCCGAGGAGATCGACGACGGGCTCGACGGCGACGGCGCCGACCTGCTCGTACCGCCGACCGGGCAGTTCGTCGTCGGCCGGTACGGGAGCAAGGCGGCGAGCTGCGCCGGGCTGGTGCTGACGGAGGCCGCCGGTCCGGGCACGGCGGAGCTGACGCGGGTGTACGTGCGCCCTGCGTTCCGGGGCACGGGCGGCGGCGGACTGCTGCTGGCCGCGGTGGAGAAGGCGGCGAGGGCGTACGGCGTACGGCTGCTGCGGCTGGACACCCGCAACGATCTGGTCGAGGCGCGCGGGCTGTACACCAAGCACGGGTACCGGGAGGTGCCGGCGTTCCACCGGCGCCAGTACGCGGAGCACTGGTTCGCCAAGGAGCTGTGACGGCAGCGCCCGGCCCGGGCGAGCCAGGTGCTCAGGCGGGCGGGTGGTGGCGGCCGTGACCGTCAGGGTCGTCGGGTCGCCGGTCGCCGCCCTCATGGTCGTCGAAGCGCCGTTCGTGGCCCTCGCGCTCGTCGAAGCGCCGTTCCTGGGCCTCGCGCTCGTCCTGGTTCAGGTGGGCCTCGTGGTCGCGGGGCGTCCGCGGGGCATGGGGGCGCTCCCTGGTCGAGCCGCTGACCTCGGCGGTCAGTTCGCTGACGAGTCCGACCAGGTCGGTGGGGCGCTCGGGGCCCCACCAGTCGCCGAGGAGTTCGGCGAGGGAGTCCTCGCGGGCCTGCGAGAGCCGGACGACGGCCTCGGCCCCGGTGTCGGTGAGGATCATCTGCAGGCCCTCCCGGCGGGCCAGCCCGCGTTCCTCGACCTGCCGGGCCGCATCGGTGATCACGTGCAGGGGCACGGGTGCCGTCTCGGCGAGCCGGGCGGGTTCGACGGTGCCGTGCCGCTTGATCCGCAGGAGCAGCCAGCTGGCCGCGGGCAGCAGGTCGTACCCCGCCCGCGCGGTGATCTTCTCGTAGATCTCACGGCGGCCCTCCCGGGTCGCGAGTACCGAAAGGGCGCGGGCGCACTCGTCGTACGAGGAGCGCTCGACGGGGTTGGAGGCGAGCGTCTGGCTGGTGTCGGGGGCGGTCACCGAGCCCCGGAGCTTGTCCTCACGGAGGAACCAGGCGAGGACGAAGGCCAGGAGGACCACCGGGACGGCGTACAGGAAGACGTCCGTGATGGAGGTGGAGTACGCGCCGAGGACGGAGGGCCGCAGGCCGGCCGGGAGCTGCCCGATGGCCCGGGGGTCGGCGGCCAGCCGCCCCGCGTCGACACCCGGCGGCAGCGACTGCCCGGCGAGGGCGTCCGTGAGCTGCCCGGTCAGCCGGTTGGCGAAGACGGTCCCGAAGATGGCCACGCCGAACGCGGAGCCGATGGACCGGAAGAACGTCACGCCGGAGGTGGCGACACCGAGGTCCTGGTAGGAGACGGAGTTCTGGGCGACCAGGACGAGGACCTGCATCACCAGGCCGAGACCGGCGCCGAAGACGAAGAAGAAGGCGCTCATCAGCCAGGTGGAGCTGTTCTCGTCGAGCTGGTGGAGCAGCAGCAGCCCGACAGCGGTGATGGCCGTGCCCAGGACCGGGAAGACCTTCCAGCGGCCGGTGCGGCTGACGATCTGGCCGGAGCCGGTCGAGGTGATCAGCAGGCCGAACACCATCGGCAGCATGTGCACGCCGGACATCGTCGGGGTGATGTCGTGGACCACCTGGAGGAAGGTCGGCAGGTAGGTCATCGCGCCGAACATGGCGAAGCCGATGACGAAGCTGATCACGGCGACGAGGGCGAAGGTCCTGATCCGGAAGAGCTTCAGCGGCAGTACGGGTTCGACCGCGCGCCGCTCGACGGCGATGAAGGCCACGAGCAGCACGACGGCGAGCACCGCGAGCCCGATGATCTGCGGGGAGCTCCAGGCCCAGGTCGTACCGCCGAGGGAGGCGACGAGCACCAGGGCCGTGGCGACGGCCGCGATGAGGAAGGTGCCGAGGTAGTCGATGGTGTGCTTCTCGCGGCGGACCGGGATGTGCAGGACGGCCGCGATGACGACCAGCGCGACGACGCCGATCGGCAGGTTGATGTAGAAGACCCAGCGCCAGCTGAGGTGTTCGGTGAAGAAACCGCCGAGGAGAGGTCCGAGGACACTCGTCACGCCGAAGACCGCGCCGAAGAGCCCCTGGTACTTGCCGCGTTCGCGCGGCGTGACGAGGTCGCCGACGATCGCCATCGACAGCACCATCAGCCCGCCGCCGCCGAGCCCCTGGAGGGCCCGGAAGCCGATCAGCTGGGGCATGTTCTGGGCGACCCCGCAGAGCGCGGAGCCGATCAGGAAGATCACGATCGCGGTCTGGAAGAGCTTCTTGCGGCCGTACTGGTCGCCGAGCTTGCCCCACAGCGGGGTCGCCGCGGTGGCCGCCAGCAGGTAGGCGGTCACCACCCAGGACAGGTGGTCGAGGCCGCCGAGCTCACTGACGATCGTCGGGAGCGCCGTGGAGACGATGGTCTGATCGAGTGCCGCGAGCAGCATGCCGAGGAGCAGCGCTCCGATCGCCACCAGCACGCTCCGGTGGGACTGCCCCTCACCGGGCGCCGGGGGTGACGGGCTCAGCTGCTGGGCCATGGGCGTCTCCTCGATCCGCTGCATCCACTGATCCGTTGAATCCACGGATCCGCTGCATCATTGATCCGCTGAGTTCGCTGATCCGCCGAATCCACTGATCAACTGATCCACTGATCCACTACACCCCCATCCTGGACGTTTCGCCCCGTTATGGCCTGCCGGGGGCGGGCCGAGCCCCAGCGGGCCGTTGGGCTTCCCCGGAGCGGGCTGCATAATCGCAGGCAGCTCAAGGGGAGGGGACCCACCATGACCGGACACGCATGCCCGGAGTGCGGGAGACGGACGGCCGGGGAGCCCGGCACGGAGCACCGGGTGCCGTGCCGGTGCGGCGCCGGCGCGCCGTCGGCCCGGCTTACGGAGGACGAACAGCGCGCCGCCCGTACGGCGGAGATCGCCGCGGCCGAGGACTTCGACCCGCTGCGCATCCGGCCGTACGTGACACTGACGGACCACTCCGGGGCCGGCGGAGGCGGGGCCGGGGGGCCTCGTTCCGGGTCCGGTACGTGGGAGGGCGCGCGGCACACAGGGACGCGGGACGACGCGGCTTCCCGTACGCGGGAGGGCGCGGCCACCGGGACCGGCCCGCCGGCCCCCGGCTCCGCGATCGATCCGGGGGCGGCGGCGAGCACCATGCCGCTGTTCCTGGGCGGCGACGGCCCGAACGGCGGCATGGGCGCGGGAACGGGCTCCGCGCCGGACGGCAGTGGCACCGTGCCGGACGGAAGCCGGAGGCGCACCGCGGGCGCGGCCCCCGTCTTCGCCCCCGATCCCGTGCGACCGCGCCGCAGGCGCCCCCTCGGGGCTCTCGCCGTGGGGGCGGCCGTGGCCGCGGTGGTCGGCACGGCCGCCTTCGCCGGCGGGCTGTTCGGTGGCGACGACAGCGGGGACGAGGCCCTGCCGGAGGCCACCACGAGCGTCCCGGACACCGAGGACGAACCGGCCGCTTCGGTGGCCCCGTCCCCCTCCGCGCCGGCCGCGCCACCCCGTACGCAGTCCCCCTCGGCCACTCCGTCCGCATCGCCGTCCGCGTCCGCCTCACCGACGAAGAGCCGGGAGCCCGAGCCGACCGCCACGGCGTCCGCTGCGCCGACGGTGAGCGCGTCGTCCACACCGGACGGCGGCACTCCGCCGGCCGCGCCGCCCGCCGATCCGCCCCCGGCGCTGGCCGGCTCCTCGCTGCGCCCGGGCGACCGGGGCCCGGAGGTGGCCGAGCTGCAGGTCCGGCTCCGGACCGTCGGGGAATGGCTCTACTCGGGGCCGGTCGACGGGAGCTCCTACAGCGACCAGGTGGCGTACTCCGTGGCGATCTACCAGTCGTACAAGGCCATCCAGGGCGATCCGACGGGCGTGTACGGGCCGAACACCCGGCGCGCGCTGGAGGAGGAGACGAACGGGGGCGGGCGCCACCGAGCCCACTGAGCCCGACCGCCGAGCAGGGGGATTGGCGTTCCGGCCCCGGTTTTTGTATCGTGATGGAACAAAGTAGCTCCCGCCCGCACTCCCTGACCGGCGGGCGGGGGTTGCTCTGTTCACCTCACGCGGTACGGCACACCTCGTACCGCACCCCCTTCGCAGCCCGTGTACGTCATGCCCCGCGGCACGCGCACCCGGGCTGTTCGCACACCTCCCCGCGTTCTGGAGCAGCCGATGCCTCCCACCGTCCTCACCGCACAAGCCCTCCTGCTGGACATGGACGGCACCCTCGTGAACTCCGACGCGGTGGTGGAGCGCTGCTGGCGGCGCTGGGCGATCGAGCACGGGCTGGACCCCGAGGACGCGCTCAAGGTGGTCCACGGCCGTCAGGGGTACGCCACGATGGCCGTCCTGCTCCCGGACCGCCCGGTGGAGGAGAACTACGCGGACAACCGGGTGATGCTGGCCGAGGAGACCGCCGACGTCGAGGGCGTCGTGCCGATCGGCGGGGCGCCCGCGTTCATGGCCGCGATCGCCGAGCTGCCGCACGCGCTGGTGACCTCCGCCGACACCGCGCTCGCGACGGCCCGGATGGGGGCCGCCGCGCTGCCGATGCCCGCCGTCCGCGTCACCGCCGAGCAGGTCGGCGCCAGCAAGCCGGACCCCGAGGGCTTCCTCAAGGGCGCGGCGGAGCTGGGCTTCGACGCGGCGGACTGCATCGTGTTCGAGGACTCCGAGGCGGGCATCGCGGCAGGCCGGGCGGCGGGCATGCGCGTCGTGGGCGTCGGCCCGCGCGCCGCGGCCCTCGCGCCGGACGCCCATGTCGAGGATCTGACCCGGGTGCGCGTGGAGGCGGCCGAGGACGGCTCGATCCGCCTGCACATCGACGAGGGCTGAGCACACCCCGGGCCGGCCCCTCTCTCCGGAGCGGGACCGACTCACTCCCGGTGCGACAGCCCGGGCCGCCCCCCCCCTCTCTCCGGAGCGGGGGCTCACTCCCGGTGCAACAGCCCGCGCGCGACCAGTTCCAGGACCGCCGCGACGGCGACCACCTGGACCGCCATCAGCGCCACCAGGACGAACAGCTGCACGGCGCCCGCCTCCACGGGTGAGGCGCCGCCCAGCAGCATGCCCACGAACGCCCCGGGCAAGGTGACGAGCCCGACCGTCCGGGTCTGGTCGAGCCCGGGCAGCAACGCGTCCGACGCCGCGGGCCGCACGATCTCCAGCCTGGCGTCCCGGTCGAGCAGCCCGAGGGCCATGCCCGCCTCCACCTCCCCGCGCCGGCCGGCGAGTTCGTCCAGGGCGCGCCGCCCGCCGAGCACCGTCGCGGTGAGCGCCCCGCCGATGAGGATGCCCGCCACCGGGATGAGCGCCAGGCCCCGGACCGGCACGAGCCCCGTCAGCAGCAGCACCCCCACCACGGGCAGCACGCCCGCCCCGATCGGCACGGCCGCCCAGCGCCAGGTGCGGTTGCCGGTGATCCGGCGCCCCGCGGTCCACACGGCCACGGCGAACATCAGCGCCACGAACCCGAGAAGCGGCGCCAGGGAGCGGACCACCCAGCCGATGAGCAGGGACACGGCGGCGAGTTGGACGGCCGCCCGCACCCCGGCGACGAGGATCTCGCGCGACCGGCCCAGCGAGGCCCACGCGGCGACGGCGGCGGCGAGGACCAGCAGGACGGCGAGCACGACACCGAGGGTGAGGGAGACCGGGAGCAGCACGCGGCAACGATAGGGCCGCCTCCAGGGCCCCTCCCGGGGGCGCGCCCAGGAACGCGAGCGCCCCCGGGCCTCCGGCGGAGGCCCAACGCCACCCGGACAAACCGTGCGTGACGCCTCCGCGCGCTCCCGCGATCCGTCACTCCCCTTGCACACCCCTTGATGTGACGTGCACATGTCGCCACTCTGTTACCTGACGCCCACCCCACAGAAACCTGGCGTCGCCACGATGGCCGGGCCTACGCACGCCCGCCCAAGCACCCCCCACATCAAGGGAGTTCGCATGTCCGGTGTCTACGCGCGTCGCCTTTCCGTCGTCGCCGCAACCGCCGCGCTCGCCGCCACGTCCACCCTGTTCACCGCCCCGAGCGCGCAGGCCGCCATGCCCACCCCGGTCAGCGCGGCGACCGCACGCACCTACCTCGGCCAGCTCACCGTCGGCGCGGAGGGCTCGTCCAGCGGTTACAGCCGCGACAAGTTCCCGCACTGGATCACCCAGTCGGGAGCCTGCAACACCCGCGAGGTGGTCCTCAAGCGCGACGGCACGAACGTCCAGCAGGACTCCTCCTGCGCCGCGGTCAGCGGCAGTTGGTACTCGCCCTACGACGGCGCCACCTGGAGCGCCGCGTCCGACGTGGACATCGACCACATGGTCCCGCTCGCCGAGGCCTGGCGCTCCGGCGCGAGCGGCTGGACCACCGCCCAGCGCCAGTCGTTCGCCAACGACCTGACGCGCCCCCAGCTCATCGCGGTCACCGACAACGTGAACCAGTCCAAGGGCGACAAGGACCCGGCCGAGTGGATGCCGCCGAGCTCCTCGTACACGTGCACCTACGTCCGTGCCTGGGTCCACGTGAAGAAGCAGTACGACCTGACCGTGGACTCCGCCGAGAAGAGCGCCCTGCAGTCCGCCCTGAACGGCTGCTGACCACCGCGCGCAACCGCTGACTCCCCGACCCGCCGCACAGCCCCCGCCCACCGGAACCCGTGCACCCTCCTCCCGCGTTCTGTACGTTACGGACCCCATCCGTGACGGCGTCGCGAGGAGATATCACATGACCGGGCTCCGCCTGGGACCACTGCTGCGGTACGTCGACTGGGAGTCGGGGACCACCGCGACCGTCTGGGTCGAGGCGAGCCGTCCGTGCACCGTGGAGGTCCGGTGCGCGGACGGCGCCTCGGGGGCGGCGCCCACCTTCTCGGTGGCCGGTCACCACTACGCCCTGATCGTCGTGGAGGGGCTGACCCCCGGTTCCACCACGGCCTACGAGGTGCTGATCGGAGCCCGGCGCGTCTGGCCGCCCGACGACTCCCGCCTCCCGCCGAGCACCATCACCACGCCGTCCGCGGCGGCTCCGGACGTCGCCGGGGCGGAGCCGGACGGGGTGCGGGTCTCGTTCGGGTCGTGCCGGTGGGCGGCCGCTCCCGGCGGCGGGCACGACCCCGTGGGGCCGGACGCCCTGGTGACCCTGGCCGCTCGCCTCGCCGCGGATCCGGCGGCCGAACGGCCCGACGTCCTGCTGCTCCTCGGCGACCAGGTGTACGCGGACGAGACCTCCGGGGCGACCCGGCGCAGACTCGCCGCCCGCCGGGACCTGGACGAGCCGCCGGGCACGGAGATCGCGGACTACGAGGAGTACACCTACCTCTACGACGAATCCTGGCGCGATCCGGAGGTCCGCTGGCTGCTCTCCACGGTCCCCAGTTGCATGATCTTCGACGATCACGACGTCATCGACGACTGGAACACCAGCGCCGCCTGGCAGCGGGACATGCGCGCCACCCCCTGGTGGCACGAACGGATCGTCAGCGGGCTGATGTCGTACTGGGTCCACCAGCACCTGGGCAATCTCTCCCCCGCCGAACTGGCCGCCGACCCCGTGTACGCGGCGGTCAGGGCATCGCCCGACGGCACCGAGACGCTGCGCCGCTTCGCCGCCGAGACCGACGCGGATCCCGCGCGTACCCGGTGGAGCTACCGGCGTGTTTTCGGCCGAGTACGGCTGGTGATGGTCGACACCCGCGCGGCCCGCGTCCTGGCCGAGGAGCAGCGGGCGATGCTCGACACCGAGGAGGCCGACTGGCTGCGGGACGCGGTCCTGGACGACCCCTCTTCATACGATCATCTCCTCATCGGCAGCTCCCTGCCGTGGCTGCTGCCCCCGCTCGTCCATGACGCGGAGCGCTGGAACGCGGCCCTGTGCGCGGGCGTACGCGGGCAACGCTGGGCACGCTTCGGCGAGAAGCTGCGCCGCGCGTCCGACCTGGAACATTGGGCCGCGTTCCCGGAATCCTTCGACCGGTTCACGGAGCTGCTGCGGGAAGCGGGGAGCGGCCCGGACGCCCCGGCGACGGTCTGCGTCCTCTCGGGCGATGTGCACCACGCCTACATCGCCGAGCCACGGTGGCCGCAGTCCGGTCCCGGACCAGGATCCGCCCCGGGGACCGATTCCGGTCCCCGCTCCGGGGGCGCCCCGATCGCCCGTGTCCTTCAGCTGACCTGCTCACCCGTGCACAACTCGATCCCCCGGTCGATCCGAACGGGTTTCCGTTTCGGCTGGAGCCGGGCAGGTCGGCGGATCGGCCGACTGCTGTCCCGCCACGGCCGCACGGGTGCGTCGCCGGTGATCTGGGACAAGGCGGGCGGCCCCTGGTTCGGCAACCAACTCATGACGCTCACCTTGCATGGCCGGAAGTCTGCGCTGACATTGGTCCAGGCCAAGGCGGGCAAGCAGGGAGACCAGCTCGAAGCGGTTCTTGAGCGTTCACTCACCCCTGAGTAGGAGGCGATTTTCAGCCACTCGACAGAATGTTGAAGTTGCAAGCATTGATGAGGTCTCCCTAACCTGTGGCGCTCAATCGGTTCACGTCCCCACCACGACCGAAGGAGCCCACCCCCCATGCTCATCCGCTTGAACCAGGCCCAGCCCTACGTCCTCAGCCTCTTCCGCTTCGTCGTCGGCCTGCTCTTCGCCTTCCACGGCGCCGCAACGCTCTTCGGTGTCCTCGGCGGCAACCAGGCGGAGACCGGCGCCTGGCCCGGCTGGTACGCCGCTCTGATCCAACTCGTCTGCGGGTCCCTGGTCGCCCTGGGCCTGGGCACCCGCGCTGCCGCCTTCCTCGCCTCGGGGTCGATGGCCTACGCGTACTTCAAGGTGCACCAGCCCGAGGCGTTCCTGCCGCTCCAGAACGGGGGCGAGGGCGCGGCGATGTTCTGCTGGGCGTTCCTGCTGCTGGTCTTCACCGGCCCGGGAACCGTCGCTCTGGACCGCTTCTTCGGTTCGCGGAACACGGCGGCCGGCGCCGAGGACACGCCCCGGCGCGACAAGACCCCGGCCGTCTCGGTCTGAATCGGCATTTCGGGCCGACCCGGCCGTCTCGGTCCGACCCTGTTGTCTGGGGGCCGACCCTGCCGTCTCGGCGTTGCCCCGCAGCCTCCTCGCACGGAGCGACGGGGACGTACGGCGGTGCCCCGACCCTCCGGTGACACGGAGGAGCGGGACACCGCCGTACGCCGTCGTCCGCCCGAGGGTGCGGAGCCCCGTCGCTATCGCCCGTGGGGCCCGAACGGCACCGTGAAGCAAGCCGCCCGCTCCCCCGCACCGCCCTGCCGGTCATGAATGATCACCGACCGCGCCCCGTCCTCGCGGAAGCCCCAGCCGTGCAGGGCCTCCGCGCGCCCGTCGCCCTCCTCGTCCGTCCGGAAGTCCAGCCACACCTCGTTGACCGGGTCCGCCGTCGCCGCCGGGCGGTGCTGGTAGTGGGGCCCGGCGGCGGCGGGATCGGCGCCGCAGGGCGAGGTGTGCACGTGCATCCCGTACGCACGGCCGGGCACGAGCCCCCGCAGCCGCGCCCCGACCCGGGTGCCGGACGGATCCGCGAACTGTGTGACCTCGATCCGCGCGCCCGCCGGTACCAACCGGGTGTCGTACGTCAATGCGTCGGACGGCACGAAGGATCCGGGCGGGGAGAACACCCCCGCGGCCCGCATCCACGAACTGCCGCCCACGGCGACGACGTCATCCGTGCGGCTCGGATCTCCGCCGGCACCCGGCTCCCGCGCCGAGACCTCCGCCGCGGGAGCCCCCTGCGCGCCGTGGCCGCCGTGGCCGCCGGAGGCGTCCGCCGCGCCGCCCCAAAAACGGGTGCGCCGGACCGCGTCCCGTCCGTACCATCCATGCCGTCATGCGCTGCTCCTCGCTCGTGCCGGTCGTTCTCCCCGCCTAACGGGCACAAGGCCTCCAGGTGTACGTGACCTGCACAACATCACCCGCCTTGGGCCGCGTCCGGATGACCCTCACGCGTACGCTGTACAGCTGAACCTGCCGCCCATGCCGCTCCCCTGCGACGTCGCGGCGTTGACACGAACGGGGAGTAGTAGACGGTGCCAGAGAGTGTGGCCGCGCTGACCAGCAGCCCATGGATCTACGCGGTGGTCGCCCTCTCCGTTCTCCTGGACGTCTTCCTGCCCCTGCTGCCCAGCGGCGTTCTCGTCATCACGGCCGCCACGGCGGCGGCAGCGGGCACCACGACCGTCAGCGGCGCCGGCGGGCAGGTTCCCTCGCTCCTCGTACTGATCCTGTGCGCGGCCACCGCCTCGGTGCTCGGCGACCTCGTCGCGTACCGGCTCGCCTGGCGCGGGGGCGACCGGCTGGACCGGGCCATCGCGCGCTCCCGGCGACTCACCTCCGCGCAGGAACGTCTCGGTGCGGCACTGAGCCGGGGCGGCGGCGCGCTGGTGATCATCGCCCGGTTCGCACCCGCGGGCCGCTCCGTGGTCTCCCTCTGCGCCGGCGCCGCCCACCGCAGGAAGCGGGACTTCCTTCCCTGGTCCGCACTGGCGGGTCTGGCATGGGCGGGTTACAGCGTGGGCCTCGGCTACTTCGGCGGCCGGTGGCTGGGCTCCACGTGGTTCGGCACGGCCGTCTCCGTACTGGCCCTGTTCGTGGCGGGCGCGCTGGCCACGTTCCTGGTGAAACGCCCGGCGGCACGGACGGCGGCCGAAGCCGGGACTGATGAGGCAGCGACGACGGCTGCGGAGACGAAGCCGGCGCCGACGGCCATGGAGGCACGGGCATCCGGAGCCGGATCCACCCCCGGGTCCGCATCCGCATCCGGATCCGTTGCGCCGAGGACGTCCCCGCTCATCTCCGTGCCGTCGCCCACCCCCCCCCCCCCCC
>NZ_JAAXYC010000125.1 GCF_018619185.1 Streptomyces sp. McG3 | reverse complement strand
CTCCTGGGGCGGGAGACGGGGATGCCCGGGCCCGGTCGGCGGCTCGCCGCTGTGGAGGGGCCGGGGCAGTGCCCCGACCGTAGAGGAGTGTGACCTGCGTCGCATAGATGCCTACCGGCCAGTAAAGCGCTGGGCCCGCGCCCTGTGCGTTGACATGGGCATGCCGCATTGTTCTACTGAGTGGCGGATCAATTGGCCAGTACGGGAGGAGGATATTCATGCAGGCAGTTGAGGAAAAGGTCCAGGGCGGAACGGACCGGAACGCCGATGATGTATTCGATCTGGTGATCGGCGATCTGGAACAAGAAATTCCGCCGCTCGCTTCACCGACGAACTCGGGCAGCGGCACCGCCTGTGGTTCGTGCGCGAGCATCTACTGCTGTTGACGCGCGCCGGGTGGTGTCGCCACGCCGGCGCCACCCGGGTGCGCCGCACATCCCCTCCCCGTGACGAACCGAAGGGCCGCCGTGCCGGATTCACCCATGGACGTCGAGCCCCTCTGGGAGATGGGCGACCCCGGCCGGGAACCCGGTGGAAACCCCGGCGGAGATCGGGGCGGCGGCACCGGGCAGGGGTCCGCGCCGAGGCCCGGCCGGGGTGCCGAACGGGATGGATCACCCCAACTCTCCCCGGTCGCGCGACGGGTGATCGACGCCGTCCGGAAGGGCGAGGCCGGCGGACTGTTCCCGCCCGTCGTCACGGCGGGCCCCGAAGGGACGGTCGCGATCGCCCGGCTGCTCGGCGGCGAGGCGGACGCACGGATGATCGAACACGCGCTCCGCGACCGGAGGTTCGCTCCGCTGCTGGACCTGTGCGACCGGCTGGACGCCTGGTGCGTATTCTCCGGACCACGCTATTCGTCCGTGGTTTCCGCCGGAATACTGGATATCACCAACGCCGATATCTTTGGTCCCGTGGTATCCGAGGCATTCGTGGCCTGCGCTGCCGGAAGACCGCACTACGCCCGTGACCGGGTGGCCGAGTGGGCGGTGCGCTACGAGGAATTCCTGACGCTGTTCCTCGACCGATTACTCCGGGACATGAGCGCCTGCTGGCCCGATGAACCCGCTTTCCGGGGGCCGGTCGTCGGACTGTGGGCCCACGGCGAGGAGACCCACAACGGGCGCCAGCGCGTCCTGCGCCTCGACTGCGCCGGCGGCGGCCGGGTCGCCTACAAACCGCGGCCGGCCTCCGGCGAGCTGCTGTTCACCGCGTCCGCCGCTGCTACCGGATCCACCGGATCCGCCTCGCCCGCCTCGCTGTTCGATCTGCTCAACCGCGCGCCCACGGCTTCCGGCGAGGTCCGGCTGCCCGTGCTGTCCTGCTGGCCCGGAGCCGAGCCCGGCTACCTGTGGCAGGAGTGGATCGAACCGCCCGCGCAGTGGGGACCGATCCGGACCTCCGGGCCGTGGGAGCTGACGGGAACCCGGCTCACCCCGGGGGAGTCGGTGCGGTTCTGGCACCGCACCGGCGAGCTGACCGCCGCGATGTTCGCCTTCGGGATCACCGACATGATCGGCGGCAACGTGGTCACCGGGAGCAGGCCCGGCGACCCCGAGCCCCTGCTCTACCCGATCGACCTGGAGATCTTCTTCTGCCGGGTCCCGCGCCTCTACGACACGGGCCTCCTGCACGACGCGACCGCCGAGATCGACCAGCACCACGTCGGCCTGGAGCGCACCGCCCGCTGGTGCGACGCCGAGGGCCCGCCGGTGTGCTGGACCGAGCGGCCGACCGGGGAGTTGCGCCTCCACCGCCGCCGCGTCTCCCTCACCCGGGAAGAGACCAGGAACGTCGTCGCCGACACCGACGGGCGGACCGGTTACGGGCCCTACCTCCCGGCCATGCTGCGCGGCATGTTCGACGCCTGGACCCTGATGTGCCGACAACGTCCCGCCATCGCCGAGTTCCTGTCGACCGCCACCGCCGGCCACCACGTACGCGTCCTGCGGCAGCCCACGTTCCGGTACTTCGACGCGCTCGTGCCGCGCTGGCTGTCCGGCGGCGGCGCGGCGCCCCACCCCACCGAACCCGACGTCCACTTCGACCGTGCCGAACGCGACCAGCTGCGACGCCTGGACGTGCCCTACTTCGTCCGCTCCCTGGCGGGCGGGCCGGTACTGAGCGTCGAACCGCCGCCCGTGCCGTTCGGGACGGCCCGGGTCGCCGCCCGGCCCGAACCCGAGGGCGGCTGGCCCCCACTGCGGGAGCTGCTGGAGGGCGAGAACCTCACCCTCGCCGGTCTCGGAGTGGCCCTCCGCGACGCCGTGGAGCACGTGTTCGACGATGTGACGGACCACGTCGTCACGGATGCCCCGCTGGGCGTCCGACTCCACCTCCAGAGCCCCGCCGAGGGCCGGGTCGCCTTCGACTGGCCGGAGGCCGGCCGACGGGTCACCTACCTCTGGGACCGGCAGAAGGTACGGCTGCGCATCGACCCGATCGACGCGCCAGAAGCCCCGGTCGAGCCCGCGCCCGCCGGGGAGATCCGGCGCAGGCTGCTGCGGCTCGACCGGCTCGACGGCGCCGTCCGGACGCCGTGGGCCGACGGCGGCATGAGCGACACCACCGCCGAGCGCCGCCTGCGGGAGCTGACCGACACCGGCATCACCTGGCTCAGCACGGTCGTGGCCGACCACGGCTGGCCCGGGCACGCCCTGGTCGGCGCGGAAGCGGCCGCCGCCGCGAGCCGCCTCGTCCAGCACGCCCGGGAGCACCTGGACTTCCGCCGCCACTGCCTGGAGCTGATGCGGGAAGCCGCGGAGCGCGGTGATCTGCCGTGGCGGGAAATCGCCTATCTGACCGACGAGTTGCGGGTGACCGACGGGCTCCCGCAGGTGTACGGAACGAAGTTCGAGCCCGTCGGCGGAGTGCTGGTCCCCTGGCCGGTCGAGGACCCGGAAGACGTGGACCACCGCCGGGCCGCTCTCGGTATGGAACCGCTCGCCGACCACACGGACCGGATCCGGCGGCGGTTCCCCCTGACCGGAAGGGAAGCATCATGAGCACGCTGGCCCCCGAGGCGCGGCGAACGCCGGACGGCGTCGACTGGGAGCTGTTCGGGAAGCACCACTGGGACCGGCGGTCCGTCCGGCTGCGCGCCCGACCGCCGTTCGGCCTCGACGAGGTCCACCCCCTGAACGTCGCCTCCTGCGCACCGTTCCGCGCGGGCACCCGCTTCTGGGTGATGCCCGACGTCCGGTTCCTCCTCGGCGACGGCTGGCTGCGCGCCCCCGGAACCCTGCTTCCGCACTCCACGGACCCGACCCTGGACGACTACCTCGACCGGCTCGACGCCGAGGTCCCCGGACAGGGCTACCTGCTGACCGTGCGACAGCCGCTCCTCCTGGACCACACCCTGTGGTCCGCCGTACGGGACACGGTCAGCGGGCTCTGGCGACACGTCGGCTGGCCCAACCTCCCCCTCACCGCCGAGGTGCTCACCGGCGACCGGTTCACCCAGCACGCCGGCGCGGCCGAGGCCCCGACGCACGCGGCGCTGACCTGGGTGCTGCGCGGGCGCATGGACGTGACGCTCTGGGACGAGCGCGGCGGGCCCCCACCGGCGGACATCGCCGACCCGGACCGGGACGTGCCCGGTGCGCGCACCCTCGGCGCCGGGGCAGGGGAGCTGCTGTACTGGCCCGGCGACCAGCGGCACGTGGACACCTACCGCGAACGGTG
The DNA here is from genome assembly GCF_018619185.1 of Streptomyces sp. McG3. Taxonomy (GTDB): domain Bacteria; phylum Actinomycetota; class Actinomycetes; order Streptomycetales; family Streptomycetaceae; genus Streptomyces. Next base: position 18,420 of record NZ_JAAXYC010000125.1, on the reverse strand, counting down.
CGTCGCCCTGCGCCTGCGGATCCCGGTCGACCGGGGGCTGCCGTTCACCGCGCTGCGCGACCTGCTCGCCGACCTGGTGCACGCGGGCCGGGACAACGACGAGACCGTGCCCTACTTCCCGTTCGGCCCCGGAACCCAGATCGACGACCGGGACGGTGTGCTGCCCCGCCTGACCGCGCTCGGCGACGAACTGCGCGGAGCCGTCGACGGCGAACGGCTGCGCAGGACACTGCGGATCCGCTGGGCCGCGCTGCGCTCGGCCGCCGGGCTCGAACCGATTCCGGTGCCCCGCGACGGCGTCACCATCACCCGGGACACCCGCTTCCGCCGCACCGGCGAGATCGTCCGGATGGCCGACGGGCCCGCGCACGAGGTCTGGGCGGTCCACGGGAACGTCTTCACCCTGCCGAGGGCCGCGAGCGACCGCGTGTACGCCGCCCTCGGCGACGGCGGGGAGACCGGCGCCGGCGACGTCTGCCGCGCCCTCGCCGCGGGCGACGACGACAGGAACGATCCGACGGTGCTCGCGCTGCTCGACAAGCTGTACCGGCTGCGCGGCATCGACCTGGTCGGGGAGGCACGATGACGCTGACCGTCGAGAAGTCCTTCGACTGGGACACCTTCGCCGACCGCTACTGGGACCGGGCGCCCGTCCTGTACAAAGGCCTCGACACCGCGCCGTTCGATGAGCGGGAGGTGTTCCGGGCCGCCGTGCTCGGCAGCCGTCCGCCCCACCCGCTCGCCGTGCCGGGCAACCTCCAGTTCCTCGTGCGGCGGCGGCAGCAGACCCGGCCCCACGACTATCTGCCCCAGTCGCGCGACGGCTCGCTCGACGGCTACGAGCAGCGCATGGCCGACCGGCTGGACGGGCAGCGCTACGCCCTCGTCGTCCACCGCTTCCACTCCTTCTCCCATCCGCTGTGGGACCGCGCGCAGCGGTTCTACTCCGGGCTGTGGGAGCGGGTCGGCCAGCCCACGCACACCGCCGGTTCCACGATGTTCCACGGCTCCTACGAGCACAGCCCGGTCGGCGTGCACCAGGACCGCTTCGCCACCTTCATGTTCTGCGTACGCGGCACCAAGCGGATGCGGTTCTGGGCCGAGCGGCCGTGGTCGGACCCGGTGCACACGGTGCTGGACTACCAGCCCTACCTGGCGTCCTCGTTCGTCGCCGAGGTCGAACCGGGAGACCTGCTGTACTGGCCCGCGCGCTACCACCACGTGGGGGAGAGCGCCTCGGACGCCCCGGCGACCAGCGTCAACGTGGGCATTCCACGCCGCGAGCACCGGCCGTACTACGAGATCAAGGACCTGTTCCGGGGCACCCGGCCGAAGACCTCCGCCCCGCTGTTCACCCCGGACGCCGGTCCGGGCGGCCGGCTGGCCGGGGAACTGCCCAGGGCCCTGGCCGACGCCGTGGACGCCTTCGCGGAACACCTGGACGAGGAGCGGTTCGCCGCCCGGGCCACCGCGCTCGCGCTGCGCGTCAGGACGGCGGGCGGCTTCTGGCCGACCGAGCCGCCCGCCGCGCCGCGCCCCCTGGACGACGACACCCCCGTACGCGGCTGCGCCCCGCTGCTGCCCGCCCCCGGAGAGAGCCCGCACGGCTGGGCCGCCAACGGCCATGTCACCTCCGTCGAGACCGGCGCCGAAGCCCTCGCGGTGCTGCGCCGGCTGGACGCCGGTGAGACGGTCCGGGTCGGTGAACTGCCCGAGGCCCGGCGCGCGGAGGTCCGCCGTCTGCTGCAGGAACTGGAGAGCTTCCGTGCCGTCACCCGCGTCGACACCCACTGACCGAACACCCACTGACCGAACACCGCATGAGGGAACATCCACCGATGGGACGCCCGTGCCCGCCCTCCGGCAGGCCGCCGCCCGGGTCGTCGCGGAGATCGCGGACCGGCTGGCCGCCCCGGAGCGCGTGGCCCGGATCGCGGGCGTGCCGGACAACCTGATGCACTACCCGGGCGACCCCCAACCGGTGTGGGACCCACTGCTGCTCTCCGACGGCCACCCCGGAGTCGCCCTGCTCCACGCCGAGTTGGCGGCCGAGGACCCCGAAGCGCGCGAGCGGGCCCACGCGCACCTCTCCGCCGCGCTCGCCGCCGGGATCCGGCTGCGCCCCCAGTCGCTGTTCGGCGGCATGGTGGCCCTCGCGTACGCCGGCCACACGGCGGCCGTCGGCTCCGGCGGCTACACCACGATGCTCGCCGGACTGGACCGGCACATCGTCGGCCAGGCCCGCACCCGTGCACGGGCCGACCTGGAGCGGGCCGGCGCCGGGGAGCCGGCCGGAGCGTGGAGCCGCTACGACGTCCTCGGCGGCACCGCCGGGATCGGCCGCTATCTGCTGGCCCGTCACCAGGAGGCGGAAGGGCGGGAGGAACGCGAGGCGGCGGGCGTCGCGCTGACCGAGGTGCTCACCTCCCTCGTGGCCGTCGCGACCGCCGACGACATCACCCGGCACGGCTCCCGGCTGCCCTCCTGGTGGATCACCGAAGGCCTCGGCCACGGGCTCGCCGAACACGTCAACCTCGGCCTCGCCCACGGTGTCCCGGGGCCGCTCGCGCTCCTCTCCGTCGCCTGGCGGGCAGGGTTCCGGGTGGACCGGCAGGACGAGGCCGTCGAGCGGATCATGGAGCTGTTGACCCGCCTGCGCACCACCGACGGAGCGGGCCCACGCTGGCCGCACCTGATGACCCGCGAGCGCATCGAGAACGGAGCGGCGCCGGAACGCGGACGGGACTCCTGGTGCTACGGCGCTCTCGGCGCGGCCCGGGCCGTCCATCTCGCCGGTACCGCGCTGGACCGGCCGGACTGGCACGCCGACGCGCACGCCGCACTGCGCGGCGCCCTGACGGTGGCCGACGAGGACCTGGTCCGCGACTCCGCGCTCTGCCACGGCTGGGCCGGCCACCTCCAGATCGTGCTGCGCACCGCCCACGACACCGCCGACCCGGACCTCCACGCCACCGCCGACGGGCTGGCGGCGCGGGTGCTGGACGGGTTCGACCCCGAGGCCCCGTTCGGCTACCGCTACTCCCACACGCTCGCGGCGCGCGAACTCGACCGCCCCGGCTTCCTGGAGGGCGCCGCGGGCATCGCCCTCGCCCTGCACACGTACGCCACCGGGAACGTGCCGACCACGTCCTGGGACAGTGCCCTGCTGCTGAGCTGACCCCTGCGGCCCGAGCGGGAACAGGTGACGACGGTGCGATAGTGGGGGCGCGTCGGCAAGGGGCCGACCGGAGGGGGCGCCGTGTACTACGAACTCGCCGATCGGCTGGTCATCGGGATCGCGTCCAGCGCGCTCTTCGACCTGACGGAGTCGGACGCCGTCTTCCGGGAACAGGGCGAGGAGAGCTACCGGGCCTACCAGGAGCAGCACGTCGGCGACCCGCTCCGCCCCGGGAGCGCGTTCCCCTTCATCCGGCGCCTGCTGTCGCTGAACGACCTGGGCGAGGTGGACGACCCGTTGGTCGAGGTCATCGTCCTGTCCCGGAACGACCCCGACACCGGCCTGCGGGTCATGCGCTCCATAGAGAGCCACGGCCTGCCCATCAGCAGGGCCATCTTCATGCAGGGCCGCTCGCCCCACCGGTTCATGCCCGCCCTCAACATGTCCCTGTTCCTGTCGGGACACGAGACGGACGTCCGGGAGGCCGTCGCCGCCGGGCTGCCCGCCGGGCACGTCCTGGGAGCCCCCTACGAGGACGACGCCGACGACCACGACCTGCGGATCTCCTTCGACTTCGACGGGGTCCTGGCCACGGACGCGTCGGAGCAGGTGTTCCAGGAGGGCGGGATAGAGAAGTTCCGCGCCCACGAGGTCACCAACGCCGGGATTCCGCACGACGCCGGGCCGCTGAGGGACTTCCTGGCGAACGTGAACCGGATCCAGCAGCGGGAGGAGCAGGAGCGCCGGAAGAACCCCGACTACCGGATCCGCCTGCACGTCTCCATCGTCACCGCGCGCAACGCTCCCGCGCACGAGCGGGCGGTGCAGAGCCTCAAGGGATGGGGCGTGACCGTCAACGACGCGTTCTTCCTCGGCGGCATCGACAAGGGCCGGATCATGAAGATCCTCAAGCCGCACATCTTCTTCGACGACCAGCAGGGCCACCTGGAGAGCACCTCGCGGACCACCCCGAGCGTCCACGTGCCGTTCGGGAAGCTCAACGAGCCGGTGGCGCCCGCGGCCCCGGACGCCTGAAGCCACGCGTCGTTCCGCGAGGTCACCTCACTCATGCGCCGATGGTCACCGAAAGGGCACCCGGAGTGACAGGCTGATGGGCTGTCGGAGCCCGCGGCACGCTCCGCGCAGCGGCAGGTGGGTCGGGCGGGAGAACGGGACGGCCCGCCCCCGCTGCGTGCCGCCGGGCGGCGGGGTACGGTCACCATCAGGGCCCCGGCCAGCGGGAATTCGGTCAACGGCCTTGTACGGACAGTGAGTAGAGGAGAGACATGAGCGTCGACAACGACGATTTCCGCCGCCGGATCCGGTCCGACATTCCCCACTCGGCGCGCGTGTGGAACGCCTGGCTGGGCGGCAAGGACCACTACCCGGTGGACCGGGAGCTGGCCGACGTGGTGAGCGCGGCCTACCCGCAGATGGTCGACATCGCCCGTGCCTCACGCGCCTTCCAGATCCGGGCGATCCACCACCTCGCCTCGGCGGGGGTGCGCCAGTTCCTGGACGTCGGGACCGGGCTTCCGGTGGCGAACAGCACGCACGAGGTGGCGCAGAGCATCGCACCCGAGTCGCGGATCGTCTACGTGGACAACGACCCGATCGTCCTGGCCCACGCCGAGGCGCTCCTGACCAGCGCCCCGCAGGGCCGCACGGCCTACGTGGACGCCGATCTGTCCGACGCGGACGCGGTGGTGGACGAGGCGGCCAAGACGCTCGACCTCTCCGAGCCCGTCGCCGTTCTCCTGCTCTCGACCCTGGGGCACCTCGTTCCGGCCGAGGGCATCGAGGTCGTCCAGCGGTACCTGGCCCGGATGCCGGCGGGCAGCTACCTGGTGCTCTGCGACACGGTGACGACCCCTCAGACGCTGGCCGCCCAGGAGGCGTACGCGTCGGGCGACAACCCGCCCTACCTCGTCCGGAAGCCGGAGGAGATCACCGACTGTGCCGAGGGCCTGGAGCTGGTCGAGCCAGGATTCGTCTCGATCGACCGCTGGCGGCCCGAGGAGGACGACGCGGTGCCGGTCGACCAGTGGGGGCTCGTCGCCCGCAAGCCGTAACGACTGGACGTCTCGGACGCCAGGCGCTTCACGTGAAGCGCCCGGCGTCCTGCCGCTGTCCGGGGCCGCTGCCCCGAGTCCCGGCTACCGGCGGATCGTCACCGGCTCGATCTCCGCGTTGTTGTGCCGGCGCGCCCAGTTCTCCAGGGCGACCCGGCAGGCGTGGTCGAGGTGGCGCAGACCGGTCAGGTCCAGCTCTATGGGCTGGTCCTGCGGGAGCTTCTCCAACTGCTCCAGGATGCGCGGCAGTCGCAGGAAGGTGGCGTTCCCGGTGAGGGTCACCACGACCCGGCCGCCGGTGAGCCGACGGGTGGTGAGCTGGACGTGCGAGGTCTCCCAGGCCGACTTGACCACCGCCAGCAGCAGGCCGAGCACGACCCCCTCGAACAGGTTGGTCACGACGATCGCGATCGCGGTGATCGCCAGCAGCACGGCCTCCCCGCGGTGTTCGCGCCACAGCGGGCCGAAGTCCTTGGCGGGCACCAGCTTGCACCCGGCGTGGACGAGGATCCCGGCCAGCGCGGCCAGCGGGATGATCCCGACGGCCGCGGGCAGCAGCGCGGCGAAGAGCAGCAGCCACAGGCCGTGGGCGATCCGGGAGAGCGCGGTGGTCGCCCCGGCCTGGACGTTGGTGGCGCTGCGGACGATGACCGCGGTCATCGGCAGCGCGCCGAGCGCCCCGCAGATGGTGTTGCCGACGCCCTGGGCCACCAACTCCTTGTCGTAGTCGGTGCGGGGCCCGTCGTGCATCCGGTCGACGGCCGCCGCGCTGAACAGACTCTCCGCCGAGGCGATGAGGGCGAAGGCCAGGACGGTGCCGATGACCGCCACATCGGCGAGCCGGGCGAAATCCGCCCCGCCGGGCGGGGCGATGGCCTGTAGCAGCCCGTTCACATCGGCCACCGCCGGCCGCAGACCGGCCAGGTAGGCGACGGCGGTGGCCAGGGCGACCGCGGCGAGGGGCGCCGGGACGAGGCGTACGGTCGCCGGGAGCTTCGGCCACAGCAGCAGCACGGCGACGGTTCCGGCGCCGAGGCCGAAGGCGGTGAGGGCCTCCTGGTTCGTGATGATCTCGACGGCGAGACCGGGGAGCCCGGCCAGCTTGGCGAGACCGCTGCCCGGCTGTTCGGTGTCGGCCATGGCGTACACCTGGCCCAGCACGATGATCAGGCCGATGCCGCCGAGCATGCCCTGCACCACGGAGACGGAGATGGCGCGGAACCAGCGGCCGAAGCGCGCCAGGCCCAGCACCACCTGGAGCAGTCCGGCGGCCAGCACGATGGGGCCGAGCGTGCCGAGGCCGAATTCCTTGACCGCCTCGTAGACGAGCACGGTGAGTCCCGCGGCCGGTCCGCTGACCTGGAGCTTGCTGCCCGGCAGGAAGCCGACGACGAGCCCGCCGACGATGCCGGTGACCAGGCCCAGTTCGGCGGGCACTCCGGAGGCGACGGCGACGCCGACGCACAGCGGCAGCGCGACCAGGAAGACGACGAGTGACGCCAGCAGGTCACGGCGTACGACGTGGGGGTTCTTGAGTTCCTTCGCGGAAAGCACGATGGGTTTCCCTTGTGGGGTACGGTCGCGCCCGGCCGGGGGGCCGGGCGCGTGAGCGTGGGGGGAGGGAAATCCGTCAAAGGCGGGCGAACTCGGTTCCGCGCTCCGGGCGGTGGACGCTGACGGAGCCGGTGTGGACTTCGTAGTACCAGGCGTGCAGGCCGAGGGTGCCCTCGGCGAGCCGCTCGCGCACCGCGGGGTAGCCCCGCAGGGTGTTGAGCTGGGCGAGGGCGTGGGCCTGGATCGCGACGGGGAGGTCGTCGGGGTCCGCCGCCGGGTCCCTGCCGTCCGTGGAGTGCTCCAGCCAGTGGCGGACGGCGGGCATGGCGGAGAGGTCGTCGCCGCGGAACACGGCGCCCACGGCGCCGCAGTGGGAGTGCCCGCACACGATGATGTCGCGCACCTGGAGCGCGCGCAGGGCGTACTCGATGGTCGCGGCCTCGCCCGTGGGCCGGTCCTGTGCCGGATAGGGCGGAACGATGTTGCCCGCGGTGCGGAGTTCGAAGAGCTGACCCGGGCGGGCGCCGGTGATCAGTGAGGGGACGACACGCGAGTCCGAGCACGTGACGAAGAGTGCTTCGGGGGTCTGGCCGTCCGCGAGATGTTCGAAATGCTTTGCGTTCGCGGCGACGTGCTCGGTGAATGTCCGGGCGTGTTCTACGAGGGACTGCATGGTGGCCTGCCTCCTGCATCCGGTGGTGCCGGGGAGCGGTGTGGTCGGGTCATATTGACGAATGCGCTGTTCACGATCGGATGAATGTTCGGAATGGTGAGGGTGCCTCACCTTGCGGTTTGCCGGATGGCGGTCGCTGTGAAGCCCACTCCGGTCGCTCCTTGCGGATACGACTTCAGCAGAGCATAACGACCAGAACTTTGCTATCGCATTACCTTCTCGTGAAGGAACGCAAATGCGCCACCCATGTCATTCATTCGGCTTGTTCTTTGTGATAGCCAATGGGTGGGGAGTGCCGCGAGGGAGGGCGGCGCCGTCAGGTGCGGCGGCCGTGCAGGAAGAGGTGCGGCTCGGGTGCGCCGGCCGGATGGTCCGGGGTGAACAGCGCGCTGTGCTCCCACTCCACGGCGAGGCCCGCCCGTGTGATCAGGGCGGTGAACTCCTCGGCGCCGAAGCTGGAGACCCGGACCGGCTGCCCCATGAACACCGCGTCGACGCCCGCGGCGTCCACCGGCACCGTCGCGGCGACCAGCAGCCCGCCGGGCCGCAGCGACCGCGCGAGCCGCTCCAGCAGCTCGCGCTGCTCTCCCCGCTCCAGCTGCAGCAGCGAGAAGTACACGCAGACCGCGTCGAACTCGCCATCGGACAGAGGGAGATCGCGGACGTCCGTACACCGGAACTCCGCCTCCGGCACCTGCCGGGCCGCGAGCGCGGTCATCACCGGCGACACATCGACGCCCAGCACCCGGTGCCCCGCGTCCGCCAGGGTCCGTGCCGTGGGCCGGCCCGTCCCGCTGCCCACGTCCAGCACCCGGCTCCCCGGGGCAAGGTCCGCCAGCAGCCGCTCCAGCGACTCGCGGTGGGCGGCCGAAGCGGCGAAGGCCCGTTCGTACTCCGCTCCCAGCGCGTCGAACACCGCCGCGGCCGGATGTCCGCGGCCGACGTCCGCGTCCGGAAGCCCCTGGCCGCCACGGGGTTCCCCGCTGTCACCGAGTCCCTGGCGCTCACCCATCGAGGCGATCCTCCTGTGATCGGCGGCCGGCCGGGATCCGCGTACCCGGCCGCTGTGAGCGTCCCCCCGGGAGCGCCTGAGTATGCCGGTCCCGCACCCCTGAGTACGTTCCCCGATGTTCCGGTTCCCGGGCCGCGTTTCGATGGGCGCATGACCTCCGAAGCGCCGCGCCGCCCCCGTATCCAGCACGTCACCACCGCCGGCTCCGCCCTGGCCGTCACGCTGCTCCCGCTCGTGGTCGGCGCCCTGCTGGCCAAGACCATGGCGGCGGACCCGATGACGTCGGTGAACGCGCTCGTCACCAGTGGCGGCCACCGTCCGCGGGTGTCGCCCAAGGAGTGGCGCCGGTGCGGCGGCCACGCGCTGCGGCGGCTGCGGACCGCCGACCGGGCGCCCCTCGCCCGCGGGCGGCATGCGCTGACGCCGTCCGGCCGGTGAGTCCGGCCGGACGGCGTGGGGACGGGCGCCGGGTCAGCTGACCGGCTGGACCGGCCTCTTCCCCTCCGACGACGGCCGCTCGAACTGGGTGCGGTACAGCTCCGCGTACCTCCCGCCGGCCGCCAGCAGCTCGGTGTGCGTGCCGTTCTCGACGACCCGGCCCGCCTCCACCACCAGGATCCGGTCGGCCGCCCGTACGGTCGAGAGCCGGTGGGCGATCACCAGGGCGGTCCGGCCGGCCAGCGCTTCGGCCAGCGCCTCCTGGACGGCGGCCTCCGAGGTGGAGTCGAGGTGCGCGGTCGCCTCGTCGAGGATCACGACCCGCTGCCGGGCCAGCAGCAGCCGGGCGATGGTCAGGCGCTGGCGCTCCCCGCCGGAGAGCCGGTAGCCGCGCTCGCCCACCACCGTGTCGAGCCCGTCCGGCAGCGAGGCGATCAGACCGTCGAGCCGGGAGCGGCGCAGGGCGTCCCAGACATCGTCCTCGGAGGCGTCGGGCCGGGCGATCAGCAGGTTGGCGCGAACCGACTCGTGGAAGAGGTGCCCGTCCTGGGTGACCATGCCGAGCGTGTCCCGGATCGAGTCCGCGCTCAGATCGCGTACGTCGACACCGTTCAGCCGCACGGAACCGGTGTCCGTGTCGTACAGCCGGGGCAGCAGCTGCGCGATCGTCGACTTGCCCGCTCCGGAGGAGCCCACCAGGGCGATCATCTGGCCGGGTTCGGCGCGGAAGGAGACGTCGTGCAGCACCGTTGTGCCGCCCCGGTCGTCGAGCGTGGCGACCTCCTCCAGCGAGGCGAGGGAGACCTTCTCGGCGGAGGGGTAGCCGAAGGACACCTTGTCGAACTCCACCGAGACCGGGCCCTCCGGCACCCGGCGGGCGTCCGGCTTCTGCTCGATCAGCGGCTTCAGGTCCAGGATCTCGAAGACCCGCTCGAAGCTGACGAGCGCGCTCATCACCTCGACCCGGGCCCCGGCCAGCGCGGTGAGCGGCGCGTACAGCCGGGTCAGCAGCAGCGCCAGCGCCACGACGGCACCCGGCTCCAGGCTGCCGCGCAGGGCGTAGTAGCCGCCGAGCCCGTAGACCAGGGCCAGTGCCAGGGCGGAGACCAGGGTGAGGGCGGTGATGAACGCCGACTGGGCCATCGCCGTACGGATGCCGATGTCACGCACCCGGTCGGCGCGGGCGGCGAACTCGGCCGACTCGTCGGAAGGGCGCCCGAAGAGCTTGACCAGCGTCGCGCCGGGGGCGGAGAACCGCTCGGTCATCTGGGTGCCCATCGCGGCGTTGTGGTCGGCGGCCTCCCGCTGGAGCCCCGCCATCCGGGCCCCCATCCGGCGGGCCGGCACGACGAACACCGGGAGCAGCACCAGCGAGAGCAGCGTGATCTGCCAGGAGATCGTGAGCATCACGGCGAGCGTCAGCATCAGGGTGACGACGTTGGAGACGACGCCGGAGAGCGTATTGCTGAACGCCCGTTGCGCGCCGATCACATCGTTGTTGAGCCGGCTGACCAGGGCGCCGGTCCGGGTCCGGGTGAAGAAGGCGACCGGCATCTTCTGCACATGGTCGAAGACGGCGGTGCGCAGGTCCAGGATCAGGCTCTCGCCCAGGGTCGACGACAGCCAGCGGGTGAGCAGGCCGAGACCGGCCTCGGCGACGGCGATGAGCGCGATGAGCAGGGCGAACCGGGTGACGGTCCCGGTTTCCGCACCGTTCACGATCGCGTCGACGACTTTCCCGGCCAGCAGCGGAGTGGCCACCGCGAGCAGCGCCGTCAGGACGCTCAGCACCAGGAAACGGTAGATTCGCCGCCGATGGGGCCGGGCGAAGACCATGATGCGGCGCAACGCCGTCCGGGAGAAGGGCCGGCGGTCCTGCTGGGCGTTCATCGCACTGTGCAGCGAATGCCACGCGGTGACTTCCATGTCCATGGGGCGCTCCGAAGTCTGACGGCCCCCGGTTTCCCCCGACGGCCTGCGGATCCCGTGGGCCGTGCGGCCCCGGGTTCACTCGGAACGCTAAGACCTCACGTTTGGTTGAGGTCAAGTGGGACGGAGCGGAGACGTCGGAGCGCGCCCGGTCGGGGCGATCGCGCGGCCGGTCGGAGCGGTCATGCGGGGCTGGCATGATCAGGGGATGAACGAGTGCATGATCGCCGCGTGTGACGGGGCGTCGAAGGGAAATCCGGGTCCGGCCGCCTGGGCGTGGGTCGTCGCCGACGCGCAGGGGAATCCCGTGCGCTGGGAGGCCGGTCCGCTCGGCACCGCGACCAACAACGTCGCCGAGCTCACGGCGCTGGCGGAGCTGCTGGAGTCCACCGGCCCGGCGGCGCGCGTCGAGGTGCGGATGGACTCGCAGTACGCCATGAACGCCGTGACGAAGTGGCTTCCGGGGTGGAAGCGCAACGGCTGGAAGACCTCCGGTGGCAAGCCCGTCGCCAACCGTGAGCTGGTCACCCGCATCGACGCCCTGCTCGCCGACCGCTCGGTGACGTTCCGCTATGTGCCCGCTCACCAGGTGAACGGCGACCCGCTCAACGCGATCGCCGACCAGGCGGCCAGCGAGGCGGCTGTGGCCCAGAGCCCGGCCGGTACGGCGCACGGAGCCACGGCTCTGCCGGTCCCCGCGCCCGCGCGGTCCACGAAGGGGCGATCGGAGGCGTCCGGGGCGTCGGGCGGCGCGAAGGGGCGGAGTGCGGCGGGCGCGTCCCGGGGCGGGCGGTCCACCGGCACGATCGCGGCGCGCTTCGCGGGCCGGTGCCACTGCGGAAAGCCGTACGCGGCCAAGGAGCCGATCGCGAAGAACCCGAACGGCTGGGGCCACCCGGAGTGCCGCACCGCTCCCGCCTGATCACGCGGGGGCGTCGGGAGGAGAAGCCCGGAGGGCGGTCCGTCCGGTCGCGCAGGCGTCGTGGAGATGCGGCGGGTGCGTTGTGGGGAGGCTCAGACGTCGGCCCAGACGAGGCGGCCCGCCAGCGCGGCGCGGGTGCCCCAGCGGGCCGCCAGCGCGTCGACGAGCAGGAGGCCCCGGCCGTCCTCCGCCAGATGGTCGAGCATGTCGTCGTCCGCGTGGCCGCCCCTCGCCGGGGGACCGGTGACGGGAAGGCCCGCCGAGTCGCCCGGGGAAGCCGGTGCCGGGATCCGGGCCCGGCCGCGGTTCCACACGCAGATGCGCACGCCGTCCGCGGAGCGCAGGAGCCGGCAGCGGATCCGCCGGGTGCTGGTGTGCTGCACGGCGTTGGTGACCAGCTCGGTCACTATCAGTGCCGCCGCCTCGATCCGTTCGGCCGGTTCGCCCCAGGCCCGCATGGCCTCCTGGACCCGGTGCCGGGCCTCCGGAACACCCCCGGGCAATCGGGGAACCCACCAGCTGTGTGCACCTCGGCTACCTCCGGCACCTCGGACACCTCCGTCATCGGGAGCACGCTCCGCGCAACTGACTATTTCCGACATGTATGCACTCTCGACGCAAAACGCATACTTTGCAAGCGACAGAGTGTGTAATGCTCCGCCCCGGGGCTCGACGAGAGAGGTTCTGCGCATGCGAGCCCGTTCAGGTCCCACCGTGGAGCACCGCGTTCTCGCGGTCCGCCTCCGTATGCTGCGGGAACGCGCGGGAATCAGCCTTCGGGCCGCGGCCGACGCGCTGGACGCCCACCCCGCCACCGTCCGGCGCATCGAACGCGCCGAGACCGGACTCGACGCCCGGCAGGTCGGCGAACTGCTCCGCTGCTACGGCGTTCCGCCCGCCGTGGCCGAGCCCATCATGGCCGGTCTCGGAGCCGCGAACCTGCCCGGCTGGTGGCACCGGTGGCGGGACGCGATGGACGGCTGGCAGCAGGACGTCATCGGAGTGGAGTCCTCGGCGAGCCTCGTACGGACCTGGCACCCGGCGCTGGTGCCCGAACTGCTGCGCACCCCCGCGTACGCCGCCGCGCTCTACCGTACGCAGTACCCCGAGGACACCCCCGCACGCCGGGAGCGCCGTGTCGAGCTGCTGCGGGAGCGCCGCCGCCGCATGTGCGAGCGCGGGGCCGCCCTGTGGGCCCTGTTCCCGGCCGCGGCCCTCCATACGCGGGTCGGTGACCGGGAGGCCATGGACGGGCAGCGGGCCGCACTGGCCGAGGCGATGAAGGAGCAGCACGTCACCGTCCAGGTGGTGCCCATGGACCACCCGCCGCACCCCCTGACCGGCGTGCCGCCCCTGCACATCCTCCGGGTGCCCGCTCCCGAGATCGGGGACCAGGCGGTGCTGGAGACCCCGGGTGTCCGGGTCGACGTCATCGACGACCCCGAGGCCGTGATGGCCCACCGCATCCGGCTGGACGCGGCGTGCGCCGCCGCACCCGGCCCCGGGACCCCGCTGCCGGAGTGACCCCGGCCCCGGGATGCGGCGGGCTCCGGCGCCGTACAGCGTGGGGGAGTGGTGCAGCCGCGCAGGGCCAGGTGGATCCCGTTGGGGGTCGTCGTGCTGGCCGTCGTGCTGGACCTGGTGACCCCGACGGACGTCACCTCCGCGCCCCTGCTGATGGCCGCCCCGGTCGCCGCGGCCCCGCTCCTGAGCCTGCGCGGCATCATCGCGACCGGCGCCCTCGCGATGGCCGTCCACGCGGGCCTCGCCTGGTACGACGGCACCTTCGGCTGGCAGCGGGGCGTCGCCAACCAGCTCACCCTTCTGGCCGTAACCGTGCTGGCCGTCTTCATCAACCGCACCCTGGAGGGCCGGGACGCCCGGACCCGCCGCGCGCGCCACATCGCCGCCGTGGCCCAGAGCGCCGTCCTGCCCAGGCCCCCCTCACGCCTCGGCGAGCTCAGGATCGCCGCCCGGTACGTGCCCGCCGAGAACGAGGCCATGATCGGCGGTGACCTCTACGTCGTCCAGGACACCCCGCACGGGGTGCGCGTGATGGTCGGGGACGTCCGCGGGAAGGGCCTGGGCGCGGTCAGCGCGGTCTGCGCGGACCTGGGGGCCTTCCGGTACGCGGCGGACGAGGCGGAGGACCTGCCCGGCCTCGTGACCGCGCTGGAGCGGGCCCTCCTGCGCGAGGGCGGCCGACGCGGCGGCCAGGAGCAGGACGAGGGGTTCACCACCGCGCTGATCGCCGAGTTCGCCGAAGACCTCGACGCCGTACGCGTCGTCAACCGGGGGCATCCGCCGCCGGTGCTGCTGGACGCCGAGGGCAGGGCCACCGTGCTCGAACCCTCCGAGGAGGCGCCCCCGCTCGGCATGAGCGCCCTGGGGACCTGGTCGTGCCCGGTCGACACCTTCCCGTTTCCGCCCGGCGCCACCCTCATCTGCTACACGGACGGGGTCACCGAGGCCCGCGACGAGTCCGGGGTCTTCTACGACGCGTCCGTCCGGCTGCCCTTCCTCGTCCACCACCGTGCACTCATCGGCGACCCGGCCACCCCGGCGCAGATCCTCCACCTCCTGATCGAGGACGTGGGGCATCACACCGGCGGCCGGATCCAGGACGATCAGGCGCTCCTCGCCCTGCACCGCCCCCGGGTCCGCCCGTCCACGTAACGGCCGCCGCGCGTCACTGCGGACCGGACGGCCCGCCCGGTACGGGTTTGAGGCGCCGAACATCGGTCACCCGCACAGCAGACACGTACGGCGAGCGACGTACGACATATCGACATCGGGAGTGAGCGGAGTTGAGCAGCATCGAGAACTGGCGCCTGCACGCCGCCTGCCGCGAGGAGGACCCGGACCTGTTCTTCCCCATCGGGAGCACGGGACCCGCCGTCGTCCAGACCGAGGAGGCCAAGGCCGTCTGCCGGACCTGTCCGGTACAGGCCGCTTGCCTGGAGTGGGCCCTGGAGAACCGTCAGGACTCCGGCATCTGGGGCGGCCTCTCCGAGAACGAGCGGCGCGCCCTGAAGCGCCGCAGCCGCAGGCGGGCGGAGGCCCGGGGGCGCGGTACGGCCTGACCCGCACAGCGGCGCCCCGAACGGTGACACCACCGCCACGGGTTCGTCGTACGGGCAGGAGTGGGTACACGATGAGCCATGGACACCACCACCGTTTGGCTCGTTCTCGGCGCCGTTGCCGTGCTGATCATGCTGGCCTCGGCCGCCGTGCTTCTGGTGCGCGTCTTCAAGGCCAGGAAGCTGCTGGTCGACGCCGGGATCCCGCTGCGCAGCAAGGCGCTCGTCTGGGCGGCCGTCATCTACACCGTGTCACCGGTCGACCTGCTGCCCGACCCCGTCTATCTGGACGACATCGGCTTCCTGCTGGTCGCCCTGCGCTCCCTCCACTCGGCGGCGTCGGCCGCCGGAGTGCGCACGGGTGCACGGGGGAAGAACACTCCACCGGAGAGCCGCCCCGACGCCGTGGGCCGGGGCCGCGAAACCGAGCCGCGCCCCGCGGACCCCGGCCTCCTCAGCTGAACGCGGGAGCCCCCTGCGAGGCCGTCCCCGGTGCGGGGTCCTGCGGGGCCGGGGAGTCGGGTCCTGGCGGCTGCGGGGCCGACTGCGAGCCGGGCGGGGTCTCGGGTGCGGGCTCGGTCGCCGGGTCGTCGGGCGGCGGCTCCGGGGTCGCCGGCTCCTCGGGCGGCGGTTCGGAGGTCGCCGGATCGTCACCGGGCCGCGACGCCGGGTCCTCCGGCGAGGACTCCGACGGAGTGGCCCCGGACGACGAGGGGCAGGGACGGTCGCCGTCGTCACCCGATCCGGGCGGACAGGGGGAGGCGGACGCGTCCTTCGGCGGGTCCGTCTTCTTGTCGCCGTCGCCCGTGTCGCCGGCCGGCCGCTCGAACCAGTCGCCGTTCTCCGGATCGACCATCACGAACTTCTCGACCGGCTTCTTCGACGGCTCCACCACGACCACGTCGGAGGCCCGGTAGCCCGGCCACGCCTTGCCCGTCTGCCGCGGGTCCTCCTGGGCGACGGGCGGCAGCAGCGGGTTCCCGCAGGCGCAGCGCGCCCGGGGCACGCCCCGGTCGTCGACGAGGACCGCCGTACCCGCCTGGAGCACCGCCTGGTAGGCGTTGGCCTCGCCGTCCCGGTAGCCGTGGTTGGTGACGCGGGTGTCCATGCGCAGCGTCACGGGGGTGAGCCCCCGCAGATAGCCGGGGACGGCGGACGGCTCGATGTCCTGGACCGAGGCGAACGCCCGGTTCTTGTCCGGAGCCGCCCGCAACACCTTGATCTGCTGCTCCACATCGCAGCTGGCGGCCTTGCGGGTGCCCCCGTACAGACCCGGGGCCGCGCCGTCCACGCCACGCGTCACCCGCTCTCCGGTCCTCGACGGGCTCGGTGCGACGGACGGGCTGGCGGTGCCGGGCTCGGGCTCGCTCTCGCGGGCCGTGGACTCCGTGAACGGGTCCGGCCCGGATTCGCCCGCCGCCTGGAGGAACACCTCGCCGCCCGCCTTCGACCCGGCGTCGTCCGGCCGGGTCAGGACGACGACCAGCACCACCGCGGCGACCACGGCCGCCGCGATCGCCGCGATCCGGGGGACCGACCGCCACCAGGGGCGGTCCGGCCCGGGGCCGGGGGCGGCGCCCGAGCCGCCGCCGGGGTCGCCGGGGCCACCGCCGGAACCCCCCGGATCGCCGCCGCCCGAGCCCCCCGGACCGTGCGGTCCGCCGTGGTCGCCGCCGCTGGGCG
The DNA here is from genome assembly GCF_018619185.1 of Streptomyces sp. McG3. GTDB lineage: Bacteria > Actinomycetota > Actinomycetes > Streptomycetales > Streptomycetaceae > Streptomyces. Next base: position 1,879 of record NZ_JAAXYC010000125.1, on the reverse strand, counting down.
GGCCGGGCGGCGGGCCCGACACGGTGGGAGGAGGCGGCGTGGGGCCGGTGTCCGAGGGGCCCGAGAGCGGGCCGGAAGGCGGTCCTGTGGGGCGGCCGGATGGCGGTGGCTGGACACTCACGGGCTCTGCTCCCCGACGTAGGTACCCGCCCCGGACGTCCCTGCCCGGTCCCGTTTCCGTACCGGACACCTCAGTCGACAATCCAGGGCATTTCGCCTCATTGTCTGTCCGGTCCGGGTGGTCCCCGCAAGCGGAGGGAGAAACCGGTTCTCCGGGGAGCGGAGCCTTCGGTTGCTGCTTAGCGTGGGGGCGTGAACGTCCGGGCGAGTAACGACGAGAACAGCGCACGCTCCCCCCACGGCTGGCGCGACGCGCTCCTGGCGGTCCTCACCGGTGTGCTGGCCATGGCGGCGACCGCGGCGCTGGGCCTGTGGGCCGCCGGGGCGGCCGGCCTGCCCGGGGGCGCCTTCCCGGCCGTCGTCGCCGCGGTGGTGGTGATGGCGGCGGGCGGCTCCGTCGGGCTCTCCGGGGACGCCGGTTCCCTCGTGGGGACGCAGGCCGACCTCTCGGTCCTGCCGCTCTCGGTCACCCTCGTGGGCGCGCTCCTCGTCGCCCGGGGCTTCCTCCGTCCGCTGCGCCACCGGGCCGTTGCCGGGGGCCGCGAACTGGCCGGCTGGGCGGGGCGCGTCGCCGCCCTGTGGCTCGTCGCGCTGATCGTGCTCTCGCTGATCGCCCGGCACACCTTCACCCTCTCGGCCGAGGACCTCACGGGCAGCGGAGCCGGGGACCTCCTCGGCGAGGACCCGAAGGTCGGATTCCGGGCGGAGATCCCCCTCACCCTGGTCTTCGGGCTGCTGTGGCTGGCCGGGGTCCTCGTGCTGGCCCTGCTCGTCTCGCACCGCGCCCCGCTCCCCGCCCGGCTGCTGCGCTTCCAGGAAGCGGTGCGCCCGGCGGCGTACGCCATGGTGGTGCTGCTCCTCGCGTGCGTCGCGCTCGGCGTCGTCGCCGGACTCGTCGTGATGATCACGCGCGGGCACCCCGCCGAGACCGCCGCGGTCCTCCTCCTCGGACTGCCCAACCTGGTCTGGCTCGCGCTCACCCTCGGCCTCGGCGCGTCGTGGGAGGGCAAGGTGGACGGCCCCTTCGGACTGCCCATGCCCCAGGTGCTCGACACCGTCCTGCGCACCCCCGACCTCTCCACCCTGAACCTGAGCACCCTCGCCGAACAGGACGGGCGCGTCCGCTGGCTCGTGGTCGTCGTCGCCGTGCTGGTGCTCGCCGCGGCCTTCCTCATGGCGGCGCGGTCGCCCGCCCGGACACGGCTGTGGCAGCACGCGGTCCATATGGCGGTGGCGCTCACTCTGACCGTGCTGTTCGTCTGCCTCACCGCCCGGATCTCCGCCCACTACGGACTGTCTCTCCTGGGTCTCGGGGACCTGGGCGGCGGACTGGGCGGGGAGGTGTCGCTGCGCCCGAAGCTGTGGACGGCGCTCGGGCTCGCGGTGCTGTGGGGCCTGGTCACCGGCTTCCTCGGCGGCCTCGCGGCCTCCCGGGTGCACCGGCGCGGCGAGGTCCGGAGGGCGGAACCCGGCGCCTGATCTGCCGTCGCTCCCGCGCTCAGCCGGTGTCCGGGAACACCGGTGCGGCCCAGCGGGGCGGCGCGGGCGGCGGTTCGTGGGTGGCCGACCAGGAACCGGCCGGCGCGTCCACCCGGGTCGGCGCGTGCTCATCGGGCCGGAGGCCCGCCGCCGCGGCCCGCAGCGCGGCCACGAACCGCAGGCAGGTCTCGTAACGGTCCTCCGGGGACTTGGCGAGCGCCTTCGCCAGTACGCCGTCGACGGCGTCGGGAAGACCGGGTCGCAGCGCACTGGGCGGGGC
>NZ_JAAXYC010000124.1 GCF_018619185.1 Streptomyces sp. McG3 | reverse complement strand
GCCCTGCTCCGCCTCCTGACCCCACCGCCCGGCCGCGCCCCGCGCACGGGTACGAGCTCGGCCTCCGGCACGGTGTCCGGACCGGCCACCGGCACGGGTTCGGGCCCCGGCGCACCGGCGACCGCGGCCCGTCGTGGGGAGGGCCTGATCCAGTTCGTGCTGGCCGCCCACGAGGGCCAGCGCAACACCCGCCTGTTCTGGGCGGCCTGCCGCGCCTACGAGCACGGCTTCGGCGACGCCCTGGCCGACGGGCTCACCGCCGCCGCCGTCCGCACCGGACTGCCGGAACACGAGGCCCGCGCCGCGATCGCCTCGGCGGCACGGCTGACCGCGGGGCGGGGCGAGGAACACGACGGCGCGGCCTGACGGGGTGTCGCCGAGAGAAGGTCCGGCGGCTCCCCGCCGGGGCCCGCGGCTCCCGCCCACTGCCGCATCCCGGCAGGAAGCAGCCTCACGGCCTGCGGACATCACCCATGTCGTTTCCGCTCCCACCGGCACAGAATGCGGAGGGTGACCCCGACACCGAGCCGTGAGGCAGCCCAGGCAGCCCCTGCCCGCCGAGGGCGGATACGCGCCTGCCTGGCAGCGGGCATCCTGTTCTCCCTGGTGGCGGCCTGGCTGCTGCTCCTCACCACGCCGGACGCCCGCGACGACGAGCGCGCGTTCACCACGGCGCCCGCGTGCACGGCCCCCGGCGGAGGCGATGCCGACTGTCTGCGGACGGTCACCGCGGTGCTCGACCGCACCGAGAAGGAGACCGGACGCAAGACCCCGTCGTACTGGCTGTACCTCACCGAGGCCGACGGAACGTCCACCCGCACCCGGATCGAGAGCAGCCCGGAACGGCTTCCGGCCGCCCGTCCGGGAGCGAACATCGAGGTCACGTACTGGCAGGACCAGATCCGGTACGTCGACTTCGGGCCGGACCGCCGCCCCACGAACGCGGACCCGCGCGAGTCCTTCCGGATGCCCCTCGCCATCGGACTGCTCCTCGGCGTCCTCGGGGCGATGTTCCTGACGGCCGCGGCCGCGACCGCCTGGAGCAGCAGGCGCTCGCCCCGGGCATTCCCCTGGCAGGTCGCCCTGACGGTCACCGGCGGCACGTTCCTGACTCTGTTCGCCGCGATGGCTGCCTGGACCGGCGACAACATCGGCGACGCTCTGCAACTGACAGGCGTGGCCGGCGTGGTGGTCCTGGCGCTCTGCGCCCTGGCCGCCCCGTTCCTGCACCGGCGCCATCGCGGCGACGACACGATCGCGCTGGAGCCGTCCGTGCTGACCGAGGAGGCCTGCTTCCCCGGCCTGATCATGGGCGAGGTCCCGTACGCGGGCCACGCAGGCTACTTGGTCGCGGGCCCCGGCGCCCTGGCCACGACTCCCGACCCCACGGGCGCGTTCCACCGCAACGCCGCCCCGCGCACCCTGACCCCGCTCCGCGTCCGCCCGCCCTACCTGACGGACCCCACGGGACGTCCCGACTACGACGGCCGGGCGGTGGTCGTGGAGTGCGAGGACAACGGCATACCGGTCCTCGTCATCACGCGGAAAAAGGACGCACCCGCAGTCCTCGGCGCGCTCGGGCCGTTCCCGGCGGGGGCCGGACCGGGCCACGCTCACCCCGGCCGCCCTACGTGCTCACCGGACCGCCCCCGCCCGGCGCAGCTCCGCGTCGTACCGATCGGCGTCGAAGTGGAACTCCAGCGGGGCGTCCTCCTCGTACGGGACCTCCCAGTCGGACCACCGCACGATGCCCCCGAGACGCTGAACGACCACGGTCACATACCCGCAGCACCCTCCCGAGCACTCCGGCTCCCCCAGCTCCACCCGCCGGGCCTCGCCGGTCGCCCACAGCGGACCGGGGCCGCCGGCCGGCAGCGCAGCGGCGACGAGCGGTCCCCTGCCCCCTTCACCGACCGCGCCCGCCACCACGTCCTCGCCATTGACCAGGATCCGCAGACTGGGCGGGAACCGGCGCCCTCGCGGCAGCACACCGATCTCCAGAGAATCGAACATGCGGCCACGCTACGGCGAAATCCCCCGGGAAAGCGCCCCCTTCGGTGCCCCGGCGGACGACGCGCACGCGTAGGGCCCCCGACCGAATCTTCCTGGTCGGGGGCCTTGCACCTGGCGGTGGGTGTGGGATTTGAACCCACGGTGACATCGCTGCCACGACGGTCGCCAAGACCTTTTGGCGGCCGGGCGGCTTCTGGGACCCCCTCGCAGGTCAGACGGGTAGAAGCCGCCCCGCTGGAACCATTGCCGTCGTCATCGTGCCCGCTGCGTGCCCCTCAGTCTGTAAGCGCGCCGAGACCGGTCAGGGCGTCAGCGCATCGGCACCTGAGTTCCCGGCCGTGGCTCGGTCTCGGGGCGCTGCTCGTTCAATCGCGGCTTGGGGTCTGTTTCCTGGACCAGGCGGTGGCGTCGACTCCGTATCGGGTCAGGAGCCGTGCGAACTGGGTTCGCTCCTCCGGTGACCAGGCGGCAGTGATCTCCAAGAACGCTTCTCGCTGTTCGACGGCGAAGCGGTTGCGTTCGGCTTCGCCGTACTCGGTGAGTTCGAGCACGGTGCGGCGCCCGTCGGACTGGGATGCCGCCCGCCGCAGCAGCCCGTCCGCTATGCAGGCGGCGACGGTCCGGCTGGCGACCGGCTGCGCGACGCCCATCTCGGTGGCAAGCCCGCCGACGGTCGTCTCGCCCGGCGCGTCGGCGATGACGTTGAGCACGAGGTTGCGGGAGAGGTCCTTGCCCGTTGCCGGTGCGCGTCGCCGCAGACGGGACAGCGCCGGACCGATCTGATCCAGCGTCCGGTCGTCGGGGGGCTGCTCGGAGGAGGTGCTGCTCATGTGCCGAGTCTAGGCCCGGCCGGCGCATTTGCATACCATTCGATAAGTCCATAGCATTAGGTATGTAAAGCTTGAACGAACCAGGAAAGAGGCGGACCGCCATGGCGCTCACCGCGATCACCAACGCGCAGATCTTCGACGGGGAGAAGGCGGTCGGCGTGCGGACCGTGGTCATCGACGGCGGGAGGATCGCCCGCGTCGGTGGCGATGCTCCCGAGGGCAGCGAGATCGTCGACGGCAGCGGCGCCACACTGCTGCCGGGACTCATCGACGCCCACGTCCACTCCGCCCCGGGTTCCCTGGCGCTCGCTCTGCGGTTCGGGGTGACGACCGAACTGGAGATGCAGGGGATGAACACCCGGGAGAACCGGGGGGCCATCACCGACGACGACACACAGGCTGACGTGCGCTCCTCCGGCTTCGCCATCACACCGCCCGGCGGTCACCCGAGTGAGCTGATGCCCGAAGGGTTTCGGCCCAAGTGGGACCTTCCCCCGGTCATGCCCCTGATGCCGTTCTCCACCACACCCGAGGAGGCCGCCGCCTTCGTGCCTCAGCTCCTCGCCCGGGGATCCGACTTCATCAAGTTCATGATCGACGACGGCAGCGTAGAGGGACACCCCGGGCTGCCCACGCTCGACCGGGCCACCGTGCACGCCGGTGTCGCCGAAGCCAAGAAGTACGGCGCCCTGACCGTGGCCCACGCGCTGACCGTGGAGGCCACCAGGACGGCCGCCGAAGCCGGCATCGACGGCGTCACCCACGTGTTCATGGACCAGCCGCACACCGCCGAGATCATCAGCCTGATCAAGGACGCGGGCATGTTCGTCATCCCCTGCATCACTCTCAACGCCTCGATGATGGGGATCACCGGCAGCGAACTCGCCGACGACCCCCGGGTCGCGGCACGCCTCGACGCCGACTGGGACCGGACCCTGCGCTCCAGCTATGACCGCTACCCGCAGGGCAAGCTCCACGACGTCTACGGCACCGTGCGCGCACTGGACGCTGCCGGTGTCGACGTGCTCGCCGGAACCGACGTCTCCATGCCCGAGACGTTCTTCGGGGGCCTGGCACACGGAGCGAGCCTGCACCACGAACTGCACTACCTGGTGACAGCCGGCCTCACACCCGCACGGGCCCTGCGCGCGGCCACGGCGACCACGGCCCGCCGCTTCCGCCTGAGCGACCGGGGCCGCATCGCCGAGGGCCTCCGCGCCGACCTCCTCCTGGTCGACGGCGACCCGACCAGCAACATCAGCGACACCCTCAACACCCGTGCCATCTGGCGCCGCGGAACCCGAATGGCGGCATAACCACGGTCCCTGGGACGCGATCCTTTCGGCGACAACTCAGACAACGGGATCAGTCGCGTCATCGCCGCTGAGCCAAATATCCGCAGCCGTCGCCACCTGATCATCCCGACCGACAACCGGCCGGGCGTAGTGCCGAGTGGTCACGCTCGCGTTCGAGTGCCCGAGCCGGTGCGCGGCGGTCATCACGCCGTACCGGTCGGCGACCCACGTCCCGTGCGAGGCGCGGAGATCGTGCGGCGTGACGTCGGTGAGCCCGGCAGCCGCCACGGCGGGGTCGAAGTACGCCTTGCGCCACTGGTTGTAATGCAGAGGCTTGCCGCCGGGCGTGACGAAGAGGAGAGCGTCCTCCCCGCCGGGCAGCGTCTCCAAGTGCCGGCCGATCCGCGCCGCGAGTGACGCCCGATCCGCAGGACCCGCTTCTCATGGGACTTGGGGGTGTCGAAGACAAGGGTGCCGTTCGCTTCGGCCAGGTTCTCATCGACGAGGACCAGGCCGCCGGACCCATCGATGTCCGCTCGCCGGAGCGCGAACGCCTCACCGACCCGCAGACCCGCGTAGGCGAGCAAGGAGATCAACAGGTCATGCGGTTTCGTCGCGCTCCGCACAATCCGTGAGGCTTCCAGCGGGGTGAGGATGTGCGGCTCGGTCTGCGACATGCGAGGCAGCTTCACGCCCCTGCACGGGGTCTGCCCGATCATCTCGTTGTCGACGGCCGCCCGCATGATCTGCGAGAGAACTCGGTAGGCCTGTCTGATCCGCGAGGCGCTGAGACCACGGGTCTTCATCGCACCGACCCATTCGACGATGGTGATCGGCCGGAGGCTGGAAAGCTCACGGTCACCGAGCGCCGGAACGATCAGCGAGTTGACCAGCGATCGGTACGACGCCTGTGTCTTGTGCTTCAGCTGCGGGGAGACCGCGGTGAGCCACCGTGCCGACCAATCGCGAACGGTGGTCCGTCCCTCGGCGGGGTCGAGCCAGCGGGCCTCCCCCATCTCGATGCGCTTCCGTGCCAGCCAGCGATCGGCGTCCGTCGTTGTCGCGAACGTCTGATCAGCGGCACGCAGCACGCCGTCAGGCCCCGGATACCGAGCCTGGAACCGGCCGGACGGCAGCTTCCGGATCCGACCGAAGGCGCGTCGGGACTTACGCTTGGCGGCCATCAGGCAGCCCTCCGGTACGAGTACGCCGAGGCGGGCCGCAGGACGATCGGCGCCGCCGTGTGGGCACTGACGTACTCCTCCACGGCGCTCTCGGGGATGCGGACGTGCCGACCGACCTTGACGAACGTGATGCGGCGTTCCTCGATGAGCCGGCGAGGGAAGCGGAGACCGGTGCCGAGGCGTTCGGCGACCTGATTCACGGTGAGCAGTCGGTCCGCCACGGTCACCGGCATGGCAAAGGCCCCCGACCATATGTACTGGTCGGGGGCCTCATGCCTGCGGTGGGTGTGGGATTTGAACCCACGGTGACATCGCTGCCACGACGGTTTTCAAGACCGTTCCCTTAGGCCGCTCGGGCAACCCACCTCGCGTCGGCGGTCCGGTCGCTGTGCAAGCCGATGGGCCGTCAGGCCCGCGTGGGGCCGGTTCGACGCGTGGGACAGCCTAGCCGGTCAGCTGTCGCCCTCGCGCTGGCCCAGGGTGACTTCGGCCGTGGCCGTCTTGCCGTCGCGCTCGTACGTCAGGGTCACCTTCTCGCCCGGCTTGCGGGTCCAGATCTCGCCGATCAGGGTCGGGCCGCTGTCGATCACGGTGTCGTTGAACTTCGTGATCACGTCGCCCGCCTTGAGGCCCGCCTTGGCCGCCGGGCCGTTCGGGGTGACCGCGGGGGTGCCGCCCGCCCCCTCGGCCGAGATGGCCGCGCCGCCCGTCTTCTCCTCCATCGTGACCGTCGCGCCGATCACCGGGTAGACCGGCTTGCCGGTCTTGATCAGCTGCTCGGCGACGTTCTTGGCCTGGTTGACCGGGATCGCGAAGCCGAGACCGATGGAGCCGGCCTGGGACTGGCCGAGGCCGCCGCCGGTCGACTGGATCGCGGAGTTGATGCCGATGACCGCGCCGGTCGCGTCCAGCAGCGGGCCGCCGGAGTTGCCCGGGTTGATCGAGGCGTCGGTCTGCAGGGCGCTCATGTACGAGTTCTTGTTGCTGGAGCCGTCCCCGGACGCCACCGGGCGGTTCTTCGCGCTGATGATGCCCGTGGTGACCGTGTTGGAGAGGCCGAAGGGCGCGCCGATCGCGATCGTCGAGTCGCCGACCGCGACGCCCTCCGAGTTGCCCAGGGGCAGCGGGGCGAGGCCTGCGGGCGGGTTCTTGAGCTTCAGTACGGCCACGTCGTAGCCCTGGGCCCGGCCGACCACCTCGGCGGCGTACTTCTTGCCGTCGGAGAAGGTCGCCGACAGTTCGCCGGACTCCGCGGCGGACGCCACCACGTGGTTGTTGGTGAGGATGTGGCCTTCCTTGTCGTACACGAAGCCCGTGCCCGTGCCGCCCTCGCCCTCGCCGCCCTGTGCGTCGATGGTGACCACGCTGGGGAGCGCCTTCGCCGCGACGCCGGCCACCGTGCCCGCCGGGCGCTTCAGGTCCCTCGGGGTGTCCGACGCAGAGATGGTGGTCGAGCCGCCGCCGTTGCCGTCGTTGCGGTCGGCCGCCCAGAAGCCGAGGGCTCCGCCGATGCCGCCCGCGACGAGGGCCGCGACGGCCACGGCCGCCACCAGACCGCTCCCGCGGCCCCTGCCGCTCTTGCCGCCCGGGGACTCGGAGCCGGACGGAACCGGAGCGCCCCAGACCGGGCCGTGACCGCTGCCGTCGCCGATACCGCCGGACGCGTGACCGGCGCCCCCGTCGGCGTACGACGGGACGGCGGGCGGAGGCGGCGGCCAGGACGCGGAGCCCGCGGGGAGCCCGGGATCCGTTCCGTATCCGGGCGTCGCTCCGTACGGGGAGTGCTGCGGCGGCTGGGACGGCGTCGGGTGGGGCCCCTGGGCGTACGCGGGCGTGGCCGGAGCGCCCGGGGCGCCCTGGTGCGTGGGGTCGTGGCGCGGCGCCTCGGCGTGCGCCGGTGCTCCCGGTGCCTGGGCGCCAGGGGCGTGCGGGGGCGCCTCCGGTGCTCCGGTGTCGTGCACGGGAAGGCGCGCGGTGTCGTGCGCGGGATCGTGCGCCGTCTTGTGCGCGATGTCCTGGGCCGGGTCCTGGGCCGGCGGCGGCGTGGCTCCGTCGGTCGCCGGTTCGGGAGTGGCGGCCGGCCCGGGAGGTGCGGACGGCACGGCCGGTACCGCGTTGCCCTCGTTGCCCTCGTTCTCGGTGCTCACAGCTCTTTACTCCTCGGTTCCACTCGGCATCCAGTCGGCGTTCGGCAAGAAATCCGCTGTGCACGTGTCTGCGGTCAGCTTTTCCCACGACACGTCGGGCCACTGTAAGCAGGACCTGTGCATCCGCACACCAATCTTTACATCCGACAAAACAGACCTCCAGGGTGACATGTGCTCAGCCTTCCCCGTGGCGGTGACACCATGGCGCGGGTGACCCACGCACGGCAGCGCAGCGCGCACACCTCCATCCAGGTCATCGCCCACCGCGGGGCCTCCGACGACGCCCCCGAGCACACCCTGGCCGCCTACCGCAAGGCGATCGAGGACGGTGCCGACGCCTTGGAGTGCGATGTCCGGCTCACCGCCGACGGCCATCTCGTCTGCGTCCACGACCGGCGGGTGAACCGTACGTCCAACGGGCGCGGCGCCGTGTCGGCGCTGGAGCTCGCCGACCTCGCCGCCCTCGACTTCGGCTCCTGGAAGGACCGCGAGGAGTCGCCCGACTGGGATCCGGTGCCGGGCGAGCTCACCTCCGTACTCACCCTGGAACGGCTCCTGGAGCTCTTCACCGAGGTCCGGGCCACCGGGCGGCCGCTTCAGCTGGCCATCGAGACGAAGCACCCCACCCGCTGGGCCGGGCAGGTCGAGGAGCGGCTGCTGCACCTCCTGAAGCGCTTCGGGCTGGCCGATCCGCCCGCGGACGGCCCCTCGCCCATCCGCGTCATGAGCTTCTCCGCCCGCTCCCTCCACCGCGTCCAGGCCGCCGCGCCCACGCTGCCGACGGTCTACCTGATGCAGTTCGTCTCGCCCCGGATGCGCGACGGGCGGCTGCCCGCCGGGGCCCGGATCGCGGGGCCGGGCATGCGGATCGTGCGCAGCCACCCCGGATACATCGAGCGGCTGCACCGTGCGGGGCACCGGGTGCACGTGTGGACCGTGAACGAACCGGCCGATGTCGACATGTGCGCCGAACTCGGCGTCGAGGCGATCATCACCAACCGCCCCAAGCAGGTTCTGTCCCAACTGGGCCGCATTTAGTACGGATGAGGACCCACCAGGGCCCCGACCTCGGCCCTTACGGGGTGTGCACCGGCGCATTCGCTGCGCGTTCGATCGTTACGAGTGCGTCACCGGGAGTGCATTGGCCGGTTTCCGGTGCAGCTCAGTGGGGCATCCAACCCGTGGCGTGGGGCAAAGGAGGTCTCGGGGGTGGCGTTGGTGGTGGCACAAGAAGTGCCCGCGTCGTCGAGCATGGCCATTCCTCATGGCCCTGCCGGCGTGGGGCAGGCACGACACCGGATGCGTGAACAGTTGCGCGGCAACGGGGTGTCGGACGCGGTCGTCGACGACGCTGTTCTGATCCTTTCCGAACTCCTCAGCAACGCCTGCCGGCACGGCAGGCCCCTGGGGCGGCACACCGACGTCGGCGACGGAGACATCCGCGCCGCCTGGCGGGTGGACACCGCCGGCGCGCTCACCGTGGAGGTCACGGACGGCGGCGGCCCGACCCGCCCGGTTCCGGCCACCCCTTCGGTGACGGCACGCGGCGGCCGGGGCCTCAACATCATCAGCGCCCTGGCCCAGGAATGGGGCGTACGGGACGACTCGTCCGGCGAGGTCACCGTCTGGGCCCTGGTCTCCTCCACGAAGCCGCCCGGCATCGGCGGCAACGGCTCCGCCCCGAACGGAACCGGCGCCAACGGCTCGGGAGCCCGAGGCATCGACGCCGACGGCATCGGCGGGCTCACCGGGTTCGAGGGGCTGGACCTCTCCGAGGCCTTCGACGACGTGGGCTGAGCGCGCGGACGACGGGGGCCGAGCCCCTACGGCGGACGAGCGGGGCTCCCCGGGCGGCTAGGCTCGCGCCGAGTCCGCACTGTCGCAATCGGGAGAATGCCCACCATGGCCAAGAAGCGCCCTCAGTCCAAGGCCGGGAAGCAGCAGCTCAAGGACGGTGAGATCCCGGTCGTCGGGGCCCGTGAGCCCTGCCCGTGCGGATCGGGCCGCCGTTACAAGGCGTGTCACGGACGCGCCGCCGCCCAGGCCGTGACCGAGCTCGTGCACCGCCCCTTCGAGGGACTCGCGGGCGAGTGCGACTGGGTCGCGCTGCGCGAGCTCGTGCCCGCCGCCACGGTCGAACTGACCCTCAAGGACGGGCTGCCCGAGGGAGTTCCGTCGGTGACGCTCGCGACGGTCCTGCCGATGGCCTGGCCGGCCCTGCGCCGGGACGACGGTTCCGTCCTGCTCGCCCTGCAGAACGACACCTCCTCCGGCGACCTCAGCCGCGACCTCGCGGACACCCTCCAGCGCGCCCTGGAGGCCGAGCCCGGCTCCCCGGTCACCGCACGCCACGTGCCGGCCGACGGTCCGCGCCTCCAGGACCTCCTCGCCCCGGACGCCGTATTCGAGCCGAACGTGCACTCCGGGTTCGAGTTCTGGGTGCCGGACGCGGAGAACGCCACGCCGGAGGTGTCCGCCTCGCTGGAGCGCGCGAACGCCGCCGCGATCCCGACGACGCTGCTGTCCGGCGTCGACGCCGCGTACTGGTGCGAGACCCCGGAGAAGAACCACCTGCGCTGGGTCATGCCGCACCCCGAGGAGAAGCTCCTCGACGCGCTCGCCCGGCTGCACGCCGCCGGCGCCTCCTCGCTCGGCGACGACACCCGCCTGGTCGGGTCGTTCCGGGCACACGGAATCGTGGTCCCCGTCTGGGACCTGCCCAGCTCGATGGGGGCCGAGGCGTGCGAGAAGCCCGCGGTCGAGTTCGCCGAGCGACTGGCGGCGGCGCTCGCGTCCGACGCCCCGCTCACCGCCGACGAACGCCGCGCCCGGGGCGGCCTCACCAACCGCCAGGTGACCCTCAGCTGACGGTGACGACAGGGCGCCGCAGACGGTGACCCGCGTCACAACTCGCCGTACCCGTAAGTAAATCGGCGTCCCTACAGGCGAGATCGAATTTGCGAACGGCAGATCTCTTGTTACGGTTCTAGAAGCCCGGTCGCTGGTGCATCCCCCGTCGCCAGCGACCGGGCGTCTTCGTTTCCGGCTGCGGACCGCCCTGTGACACCCCCGGGCGCGGAGTCCGCGCCACCCCTCAAACCCCGCCCGGCGCGTCGGAGCCCGTCTCATCCCGTCGGACCCGCACTGCCACAAGCCGTACCGCCACGGGCCGTGTGCCCCCGCGGCCGGCCCGGTCAGTTCTTCGCGGCCGACGCCCGTTCGGATCCGGCGCGGAGCAGCAGCGGCGCCTCGTCCACCGGTCCGGCTCCCATGAACTCCGCCACCGCCGTCGCGGACCGGGGCGCTCCCGAGGACGGGAGGCGCGGCGTCTCGCAGATGCCCGGCTCGTCGTGGGCGGCCGGCTCGCAGTACAGCTCCACGGTCCGCCCGCCCGGCCCCATCAGGGTGAGCACGGAACGGAGTTCCTCCCCGGTCGCGTTCCGGTAGTAGACGCGCGCCCAGGCCTCGCCGTCCCGGGTCAGGACGCAGGTCTGCGCCTCGACACCCTCCGGTGCGACCAGCTCGGGGCCGCACCGGGCCACCGCGCCCGGGTGCCGCCCGCCGCCCCCGCCGCCCCTGTGATCGTCACCGCCAAAAGACGGCGAACGATCAAACTCGGGCAGGGATACTGCTTCTGCGCTCATTCTCGATGGTGATTTCAGCAACGTCGGAGAAGAGGGGGATGATTCATCTCCGGATAGCCCATCAGAAGTCTTTGCCTGAACGCTTTCTGGAGAACCGCCAGATGATTTGGCATCGGGTGATGCCGGATCACCCGATAGGGCATCCGGAGCAACGGCGGGATCCGCGGAAGCGACCAGCGGAACCAGCCACGCGATCACTGCGGCAGCCGCGAGACCGATCATGCGGAGATTCATGGTGGCCCCACCTGGCGACTGCGCGGAATTCCTGACGACGGGGCGACGATATCGGCGCAACGCGCACAGCCGGGTCGCCCGCCACCCGTTTACCGGTGATCCGGCCCGGCTCACACCCGTTCGAGTGAGCCGGGCTCCGTGAGCCGGGCGCCGCGAGCCGGGCGCCGCGAGCCGGGCGCCGCGAGCCGGGCGCCGCGAGCCGGGCGCCGCGAGCCGGGCGCCGCGAGCCGGGCGCCGCGAGCCGGGCGCCGCGAGCCGGGCGCCGCGAGCCGGGCACCTCCTGGGCGTCGCGGCCTCCGCCCGGCCGGGTCAGTGAGCGAGCCGGCTACCGCCGCCCGGGGCACCGGTGCTCGCCTCGACCAGGGCGTCCAGGACCGCTTCCACGTCCGGGAGCCAGGGCGCCGCGACCGCGAGAGCCCCGCGCTTCGCCCGCCCGTGGGACACCGGGGCGGCGGCGGAGGTCTCCTCCGGCGCCGGGGGCCGCTCCCAACGGACCTGACCCGCGCCGGTCCGGGACGGCGGCAGGACGAGATAGCCGCCCTCACCGTGGAACCGGAGCGAACTGGGCACCCAGTCCTTCGCGTACAGCAGTTCGCCGAGCCGCTCCAGACCGTAGGGGGCCACGAGCAGCGACCACCGGGTGGGCGTCGCCACGACGGGGCCGAGCCGCATGCCGAGGACGTCGAGGGCGCTGAGTGCTCTGGCGCCGGCCACGGCGGGCAGGCTCACCGCGCAGGGCGCTCGGCCGCCGGTCGCCAGCATCACGGGGGCGGTGGGCCGGTGGGTCCACCACCAGCGCACCATGCGCTCGTCCGTGGTGGCCGCCAGCAGGCCGGGCTCGAAGGGGTGTGCGCCCGGTACGGCGCAGTCGGGTTCGGGGCAGGCGCAGCCGGGGCCGCCGCTCTCGCCGCGCGGGCCGGCCTGTGCCGTCCCCACTCCGGGGAGCACGGGCCACTGCCACACGGTGGCGCAGGTCAGGGCCGCGTCGAGCCGGGCGGCCCCCTCCTTGCGCCGGAGCCGGAGCCTGCGTCGCCTTCCGAGGATCTCGCGCATGAGCGCTCGTTCCTTTCCGTTGAACGCCGAGTCCACATGACACACGCGTGTGTCACACCACGCGCGTATCTCTTCGCTGTGCGTACGTGCTCATCAGTTCTGCGGTACGGGCGTGCGCCGCCGATACCGAGCGTGAGCCGAGCCGAGCCGAGTGGAACCGATCCGAATAGAACCGATCTGGGGTGGAACAGAGCCGAACCGAGCAGAGTCGAGCGGAGTCGAACCGAACGGCGCCAAACCGGACCGAACGGGTCGAACTGACCGAGCGGAGTCGTGCTGCCCTGGCAGAGTCGTGCGGGTCGAACCGAGCGGGTCGAGCCGGACCGGCGATCGCTGGTCGAGGGCGGCATGCGCCTCGCCTGCCGTCCCTGGTGCGAACCCCGCCGTCCGGGGCGGGTGCGTCACCTTCACGGGTAAGGACGCCTGAACCCGCTGCCGGGTTCCTGGGCGATCACAACCACACCCGCGCATCACCGTTTACGTACCCAGCATGCCCGGAATGACGCTCCTCCGGCGACTTGACCCCGGAGGTACCCCCTGTTGAGCAGCCCCAGTCGATCGCAAATAGCGTCCATAGGGTGCAATTTTTGGCCAAGTTAACCGACACTGGGAGAGCACGAATCACCCGGTCCTCGAAGGGACAATGCTGGACATCGGGTTACTTGTGCGTGTACATGTGGATGTATTGATAGTGGCGCAGAATCACATGGGGGTTTGCGATGCTATTCGACGAATCACACCGGTCGGAAAGCTGGCTGCCATGAGCGCCCCACACCTGCCGAAAGTGGCTGGAATCGATCCAGAGGTTCCGGTTTCAACTCACACTCCCGCTCCGCTGACGGAGGTCCCGGCACCTCCCGGAGCCTTCATCCAGGACCGGCTCGCGGGCTGGGTATCGGACCTCACGACCCTGCACGAACTCACCGAGCGGCTGGCCGGGACGAGCGTCCTCGACGACGCCCTGAACGAGCTGCTGCACGCCGGAGCTGCCCTCGTCGGCGCCCGCCGCGGACTTCTCGTTCTGGAACCGGCGAACGGCGAAGGCCCCACCGCCACCCTCGGCCTCGGGCTGAGCCACGCCGAGCTCGGCCACATCGAGACCGTGCCGCGCGCGGCCACCGCACTCGGCCGGGTCCTCGACGGACTGCCGGACACCACCGACGGGGTCCCCAGCCCCGACCTGCTCGGCGAGAAGGATCTGGACCCCCGGCACCGCGAGGTCGCCGCCCGGCTCGGCTACGCCGCCAGCTACGCCCTCCCGCTCGCCGCCGAGGCGGCCGGCCGCCTCGGCGCGGCCGTCTGGCTCTACGACGAGCCGGCCGAGCCCGCGCAGAAGCAGCGCCACCTCGCCGGCCTCTACGCGCGCTACGCCACCGAACACCTGGCCCGCCTGATCGAGCTGGAGCGCGCCCGCGCGGACGTCGCCGCCGTCGCCGAGGAGCTGCTCCCCAGCCGACTGCCCCGGATCCCGGGCGTCCAGCTCGCCGCCCGGCACCGCACCGGCCCCCGGGGCGGCGGCGACTGGTACGACGCGCTGCCGCTGCCCGACCGCGCGCTCGGGCTCGCCGTCGGATCCGTCGGCGGGTCCGGACCGAGCGCCATGGCCGCGATGGGCCGGCTGCGCGCCAGCCTGCGGGCGTACGCCGTGATGGAGGGCGAGGACCCCGTCGCCGTCCTCTCCGACCTGGAACTGCTGCTGCGGCTCACCGAACCCGCGCGGACCGCGACCGCCCTCTTCGCCTACTGCGAGCCCGCCGCCCGCAAGGTCGTGCTGGCCGGGGCGGGGCACACCCCGCCCCTGGTGCTCGGCGAGCGGCGCTGCGAGTTCGTCGAGACCACGCTCTCCGCCCCGCTGGGGATGCTCGCCTGCTGGGAGGCGCCGAGCGTGGAGTTCAGCCCGGCGCCCGGTGAGACGGTGCTGCTCTACACGGACGGGCTGCTGCGCCGCACCGGGGACGCGATGGACCGCGCCTTCGCCCGGCTGCACTCCGCCGCCGCCTCCGTACCGAAAGCGGACCGGCACGATCCGGCGGCCGTCGCCGACCACGTCCTGCGCACGATGCTTCCCGACGGCCTCGACCGGAGCGACTCCGCCGAGGACGTCGTGATCCTCGCCGCCCACTTCGACTGACCGCCCCCACTGACCGCCCCCACGTCGGCCTCCCGCCCACGGCGCGTGGCCGCCCGCGTCGACCGCCCGGGCCGGCCCGCCGACGGGCCCTTCGACCGATCCGGCGGCGGTCTCCGGTAACAGGTCCTTCGGCCCTGGGCCCCCTTCCGTACGCCCGTACGATGGGTGATGGTCCAGTGTCGTACTCAAGGAGAAACACATCGTGTCTGAGGAGCTCATCCCGGAGAACCCGGAGCAGGAGACCGAGGAGAACGAAGCAGAAGCGGTCAAGCAGCGGAAGAACGGCCTGTACCCGGGCGTCTCCGACGAGCTCGCCGCGAACATGAAGTCCGGCTGGGCCGACACGGAGCTGCACGGCCTCCAGCCGATCGCCCAGGCCGAGCACACCGCCGCCCGGCGCGCCGCGCTCTCCGCCCGCTTCCCCGGCGAGCGCCTGGTCATCCCCGCGGGCAACCTGAAGACCCGCTCCAACGACACCGAGTACGCCTTCCGCGCCTCCACCGAGTACGCGTACCTCACCGGTGACCAGACCCAGGACGGCGTTCTCGTCCTGGAGCCGCGGGGCAGCGGCCACGAGGCGACCCTCTACCTGCTGCCGCGCTCCAACCGGGAGAACGGCGAGTTCTGGCTCGACGGCCAGGGCGAGCTGTGGGTCGGCCGACGGAACTCCCTCTCCGAGGCCGAGCAGCTGCTGAACATCCCCGCGAAGGACGTCCGCGAGCTGACCGCCGTGCTGACCGAGGCCACCGGCCCGGTCCGCACCGTGCGCGGCCACGACGCGTCCGTCGAGGCCGCCCTCACCGACAAGGTCACCGCGGAGCGCGACGAGGAGCTGCGCGTCTACCTCTCCGAGGCCCGCCTGGTGAAGGACGCCTTCGAGATCGCCGAGCTGCAGAAGGCGTGCGACGCCACCGCGCGCGGCTTCGAGGACGTCGTGAAGAGCCTGGACAAGGCCGAGGCGACCAGCGAGCGCTTCATCGAGGGCACGTTCTTCCTGCGTGCCCGCATCGAGGGCAACGACATCGGCTACGCCTCGATCTGCGCCGCCGGTCCGCACGCCACCACCCTGCACTGGGTCCGCAACGACGGCGACGTCCGCGCCGGCGAGCTGCTGCTCCTGGACGCCGGCGTGGAGACCAACGACCTCTACACCGCCGACGTGACGCGCACCCTGCCGATCAACGGCACGTTCTCGCCGCTCCAGCGCAAGATCTACGACGCGGTGTACGAGGCCCAGGAGGCCGGCATCGCCGCCGTGAAGCCCGGCGCCACCTTCCGCGACTTCCATGACGCCTCGCAGCGCGTGCTCGCCGAGAAGCTCGTCGCGTGGGGCCTGCTCGGCGACCTGGACGTGGACAAGGTCCTGGAGCTCGGCCTCCAGCGCCGCTGGACCCTGCACGGCACGGGCCACATGCTCGGCATGGACGTCCACGACTGCGCCGTCGCGCGCACCGAGGCGTACGTCGACGGCGTCCTGGAGCCGGGTGTCTGCCTGACCGTGGAGCCGGGTCTGTACTTCCAGGCCGACGACCTGACCGTGCCCGAGGAGTACCGGGGCATCGGCGTCCGGATCGAGGACGACATCCTCGTCACCGAGGACGGCAACCGGAACCTCTCCGACACGCTGCCCCGCCAGGCGGACGAGGTCGAGGCCTGGATGGCGCGGCTGAAGGGCTGACCCACCGCCGTACCTCTCGCGAGGGCGCGTCGCTCACTACACGGTGAGCAGCGCGCCCTCGCGCCATTTCAGGACCTTGTCGAAGCGCACCACCGCGCCGTGGCCCGGCCGGTTGCCGAACTGGACGTGGTCCGAGAGCTGCTGGATGAGGTCGAGGCCCCGGCCGCTCTCGGCTTCGGCGTCCCTCGGGGGGCGTGGGTGCTGCGGATGTTGTTCTGCGGGCGCGGCTGGGCGAAGCGCGCGGCGGGCGGGAAAGCCCGGCCCCGAGTCGCTGACCTCGATACGGCATTTCTCGCCGTCCAGATAGGCCGTGACCCGGTACTGCCCGGAGTCCGCGACAGGGCGTCCGTAACCTGAATCCCCCGACTCCCCGAGAGCCGTCCGGTCGCCGCCGTGTTCGACGGCGTTCGCACAGGCCTCGCTGAGCGCGACCGACAGGTCGAAGGAGATGTCCGGATCCACCCCTGCGGTTTCCATGGTGCCGAGCAGAAAACGACGGGCGAGCGGGACGCTCGCAGCTTCGCGCCGCAAATGGAGAGACCACCAGATGCTCATCTTTCAGCCTCCTGGCTGCGGCTCGACGTATCGATACGTATTGCCGCCCTCGGCACTTCGTAAGCACGGATCGGGTGGGAAAGCCCTCATTCGGCGGATGTGGATATTCGGCCGCCCGGTGTATGGAACCGCCCGGCACCAGGTCACCGGGCGTCCGTCCGGTGGCCTGGGGTGCTCGCCCCCGGTCCGTACATCCCCCGCGAACGGGCTCAACAAGCACGGTTGGGGACGGAGTCTGATCTTCCGGACCTGCCGTACGGGACAGGGGGGTGCAGTGCGATGATGTTCCGGCCATGTCCACGCCTCTCGCACACGCAGGAGCCGGTCTGCGGCTCATGAGGGCCGCGGTGTTCACCGCGGCCTGCGTCGTGCTGTCCGCGGCCGGACACGCGCTCGCCGCCGGCGCGCCCGTCCCCGCGTGGACGCTGCTCGCCGGATTCCTCGGCGTCCTCGCCGTCGCCACGGTCCTCGCCGGACGGGAACGTTCCCTTCCGTCGATCGTGGGCGCGCTGGCCGGCGGGCAGATCCTCCTGCACGTGCTCTTCGCGTACGGCAGCCACGCCGGCGCCCCGGCCGCCGCGGCACCCACGGGCGGCGACAACCCGGTCATCCGGTTCGCCGCCGGTCTCGTCTGCGGTGCCGGACCGGAACAGCTGAGCGCGACCGACGCCCACCGCATCGTCTCCTCCGCCGGCATCGACCCGTCGACGCTCACGGGGGCCCACGGCCATCTCGCGGACGGCGGTGCGGTCGCAGGAGCGGTCGGGACTGCCGCGTCGGCGACACCGGACGGTGTCTCCGGCATCGCGCAGGTCTGCGCCGCCGTCTCCGCGCTGCTGCCGAGCCTGTCGATGTTCCTGGCCCACGTCCTCGTCGCGCTCGCCACCGGCTGGCTGCTGCGGCGCGGCGAGATCGCCCTCTTCGGGCTGGCCCGGCTGTCCGCCCACAGCGCCCAGGCACTGGCGGCCGGGGCCCGGCTGCGGTCCCTGCGGGCCGCGCTCGCCCTCGTCCGCGCACCGCGGGCCGGGGCGCGCGAGCAGCTCATGGCCGGGCCGCGCGTTCCGCGTCACTCCGACGACGTGCCGGTACCGGCCGCCGGGGATCCTCTGCAGCACCTGGTGATCAGGCGCGGGCCTCCGGCCCCGTACGCCCTCGCAGCCTGACGCGACGCCTCCACCGGCCCCGCGGGCCCCGTCCGTGCACGTCCCTGTGCACACACGCCCACGGAACCCGGACCACGAGGTGTCGTGATGCCGCCGCGCACCCGCGCGCCGGACCACCGTGTTCCGTTTCCCCAGTGGAGATTCCTGCCATGAAGCTTTCCCGTATCGCCCTCGCCGGCGGCGTCGCCGCGTCCACCGTCCTGCTGATCGCCGGCCCGGCCGCCGCCCACGTCAGCGTCCAGCCGGTCGGCGAGGCCGCCAAGGGCGGATACGCCACGCTCAACTTCAAGGTCCCCAACGAGCGCGACCAGGCCTCGACGGTGAAGCTCGAAGTCAACTTCCCGGCCGACCACCCGCTGTCGTCCGTCACCCCGCAGGCCGTCCCGGGCTGGAAGATCGACATCTCCAAGAGCAAGCTCGCCAAGCCTCTTGAGGTGCACGGCAAGAAGATCACCGAGGCCGTCTCCAAGGTGACCTGGACCGCGGACGAGGGCGAGATCGCCCCCGGCTACTTCCAGCAGTTCCCGGTCTCCGTCGGCGCGCTTCCCGAGGACGCGGACCAGCTCGTCTTCAAGGCGATCCAGACGTACGACAACAAGGAAGTCGTCCGCTGGATCGAGGAGCCCACGGCGGGCGGCGAGGAGCCCGACAGCCCCGCCCCCGTCCTGAAGCTGACCGCCGCCGCCGAGGACGGCCACGGCGGCGGCGCCGACGGCGCCAAGAAGACCGACGACCACAAGGCCGCCGACACCGACGCGTCGGCCAAGGAGAGCACCACCGCCGCGTCCTCCTCCACCAGCGACACCACCGCCCGCACGCTGGGCATCATCGGCATCGTCATCGGCATCGGTGGCATCGCGTTCGGCGTGCTCGCCGGACGTCGCCGCTCGGCCTGACCGGCCGGTTCCCTCACCCGCACCACGTTCAGGACACCTCACCCCATGCGCAACAGAAAAGCAGTGACGGCCGCGGCGTTCGCCGCCGCGGCCGCACTGGCCCTCTCCGCCTGCGGCACCAGTGACGACAAGGCGGGCCCATCGGCCGTCGCCGACGTCAGCGCCGCGCCGAAGGACAAGGCCGCGACCGTCCTCGACCAGCCGTTCACCAAGCCGAACCTCGTCCTCACCGACACCCACGGCAAGGAGTACGACCTCCGCGAGGCGACCAAGGGCAAGCCGACGCTCATCTACTTCGGCTACACCAAATGCCCCGACGTCTGCCCGCTGACCATGAGCAACATCTCGCTCGCCAAGCGGGAACTGCCCAAGGCCGACCAGGAAAAGCTCCAGGTCGTCTTCGTCACCACCGACCCCGAGCGCGACACCCCCGCATCGCTCGGCGCGTGGCTCTCCGCCCAGGACCCCTCCTTCACCGGCCTCACCGGCGACTTCCCGACCATCCAGGCCGGGGCCCGGCAGATCGGCATCGGCATCGACGCGCCGAAGAAGGAGAAGGACGGGACCGTCGTCTCCATGCACGGCGCCCAGGTCATCGCCTTCTCCCCGAAGACGGACAAGGGGTATGTGCTCTACGGCGAGGACACCACCGCCGAGGAGTACACGAAGGACCTCCCCAAGCTGCTCAAGGGGGAGGCTCCGTGAACCGCCGGGCAGCCCTCGCCGGCGTCCTGGCCCTCACCACGGGGCTGACGCTGGCCGGCTGCTCGTCGGACAGCGCTCCCGACCTGAAGGTCGTCGGCGCGTATCTGCCGCAGCCCGTCAGCGACATGGCCGCCGGGTTCCTCGTCGTCCGGAACAACGGCGATGCCGGGGACCGGCTCACCTCGGTGACCAGTCCGCTCTCCGACGACGTCACGATCCACGAGACGAAGAACCAGAAGATGCGCGAGGTCTCCTCGTTCGAGGTGCCCGCGGGCGGCGAGCTCGACCTCGAACGCGGTGGCAACCACATCATGTTCATGAAGCTCAAGCAGAAGCCCAAGCAGGGCGAGAAGGTCTCCGTCGAGCTGCACTTCGAGAAGGCCGGCCTCATCACGGTCGACCTGCCGGTGAAGGAAACCACCCACAACCCGAAGAAGCAGTGAGGGACTGAATCGATGTCTGCCACCGCCCCGCACGCCGGACCGTCCCCGATACGACGGCCCGTCGCCGCCGCCGCGCTCCTCGCCGCCCTGGTCAGCCTGGTGTTCGGGCTGCTGCTGGCCGGCGCGGGCCCGGCGTCCGCGCACGCCGCCCTCACCGGGAGCGACCCGGGGGACGGGGCGGTGGTGGACACCGCGCCCAAGGAGGTCACCCTCAGCTTCTCCGAGGCCATCGCCGTGGGCGACGACTCCATCCGCGTTCTCGACCCCAGCGGCAAGCGCGCCGACACGGAGGCCGAACCGCGCGACCTCTCCGAGGGCTCCACCGTCCGCTACGGCGTCGCGCTCCACTCCGGTCTGCCGGACGGCACCTACACGGTGGCCTGGCAGGCGATCTCCGCCGACAGCCACCCCATCTCCGGCGCGTTCACGTTCTCCATCGGTGCCCCGTCCGAGACCACGGTGGCCCTGTCCTCCCAGGATGTGGGCGGCGGCCCGGTCGGCGTCGTCTACGACATCGCGCGGTACGCCGCCTACGGCGGATTCGTGCTGCTCGTCGGCGGCAGCGCGTTCGTCCTGGTCTGCTGGCGGCAGGGCGCGTCCGCCCTGCCGATGCAGCGGCTCGTGGTCCGCGGCTGGCTCACGCTGACCGCGGCGACCCTGGTCATGCTGCTGCTGCGCAACCCGTACACGGGCAGCGGGAAGTTCGCCGACGCCTTCGACCTCGCCGGGCTCCAGTCCGTGCTGGACACCAAACCCGGCGCCGCCCTCGTCTCCCGGCTGCTGCTGCTCGGGGCCGCCGCCCTGTTCATCGCCGTGCTCTTCGGCACGTACGCCCGGCGCGAGGACGAGCGGGAGAAGAAGGACCTCACTTTCGGCCTCGCCATCGGGGGCGGGGTCGTCGCGGCGGGCATCGCCGCCACCTGGGCCATGTCCGAGCACGCCTCGACCGGCATCCAGGCGTCCATCGCCATGCCGGTGGACGTGGCGCACCTGCTGGCCGTCGCCGCGTGGCTCGGTGGGCTCGCCTCGCTCCTGGTCGCGCTGTACCGGACGCCGGACATCGGGAGCGCCGCGGTCCGGCGCTTCTCCTCGGTCGCGTTCGGCAGCGTCGTGGTCCTGGCCGCGACCGGGATCTACCAGTCCTGGCGACAGGTCGGCTCCTGGTCTGCGCTGACCGGGACGCGCTACGGGCAGCTGCTGATCCTCAAGGTGGCGCTGATCGCCGTCCTGCTCGCGGTCGCCTGGTTCTCCCGGCGCTGGACGGGACGGCTGGCGGACACCGCTGTCGCCTCCTCCGCGGCCGAGGTGGAGGACGCCGCGACCGAAGACGCCGCGACGGAGCCGGGGAACACCGCCCCGGTCACGTCGGAGGAGGCTTCCGGCGCTTCCGGCGACGACATCGCCCCCGAGCGCGCCGCGCAACTGGCCCGCCAGCGGGCCGTCCTGACCGCGACGAAGAAGAAGCGGGTACGGGACGCCGACCCGGAGCGCTCCGGGCTGCGACGCTCGGTGCTGGCCGAAGCAGCCGTCGCCGTCGTCCTGCTGGCCGTCACCACCATGCTGACGTCCACCGAACCCGGCCGTACGGAGGAGGAGGCCGCGGCCGGCGCCACCGCGGCCACCGCCCCCGCCGCCGGCGGCCCGGTCAACCTGAGCATGCCGTTCGACACCGGCGGCGAGAACGGCAAGGGCACCGTCCGCATCGACATCGACCCGGGCCGCACCGGCTCCAACGATCTGCATGTGTGGATCGACGGCAGCGACGGCGAGCCGATGGACGTTCCCGAGCTCAAGGTGGCCCTGACCCTGGAGTCGAAGGACATCGGCCCGCTGCCGGTCGTCCCGGACCGGCTGGCCGAGGGGCACTGGACGGCGAGCGGCGTACAGATCCCGATGGCCGGGGACTGGAAGGTCGACGTGACGGTGCGGACCTCCGACATCGACCAGGTCACCATCGACAAGAACGCGAAGATCGGCTGAGCACAGTGAGCAAGACCAAGAAGCAGACCCCGGACGAGACCGCCGCCACCGGCTCCCCGGGCAGCTCCGCCACCGGTTCTCCAGGCGCCGGCGGTATCCGCGTATCGCGGCGGCGGCTGCTGGGCACAGCGGGTGCGGCGGGCGCCACGGGGCTGGTGCTGGGG
>NZ_JAAXYC010000123.1 GCF_018619185.1 Streptomyces sp. McG3 | reverse complement strand
CCCCCCTCCGCCCCTCCTGCCCGGCTGGTCGTGCTGGTCTCCGGATCCGGTACGAATCTCCAGGCACTGCTCGACGCCATCGGCGACGACCCGGAGGCGTACGGGGCGCGGATCGTCGCCGTCGGTGCGGACCGCGGCGGGACCGGTGGCGTGGAGCGTGCGGAGCGGGCCGGAATCCCCACGTTCGTGTGCAAGCTCAAGGACCACGCGACCCGCGCCGAGTGGGACGACGCGCTCGCCGCGCAGGTCGCCGCGCACCGCCCGGACCTCGTCGTGTCCGCCGGTTTCATGAAGATCGTCGGTCCGGCGTTCCTCGCCGCGTTCGGCGGCCGGACCGTCAACACCCATCCCGCCCTGCTGCCCGGTTTCCCCGGCGCCCACGGAGTGCGTGACGCACTCGCGTACGGCGTCAAGGTCACGGGCTGCACCGTCCACTTCGTCGACGACGGCGTCGACACCGGTCCGATCATCGCGCAGGGCGTGGTCGAGGTGACCGAGGAGGACACCCCGGAGGGCGAAGCCGCCCTTCACGAACGCATCAAGGAAGTCGAGCGCTCGCTGCTCGTCGAGGCCGTGGGGCGGATCGCCCGTGACGGCTATCGCATTGAGGGACGAAAGGTTCATCTCGGTCATGTCGGTGAATAAGCCCATCCGCCGCGCCCTGGTCAGTGTCTACGACAAGACGGGGCTCGAAGACCTCGCCCGCGGTCTGCACGAGGCGGGCGTCGAGCTCGTCTCCACCGGCTCCACCGCCGGGAGGATCGCCGCCGCCGGAGTGCCGGTCACCAAGGTCGAGGAGCTCACCGGCTTCCCCGAGTGCCTGGACGGCCGCGTCAAGACGCTGCACCCCCGCGTCCACGCCGGCATCCTCGCCGATCTGCGTCTCGACTCCCACCGCGAGCAGCTCGCCGAGCTCGGCGTCGAGCCCTTCGACCTGGTCGTGGTGAACCTCTACCCGTTCAAGGAGACCGTCGCCTCGGGCGCCTCCGACGACGAGTGCGTCGAGCAGATCGACATCGGCGGCCCCTCGATGGTCCGCGCCGCCGCCAAGAACCACCCCTCGGTCGCCGTCGTCACCAGCCCCGAGCGGTACGCCGACGTCCTCGCCGCCGTCAGGTCCGGCGGCTTCGACCTGACCGCCCGCGCGCGGCTCGCCGGCGAGGCCTTCCAGCACACCGCCGCCTACGACGTCGCCGTCGCCTCCTGGTTCGCGGACGACTACGCGGCCGCGGACGCCTCGGGCCTCCCCGAGTTCCTCGGCGACACCTACACGCGCAAGAACGTCCTGCGCTACGGCGAGAACCCGCACCAGCCCGCCGCGCTCTACACCTCCGGCGACGGCGGTCTCGCCGAGGCCGAGCAGCTGCACGGCAAGGAGATGTCCTACAACAACTACACGGACACCGACGCCGCCCGCCGCGCCGCCTACGACCACGCCGAGCCGTGCGTCGCGATCATCAAGCACGCCAACCCGTGCGGCATCGCCATCGCCGACGACGTGGCCACCGCGCACCGCAACGCGCACGCCTGCGACCCGCTCTCCGCGTTCGGCGGCGTCATCGCCGTCAACCGCCCGGTGACCGTCGAGATGGCCGAGCAGGTCGCGGAGATCTTCACCGAGGTCATCGTCGCCCCGGCCTTCGAGGACGGCGCCGTCGAGGTGCTGGCCCGCAAGAAGAACATCCGGGTGCTGCGCGCTCCCGAGGCCCCGACCGCCGCGTTCGAGGTGAAGCCGATCGACGGCGGCGCGCTGCTCCAGGTCGCCGACCGCCTCCAGGCCGACGGCGACGACCCGGCCAACTGGACGCTCGCCACCGGCGACGCGCTCTCCGAGGCCGAGCTGAAGGAGCTGGCCTTCGCCTGGAAGGCGAGCCGCGCCGTCAAGTCCAACGCGATCCTCCTCGCCAAGGACGGCGCCTCGGTCGGCGTCGGCATGGGCCAGGTCAACCGGGTCGACTCCGCGAAGCTCGCCGTCGAGCGGGCGGGCGCGGAGCGGGCAGCCGGTTCGTACGCCGCGTCCGACGCCTTCTTCCCGTTCCCCGACGGCCTGGAGATCCTCACGGCCGCCGGCGTCAAGGCCGTCGCCCAACCCGGCGGGTCCGTCCGCGACGAGCTGGTGATCGAGGCCGCGAAGAAGGCCGGCGTGACCATGTACTTCACGGGCACGCGCCACTTCTTCCACTGACCCGGACCTCTTCCTCCGGTTCACCGACCCGGCCCGAGGCCGCACCCCGACACGGGTGCGGCCTCGGCCGTGTCCGTCGTAAGGAATCGGCTCGCGGCTCTGTTCTAATGAACGGCCGTGGAAATCCCTAGCGGGGGCAGTCACCGTGCTTGAGCTGAACAAGAGTGGAACGGACCGGTCCGGACCGGGACGCCTGCCCGCCCAGGGCCCGGGGCCGGACGCCCGTCCGGCCGGCGACGCGCCGCGTACGGGCGACGACGCCGCCGCCGAACGCGTACCCCTGCGCCCGTACCTCGTCGCCGGCGCGATCCTGTGCGCGCTCTACTTCCTCTACGCGTACTTCCAGTACAGCCGCTTCGGCTCACCCTCCTGGGACCTGGGGATCTTCGAGCAGGAGGTCCGGGCCTACGCCGGGTTCGACGCCCCGGTCGTCGACATCAAGGGCCCCGGCTATCTGATCCTCGGCGACCACTTCTCCCCGATCGTGGCGCTGCTGGCCCCGCTGTACTGGCTCTGGCCGTCGGCCGAGTGCCTGCTGTTCGCGCAGGCCGCGCTGTTCGCGCTGGGAGCGGTCATCGTCGGCCGCACCACCCAGCAGCTCCTCGGCGGGCGCTCCGGGCTCTGCGTCACCGTCGCGTACGGACTCTCCTGGGGCATCCAGGAAGCGGTGAAGGCCGACTTCCACGAGATCGCGTTCGCCGTGCCCCTGCTCGCCCTCGTCTGCCGGGCCCTGCTCCTCAAGCGGTACACGGCCGCGCTCCTGTGGTCGCTCCCCCTGGTCCTGGTCAAGGAGGACCTGGGCGCCACGGTGGCGGTCGTCGGCTTCCTGCTCTTCGTGTACGGCCGCCGCCTCCAGGGCGCGCTGCTCGCCGCCTTCGGGGTCGCCGCCTTCGTCGTCACGCTCATGGTCCTCATCCCGGCGGCCAGCAGCGCGGGCACCTACGACTACTGGCAGAAGATCGACAAGAACGGTGAGCAGGACGTCTCGATGCTGGACTCCGTCCTCGGCGTTCTCAACTCCTCCGTCAAGATCGAGATGCTGGTCTTCCTGATCGGCATCACCGCGTTCATGGCGCTGCGTTCACCGCTGACGCTGCTGATCGTCCCCACGCTCGGCTGGCGGCTCCTCTCGCAGGACAGCAACCACTGGGGCATGGTCTGGCACTACAGCGCGATCCTCATGCCGGTGCTCTTCCTCGCACTGGCCGACGGCGTCCGCCGCAGCCGTGACTCGCACCGGCCCTGGCTCGCCTCGTACGCGAAGGTCGCTGTGCCCGTCGCCGCCGCGATCGCCGTCGCGATGACCCAGCACCTGCCGCTGCGCGACCTGCTGCGCCCGGAGACCTACCGCACCGACGACGCCCGCAGCCAGGCGGCCCGGGCGGCGCTCGACGCCATCCCGGCCGGGGCGCGGGTCGAGACGGACATCACGCTGATGGCCCACCTCACCTCCGACCGCACCGTCTACTGGGTCGGCGGAGCCCCGGGCACCGCACCCGACATCGTCGCCATCAACCTGGACTTCGGCTGGTCCCGTCCGATCCAGGACCCGGTGGCGTACGCCCAGCAGCTGCACCCCGAGGCGTCCTACCGGCTCAAGCACCGGGGCGGCAGTTTCGTGGTGATGGAGCGCACGTCCCCGGAGCCGGCGGAGATCCCGGGCGTACACAGGGACTGACACGGACCCTTCCGGACATGCGCGAGGGCCGCACCCATGAAACGGGTGCGGCCCTCGCGCATGTCCGGAAGGAGCGTCAGTTGGCCTTGACGACCACGGACGAGCAGACCTTGTCCGCGAACGTCTGCTTCTTCTCGTCCCAGAGCGGCCACAGCCAGCCGATGTAGCAGGCGATGCTGTCCAGGAAGTGGGCCAGGCGGCGCACGAAGGCCATGCCGAAGCCCAGCGGACGGCCGTCGGCCTCGCGCAGCAGGCGGATGCCCACGGCCTTCTTGCCGATCGTCTGGCCGGTGGTGCCCTCCTGGTACATCTGCCAGATGGTCAGACCGACCAGCGCCACGAAGCCGAGCAGGGCGAAGATCGCACCCCCGGAGTCGCCCATGGCGCCACCTATGCCGCCGAGGAGGAGGTAGGGGACACCGACGACGAGGCCGTCGATGATCAGCCCGCCCGCGCGCAGACCCCAGTGGGCCAGTTCCGGCATGCCGCCGCCGTAGCCGGGCTGCTGGCCGCCGTAACCCGGCTGCTGCGGGTAGGCCCCGTACGGCTGGCCGGGCTGCTGCTGCGGGTAGCCGTAGCCCTGCGGCGGGACACCCTGCGGAGCCTGCTGCGGGTAGCCGTAACCGGGCTGTCCCTGCGGCGGGCCCTGGGGCGGCTGGCCGGGCTGCTGCCCGTACGGGTTGTTCGGGTCGCCGAAGCTCATAAGGGGTGTTCCTTCAACAGACGTGTGGGGACGAGATGGCCACACGGAGGAAGGACATCGATCAGCGGCCCGCCCCCCGTACAACCGCGGCCTTCATCGTTATGAGCGGGACCCTTGTTTGTCCAGTCCGGGGCCCCTGACGTTGTGCAAGTGCAATGTCCGGTACGGGGTCGGCACCGGCAATTGGTATGCGGGCGGGGTCATCCGCGAGGATGGGCGCATGACTGCCCAGATTCTCGATGGCAAGGCCACCGCTGCCGCGATCAAATCCGATCTGACCGTCCGTGTGGCGGCCCTCAAGGCCCAGGGGATCACTCCCGGCCTCGGAACCCTGCTCGTCGGGGACGACCCGGGCAGCCGGTGGTACGTCAACGGCAAGCACCGTGACTGCGCCCAGGTCGGCATCGGCTCCATCCAGCGCGAACTTCCCGACACCGCCACGCAGGAGGAGATCGAGGACGTCGTCCGGGAGCTCAACGCCAACCCCGAGTGCACCGGCTACATCGTCCAGCTGCCGCTGCCCAAGGGCATCGACACCAACCGGATCCTGGAGCTGATGGACCCGGAGAAGGACGCCGACGGGCTGCACCCGATGAGCCTCGGCCGCCTCGTCCTCAACGAGACCGGTCCGCTGCCCTGCACCCCGCAGGGCGTCGTCCAGCTGCTGCGCGCGCACGGCGTGGAGATCAACGGGGCGCATGTCGTGGTCGTCGGACGCGGTGTCACCATCGGCCGGTCGATCCCGCTGCTGCTGACCCGCAAGTCGGAGAACGCCACGGTGACCCAGTGCCACACCGGCACCCGGGACCTCTCCTCCCACCTGCGGCAGGCCGACATCATCGTCGCCGCCGCCGGGGTGCAGCACCTGATCAAGCCCGAGGACGTGAAGCCGGGCGCGGCCGTGCTCGACGTCGGCGTCAGCCGGGACGCGGACGGCAAGATCGTCGGCGATGTGCACCCGGGGGTCCGTGAGGTGGCCGCCTGGGTCGCTCCGAACCCCGGGGGCGTCGGCCCGATGACCCGTGCGCAGCTGCTGGTCAACGTGGTCGAGGCCGCCGAGCGGGCCGCCGCCGAGGCCGCCGACGCCGCGGCAACGGGCTGACGGCCGGATCCGGAGGGAACCCCATGGGTGCTGGTACGAGTCCGGCCGACCCCGCCCCCACCGGCCGGGCGGCGGACGAGCCGCGCGAACCGGACGGGCGGGACGAGCGGGACGGGTCCACCGGGTCCGCCGGACCGGACCCGGTCGCGGACGCCACGGCCCCGGGCACGGACACCGCCCCGTCCCTGCCCACGGACACGGACGAGGCCCCGGTATCGGGCCAGGGCGGGGCCACGGGCAAGGGCGAGGACACGGGCAAGGGCGGGGCCGCGGCCGACGGGCGGCCCCGCCGGTCGCGGCGGTTCCCGCGGTTCACCCGGGACACCGCCCGGCCCGAGGGCGGTGGCAGGGCGGCGTCCGGCGACGCGCCCGCCCCGGCCCGGCAGTGGCCGCTGCTCACCGTGCTCTGCGCGGCGGGCCTCGGACTGCTGATCGTGGTGCTCGACCCGTTCGAGCAGGCGTTCCGCATCGGCACGATCCTGATCGGCGGCGCGCTGATCGCCGGTGCCGTGCTGCGCTGGGTGGTGCCCTCGGTCGGGATGCTGGCGGTACGTTCCCGCTTCACCGACCTGGTCACGTACGGGCTGATGGGCACGCTGATCGTGCTGCTCGCGCTGGTCGCACAGCCCGCGCCGTGGCTCGACGTCCCGATCCTGGAGGACGCGGTCCGCTTCACGATCCGCTAGCGGGCCTCCGTCCCGATTCCGCCGACGGGCGTCCCGTCCCGGTCAGGTCCGTGGTGCCCGTCCCCACCCCCGAGGAGGGACGGACACCACGGCGGAACGGGACAACCGGGCAGGAGGCCCCGGTATGCGGCGAGATGGGCGGCCTTGCCCCGTCCTGACTCCAGCGTCATGGACATGAAAGACCGGAACAAGCGCTCACTGTGGCCTGTGGCACGGAAGTGACCATTCCGGCACGGTGTGATCGCCGCGCAACGATGGCAGACTGGCACGGCGCACAGAGCGGCACGGAGCAGGCGGAGCAGTGGCCGGCGCGGAGTTCGGGGCGCGTGAGAACACGCACCCCGTCCCGAATGCTCCCGTGCGCCTCCTCGTCAGGAACTGACCCCCTGGTTCCGCGCATCCTCGTGGGTAGTCCAGCTGACGGTCCGGACCGGACCGGATCGGACGGACCGGGGGATGCGCGGACCGGGGGACCGGCCGTAGCGGGGCACAGCAATGACGTCCGGGGGACAAGAGGGGGGAACGCGATGCCTCGTTGGAAGGCACTGCCCGAAGAGCTCGACCCGCAGATCAGGGAGTTCGCCAGCCAGCTGCGCAGGCTCGTCGACCGCAGCGGGCTGAACATCAACGCGGTGGCCGACCGCACGGGTTACAGCAAGACGTCCTGGGAGCGGTATCTCAACGGGCGGCTGCTCGCCCCGCGCGGAGCCGTCGTGGCCCTCGCCGAGGTCACGGGTACCCCGCAGCACCACCTCACGACCATGTGGGAGCTGGCGGAGCGGGCCTGGAGCCGGGCCGAGATGCGCCACGACATGACGATGGAGGCCATCCGGATCACGCAGGCCCGTGCCGCGCTCGGCGAGCTCGGCACGACGGCTCCCGGCGCTCCGGCGGGCGGCCGGTCCGGCCGGGCCCCCGCGGGCGGCCGCCACAGCGCGTCCGGCGCGCGGGTTCCCGCCGCCGCGGGCCCGGCCGGCACGGACGCCCCGCCCCGCGACGCCTACGGCAAGGACCCGTACGGCGGCGGGGCCCACGGGCCCGCCGACGACGACACGCGCCAACTCATCGTCCCCACCCAGCGCGGCACCGCACCGCCCCCCGCCCGCCACCAGGACCGACCGTACGACGGCGGGCCGGACCGGGGCGGGCAGCTGCCGGAGCGGAACACGGCGGCCGACACCAGCCGCGGCTCCGGCTCCGGCTCCGGCCGGGACATGCGCGGCACCCGGCCGGGCAGGACCCCCGGAGGCCGCAGGAAGGGCCCCATGCTCGCCGTCGGGGCCGTCGGCGCCCTGATCGTCGTGGTCGGCGCGGTGATGCTCGCACCGGGCGACGACGCGGCCAAGGCGACCCCCACCCCGTCGGTGGCTCCCACCAAGGCCGCCCCGGAGCTGCCCGTGGGCGTCGAGTGCAGCGGCGCGGAGTGCGCCGGGAAGGACCCCGAGGCGATGGGCTGCGGCGGGGAGTTCGCCCGTACGGTGGCCGGCGCCGTGGTCGGCGGCAGCAAGATCGAGGTCCGCTACAGCGAGGTCTGCTCCGCCTCCTGGGCCCGGCTCACCGAGGCGGCCATCGGCGACACCGTGCGGATCACCGCGGGCGAGGGAGCGCAGAACGGCGAGGTCATGGGGGACACCGACGCGTACACCCCGATGGTCGCGGTGAAGAAGGCGGCCGACGCGAAGGCCTGCGCGACGCTCACCTCCGGCACGAAGGGGTGCACCGACCCGGGCGAGTGACGGCGGGCGGCCGGGGCGGCGGAAGCCGGGAGCCCCGTGGCCCGCGGGTGCGGTGCGTGACCGGTTGTGTGCGGTGCCACAGGGGGGCGGGCGGCCCGGCCGGGCCGGGTCCGATAGCCTGACCGCTGGATATCTCTTCACGTCAAGATTCGTCGGGGCGGGGAGGGTGTCCAGCACCAGGGTCCGGCACCAGGGGCCGGGACCCCCACCGCCAGCTGTCTAAACGGAGACCGCCATGACCCGCACTCCCGTGAATGTCACCGTGACCGGCGCAGCCGGCCAGATCGGCTACGCGCTGCTCTTCCGCATCGCCTCCGGCCACCTGCTCGGCCCGGACGTGCCGGTCAACCTGCGCCTCCTGGAGATCCCGCAGGGCCTCAAGGCCGCCGAGGGCACCGCGATGGAGCTCGACGACTGCGCCTTCCCGCTGCTGCGCAACATCGAGATCACCGACGACCCGAACGTCGGCTTCGCCGGTGCGAACGTCGCCCTGCTCGTCGGCGCCCGCCCGCGTACCAAGGGCATGGAGCGCGGTGACCTGCTCGCCGCCAACGGCGGCATCTTCAAGCCGCAGGGCAAGGCCATCAACGACAACGCCGCGGACGACATCAAGGTCCTCGTCGTCGGCAACCCGGCCAACACCAACGCGCTCATCGCGCAGGCCGCCGCTCCGGACGTACCGGCGGAGCGCTTCACCGCGATGACCCGTCTGGACCACAACCGCGCGATCTCGCAGCTGGCCGCCAAGACCGGTGCCGCCGTCTCCGACATCAAGAAGCTGACGATCTGGGGCAACCACTCGGCCACCCAGTACCCGGACATCTTCCACGCGGAGATCGCCGGCAAGAACGCCGCCGAGACCGTCAACGACGAGGTGTGGCTGGCCGACACCTTCATCCCGACCGTCGCCAAGCGCGGCGCCGCGATCATCGAGGCCCGTGGCGCGTCCTCGGCCGCCTCGGCCGCCAACGCCGCCATCGACCACGTGCACACCTGGGTCAACGGCACCGCCGCCGGCGACTGGACCTCGATGGGCATCCCGTCGGACGGCTCCTACGGCGTCCCCGAGGGCATCATCTCCTCCTTCCCGGTCACCACGAAGGACGGAAAGTACGAGATCGTCCAGGGCCTGGACATCAACGAGTTCTCCCGCACGCGCATCGACGCGTCGGTCAAGGAGCTCACCGAGGAGCGCGACGCGGTCCGCGAGCTCGGCCTCATCTGAGACCCGCACCCGCACCACGCGGAAGCGCCCCCGGCAGCACAGGCCGCCGGGGGCGCTTCCGCGTCTCCCGCCCGGCGGGAGTCGGCCGACCACGAGGAGGTCCTCGATATCGCCGTGACCCACTTCGACCCGTACGACAGCCCGTTCTGACGGGCCCTTCCGGCGGGAGCGACCGGCCGGGACGGGATCGGCAGGGACGGGACCGGCCGGGAGTGATCAGTTCTTGAAGTCGCCCGGCGTGTAGTGGCCCGGGGTCAGCCGCCCGGACACGCCGAAGCGGTTCCAGGCGTTGATCACGGTGATGGCGGCGATCAGCTGGGCCAGCTCGGTCTCCTCGAAGTGCTTGGCCGCCTCGGCGTACACCTCGTCCGGGACGAAGTCGTCGGTCAGGACGGTGACCGCCTCGGTCAGGGCGAGCGCCGCGAGCTCCTTCGGGGTGTAGAAGTGCCGCGACTCCCTCCAGGCGCTGAGCTGGACGATCCGCTCGACGGACTCGCCCGCCGCGAGCGCGTCCTTGCTGTGCATGTCCAGGCAGAACGCGCACTGGTTGAGCTGCGAGGCCCGGATCTTCACCAGCTCGACCAGGACGGGGTCCAGGCCTTTGCGGGCGGCGATGTCGAGCCGGACCATCGCCTTGTAGACGTCCGGGAGGAGCTGGGAGACGGAGATCCGGGGCGGCTCCTCGGGGGAGAGGCCGGCCGGGGCGTGGTGGTGCTCGTGTGTCGAGGTCATGAGGACGACGCTACGGCCCCTATGGCACCCCGGTATGGTCCATTGGCATGACGGATTCCTGGGCCACTTTCGGCGCGGACCTGCATCTGGAACCGGTCGGCCAGGGGCTCCGCAGCGGGCTGATGGAGGCGCTGCGGGCGGCGGTGCGCACCGGCCGCCTGGCCCCCGGCACCCGGCTGCCGTCCTCCCGGGTGCTCGCCGCCGACCTGGGCGTCGCCCGCAACACGGTCGCCGACGCCTACGCCGAGCTGGTCGCCGAGGGCTGGCTCACCGCCCGCCAGGGCTCGGGGACCCGGGTCGCCCAGCGGTCCGCACCACGCCGGACCGACCCCGCGGCGGCCCGGTCCCGGCCGGTGCGGCCCAAGGCCGGGTACAACCTGAAGCCCGGCTCGCCGGATCTCTCCGCCTTTCCGCGCACCGCCTGGCTCAGGGCCGCCCGCAAGGCGCTCACCGCCGCGCCCGACGAGGCCTTCGGCTACGGCGATCCGCACGGCCGCGTCGAACTGCGCACCGTGCTGGCCGAGTACCTGGCGCGGGCGCGCGGGGTCCACGCCGACCCGGAGCGCATCGTGATCTGCTCCGGCTTCGCGCACGGGCTGACGCTGCTGGGCCGGGTGCTGCGGCAGCGCCGGGTCCGGGAGATCGCCGTCGAGTCGTACCACCTCGACCTCCATACGGACCTCCTCACCGACGCCGGGCTGCGCACCCCGTGCCTGCCCCTGGACGAGCACGGGTCCCGGACCGGCGAACTGGCCGCGCTGCGCGGCGCGGGCGCGGTCCTGCTGACCCCGGCGCACCAGTTCCCCACCGGCGTACCGCTGCACCCGGACCGGCGGGCCGCCGCCGTCGACTGGGCCCGGTCCACCGGCGGGCTGATCCTGGAGGACGACTACGACGGGGAGTTCCGGTACGACCGGCAGCCGGTGGGGGCGCTCCAGGGCCTCGACCCGGAGCGGGTCGTCTATCTCGGCACCGCCAGCAAGTCGCTGGCACCGGGGCTGCGCCTCGGCTGGATGGTGCTGCCCCCGGGCCTGGTGGGGGAGGTGGTGGCGGCGAAGGGCGTGTCCGACTGGATGTCCGGCTCGCCCGACCAGCTGACGCTCGCGGAGTTCATCTCCTCGGGGGCGTACGACCGGCATGTGCGCTCCATGCGGCTGCGCTACCGCCGCCGCCGCGACCAGCTCGTCGCGGCGCTCGCCGAGCGCGCGCCGGGCATCGAGGTCAGCGGCATCGCGGCCGGGCTGCACGCCGTCCTCGAACTCCCGCCGGGCGCCGAGCGTTCGGTGATCCAGGCGGCGGCGTTCCAGGGCCTGGCACTGGACGGCCTCGCGCGCTACCGGCACCCGGCCGCCCCGGCCGCCCGCGATGCCCTGGTGATCGGCTACGGCTCGCCGTCGGAGAGCGCCTGGGCGGGCGCACTCGACGCCCTGTGCCGGGTGCTCCCCTGAGCGCCAGGTTCCGAACAAGCCACTCCTCCCACTAATCTGACAAGAGGTCCGGTGGCGGAAAAGGGACGCCGGACCCGATCGCGTACCACGGGGGAGAACCGAACATGTCCACACGAAGGCTCAGGTCGAGCACGGTCGTGCTCGGCGGCATGGGGCTGCTCGCCCTGACGATCACGTCCTGCGGCTCGGAGCCGGACCGGCGCTGCGCCGACCGCACGACGCAGAAGACCCTGCCGAGCTCCGAGTGCCGCAGCGGCGGCAACGGGTCGTACTACTACGGCGGCAAGAGCGACAGCGGCAAGGTCCAGGGCGGCAGCTTCGACAAGTCGGCGGTCGACCGCGGCGGCTTCGGCTGCTCCGGCTCCGGCGGCGGCTGACCACCGTGGAACGCCGCACGATCGAGCCGCGCCCCGGCTGGCAGGAGACCGTCGAGGCGCAGGGCGTCGTCTACCCGCTCACCCGCTACCCGGACGACTCGCTGCGCCCGTACTGGGACGAGAGCGCCTACTACGTCTTCTCGCTGCCCGAGGTGGAGGCGCTGGAGGAAGTCGTCGAGGAACTGCACACGATGTGCCTGGCCGCCGCCGCCCACATCGTGGAGCAGGACCGCTTCGCCGACCTCGGCATCACCGACCCCCGCCTCGCCGCACTGGTCGCCGAGTCCTGGCGCCGCCGCGCCGAACTGCCGTCCGTGTACGGGCGGTTCGACCTGCGTTACGACGGGAGCGGCCCGGCGAAGATGCTGGAGTACAACGCCGACACCCCCACCTCGCTGGTGGAGGCCGCGAGCGCGCAGTGGTTCTGGATGGAGGACCGGTTCCCCGGGGCCGACCAGTGGAACTCCCTGCACGAGAGGCTGGTCGACGCCTGGAAGCGGCAGGCGCCCCTGCTGCCGCCCGGGCCGCTGCACTTCGTCCACTCCGACGGCGACGAGCTGGGCGAGGACCTGATGACGGTCGCGTACCTGCGCGAGACGGCCCAGCAGGCCGGGCTCGACACCGAGGCGCTGTCCGTCGAGGAGATCGGCTGGGACCGGCTGTCGGGCCGGTTCGTCGACGAACGGCTGCGTTTCATCCGCAGCTGCTTCAAGCTCTACCCCTGGGAGTGGCTGGCCACCGACCGCTTCGGCCCGCAGGTGCTGGACACCCTCGACAACGGCGGCGGCTCCGGCACCACCTGCTGGATCGAGCCCGCCTGGAAGATGCTTCTCTCCAACAAGGCGCTGCTCGCGATTCTCTGGGAGCTGTACCCCGGCCACCCCAACCTGCTGCCCGCCTACCTCGACGGCCCGCGTGAGCTGGCCGGACCGGGCGGGGCCGGATACGTGTCCAAGCCGCTGCTCGGCCGCGAGGGCGCCGGCGTCGAGCTGCACGGCCCCGGCTCGCCGCCCGTGACGCGCGACGAGCCGTGCTGCTACCAGGAGGTGGCCCCGCTGCCCGACTTCGACGGCAACCGGGTGGTGCTCGGCGCGTGGGTCGTCGAGGACGAGGCGGCGGGGCTCGGCATCCGGGAGTCGGCGGGGCCGGTCACGGACGAGTACGCCCGCTTCCTGCCCCACGTCATCCTCTGAGATTCCGGGGCCCGGCCCGGCCCCTGGATCTCAGGCGCTCAGGCGTTCAGTACCGACCGCAGCCGGTCCAGGCCCCAGTCCAGGTCCTCCTTGCTGATCACCAGCGGCGGGGCGATCCGGATCGTGGAGCCGTGGGTGTCCTTCACCAGCACCCCCAGCTCCATCAGCCGCTCGGAGATCTCCCGGCCGGTGCCCAGCGCCGGAGCGATGTCGACTCCCGCCCACAGACCCCGGCCGCGCACCGCCTCCACCGCGCCGCCGCCCGTCAACAGGCCCAGCTCGCGGTGCAGATGGTCGCCCAGCTCGGCCGCCCGCTGCTGGTACTCGCCGGTCCGCAGCATCGTGATCACCTCCAGCGCCACCGCGCAGGCCAGCGGGTTCCCGCCGAACGTGGAGCCGTGCTCGCCGGGCCGGAACACGCCGAGGACGTCCGCCGAGGAGACGACCGCCGACACCGGGACCACCCCGCCGCCGAGCGCCTTCCCCAACAGGTACATGTCCGGGACCACGCCCTCGTGCTCCAGCGCGAACGTCTTCCCGGTACGCCCCAGCCCCGACTGGATCTCGTCCGCGACGAACAGCACGTTCCGCTCACGGGTCAGCTCCCGTACGCCGGGGAGATAGCCGGCCGGCGGCACCAGCACCCCGGCCTCGCCCTGGATCGGCTCGATCAGCACCGCCACGGTGTTCTCGGTCATCGCCTCCCGCATCGCGGTGAGGTCCCCGTACGGGACGATCTCGAAGCCGGGGGTGTACGGGCCGAAGTCGGCCCGCGCCTCCGGGTCGGTGGAGAAGCTGACGATCGTGGTCGTGCGGCCGTGGAAGTTGTCCGAGGCCACGATGATCTTCGCCATGCCGTCCGGTACGCCCTTGACCCGGTAGCCCCACTTGCGGGCGGTCTTCACCGCGGTCTCCACGGCCTCCGCACCGGTGTTCATCGGCAGCACCGTCTCCATGCCGCACAGCGCCGCCAGCTCCGTACAGAAGTCGGCGAACCGGTCGTGGTGGAAGGCCCGGGACGTCAGCGTCACCCGTTCCAGCTGGGTCTTGGCCGCGTCGATGAGCCGACGGTTGCCATGGCCGAAATTGAGTGCCGAATATCCGGCGAGCAGATCGAGGTACCGGCGGCCCTCGACATCGGTCATCCAGGCGCCCTCCGCCGAGGCCACGACGATCGGCAACGGGTGGTAGTTGTGCGCGCTGTGCGCCTCGGCGGAGGCGATGGCAGTTTCCGTGATCGACACGGGATCTCCGTTCGTCGTGCGGCGTGGGCGGGGGTGGTGCCCACTTTGTATCGTCGGTCGGAACCCGCGCCGGGAAACCTGTATCGCCCGGCGCGCCCGCCGTCGCACGCCGGGCGGCCGAAATGCGCGGTTCGTCTCAGGCGTGTGCTCCCGCGCTCCGGGCCCGGGGCCCGTACGCGCCTTCCGCCCCGCACCGGCTGCCGGAGATCGCCCCCGTACCTGAGACAA
This sequence comes from Streptomyces sp. McG3, assembly GCF_018619185.1. GTDB lineage: Bacteria > Actinomycetota > Actinomycetes > Streptomycetales > Streptomycetaceae > Streptomyces. The sequence goes on along the minus strand of NZ_JAAXYC010000123.1, from coordinate 7,578 downwards.
TGAAGTCATGGCCTCTGACCTCCCCACCGACCAGCCGCAGACGGGCCGCACCGGTGCGGCCGCCCGTCCGCGCGTGCTCTCCGGGATCCAGCCCACCGCAGGCTCGTTCCACCTCGGCAACTACCTGGGCGCGGTGCGCCAGTGGGTGGCGCTGCAGGAGAGCCACGACGCCTTCTACATGGTCGTGGACCTGCACGCGATCACGATCCCGCAGGACCCCGCCGAGCTGCGGGCCAACACCCGCCTCGCCGTGGCGCAGCTGCTGGCGGCCGGTGTGGACCCGGAGCGCTGCACGCTCTTCGTCCAGAGCCACGTGCCCGAGCACGCCCAGCTCGGCTGGGTGATGAACTGCCTCACCGGCTTCGGCGAGGCCTCCCGGATGACGCAGTTCAAGGACAAGTCCGCCAAGCAGGGCGCCGACCGGGCCACCGTCGGCCTCTTCACCTACCCGGTGCTCCAGGTCGCGGACATCCTGCTCTACCAGGCGAACCAGGTCCCGGTGGGTGAGGACCAGCGCCAGCACATCGAGCTGACCCGCGACCTCGCCGAGCGGTTCAACGGCCGGTACGGACAGACGTTCACCGTCCCCGCGCCGTACATCCTCAAGGAGACGGCGAAGATCTTCGACCTCCAGGACCCGGCGGTGAAGATGAGCAAGTCGGCCTCCACGCCGAAGGGCCTCATCAACCTCCTCGACGACCCGAAGGTCACCGCGAAGAAGGTGAAGAGCGCGGTCACCGACACCGACACGGTGATCCGCTTCGACGCCGAGAAGAAGCCGGGCGTCAGCAACCTGCTCACGATCCTCTCCACCCTCTCCGGCAGCCCCGTCGAGGACCTGGAACGGAGTTACGAGGGCAAGGGCTACGGTGCGCTGAAGACGGACCTGGCCGAGGCCATGGTGGAATTCGTCACTCCTTTCCGGGCCCGCACCCAGCAGTATCTGGACGACCCGGAGACGCTGGATGCCATCCTGGCCAAGGGAGCGGAGAAGGCCAGGGCCGTCGCCGCGGAGACCCTGGCACAGACGTACGACCGGATGGGCTTCCTGCCCGCGAAGCACTGAGTCCAAGGACCCTGGCGAGATCATGGCCGCAGGGGTCACACTTGCGGCGACGGAACGCGTGGGCCGGAAACCCGGCCCACGCGACATGACCGAAAATCGACCATCGACGGTGGAGGAGAACGACGTGGGGACCGTAACGCTCGGCGTTTCGATCGCGGTCCCGGAGCCCTACGGCAGCCTGCTCCAGGAGCGCCGCGCGAGCTTCGGGGACCCTGCCGCCTCCGGCATTCCCACCCACGTCACGCTGCTCCCGCCGACCGAGGCGCAGTCGGCCGACCTGCCGGCGATCGAGGCGCACCTCGAACGGATCGCCGCGGCCGGCCGGCCGTTCCCGATGCGGCTGTCCGGCACCGGCACCTTCCGCCCGCTGTCGCCGGTCGTCTTCGTCCAGGTATCCGCGGGCGGCTCGGCCTGCTCCTGGCTCCAGAAGCGGGTGCGGGACGCCTCGGGGCCCCTGGTGCGCGAGCTCCAGTTCCCGTACCACCCGCACGTCACCGTGGCCCACGGCATCGCCGAGGAGGCCATGGACCGGGCCTACGAGGAGCTCGCCGACTACGAGGCCGCCTGGACCTGCGGATCCTTCGCGCTGTACGAGCAGGGCCCGGACGCCGTCTGGCGCAAGCTCCGGGACTTCCCGTTCGGAGCGGGCGGCGGCACGCCCGCCGTCCCGGCCCAGGGCGGCTACACGATCGACGCCCCGTCGCTGCGGCCCTGAGCAGCCGGAGCCGTAGGCCCTCGGGCCTGTCCCAGACGGGCCCGAGGGCCTTTCGTTCGGATCAGGCCGGACCCCGCGAGCCCGGCATGATCCGAACGAGAGGGCCTAGACCGGCAGCCGGCGGAACAACGGGCGCGGGACGTGTCGCAGCGCCGCCATCACCACCCGGAGCGAACCGGGCACCCACACGCTCTCCGAGCGCCGCCGCAGCCCCGTGACGATCGCCTCCGCGACCTCCTCCGGGCCGGTCGCGAACGGCTGCTCCGGCCGCCCCGCCGTGGCCCGGGTCCGGACGAAGCCGGGGCGGACGACCATCACCTGCACCCCGGTCCCCTGGAGCGCGTCGCCGAGCCCCTGCGCGAACGCGTCGAGGCCCGCCTTGCTGGAGCCGTAGATGAAGTCCGCGCGCCGGGCGCGCTCCCCAGCCACCGAGGACAGCACCACCAGCGAACCGTGCCCCTGCGCCTGCAGTGCGCCGGCGCACACCAGCCCGGCGGAGACCGCCCCCGTGTAGTTGGTCTGGGCGACCCGGACCGCGGCCATCGGCTCCTCCTCGTCCCGCGCCTGGTCGCCGAGGACCCCGAACGCCATCAGCACCACGTCGATGTCGCCCTCCGCGAAGACCTTGCCGAGGACGACCTCGTGGGAGGCGGGGTCCAGCGCGTCGAAGCCGACGGTCCGCACGTCCGCCCCCCGGCCGCGCAGCCCGGCGGCGGCCGACTCCAGGGCGGGGGAGGGGCGCCCGGCCAGCCAGACCCGGCGGGTGCGCAGGGCGATCAGCCGGCGCGCGGTGGCCAGGGCGATCTCGGAGGTGCCGCCGAGGACGAGCAGGGACTGCGGGGCGCCGAAGGCATCCTTCACGGAAATCTCCTGGTCAGAGGGGTGTGGGGGAGAAACACAGGCAGCGGTGGGGCCCTACAGCCCGAGCCGGCGCGACAGGTCGGAGCGGAAAGCCCCCGTCGGGTCCAGCCGCGCCCGCAGCTCCCGGAAGTCCGCCAGCCCCGGGTACATCGCGGCCGCCGTCTCCGGCCGCATCCGGGAGTCCTTGGCCAGGCAGACCCGGCCCCCGGCGGCGGCCACCTCCTCGTCGACGTCGTCGAGGAAACGGGCCAGGCCGGGCAGGGCCGCGGGCAGATCCAGGGCCAGGGACCAGCCCGGCGCGGCGAACGACAGCCCGCCGGGGTCCGCCGCCCCGAACCGCTGGAGCACGGCCCGCACGGCGGGGCTCCGCCGCGCCGCGATCCGCCGCACGACCCGGTGCAGGGTCTCCTCCTGGCCGTACCCGACGGTGAACCGGTAGCGCACCAGGCCGCCCCGGCCGTACAGCAGGTTCGCGTCCGGGAAGGCGTCCGCCGCGTGGAAGAAGGCCGGGACCGGCCGGAGCCCACCGGTCCGCGCGCGGGGTGCGCCCCGGTAGCGGACCTCGTTGTACAGCGCGGCCGAGGCCGGGCCCAGCAGCCCGCCCGGCACCGGCGGGAAGCCGGGGAGCCGGAACCGTCCCCGGGCCGCTCCGGAATGCGAGAAGAGCGGAATGCGCCCCGCGTGCGCCGGGCGCATATCAGGGGTCGCGTGCTCCCCCCGGGTGAGGATCCCGCGTCCGGTGGCCCGGCCCCGGGCCATCAGGTCGATCCAGGCGGAGGCGTACGGCAGCCGGTCGCCGCCCGCGGTGAAGCGGGCCAGCAGATCGTCCAGGTCCCCGACGCGCTCGGTGGAGACGGACATCAGCCCGGTCGTCACGCGCCGGAGGCGCAGGGTGGCGCCCAGGATCACCCCGGTCAGCCCCAGGCCCCCGGCGGTCGCGTCGAAGAGGGCGGTGCCCGGCAGCACCGTACGCACCTCGCCGTCGGCGGTGAGCAGCTCCAGGGCGCTCACGTGCCGCGCGAACGAGCCCGAGCGGCGGTGGTCGAGGCCGGACAGATCGGAGCCGATCGCCCCGCCGACCGTCACCCTGCCGGTCCCGGGCACCACCGGCGGGAGCCAGCCGAGCGGCAGCAGCAACCGCAGCAGCCGCTCCAGGCTCACCCCCGCGTCGCAGCGCACCACGCCGGCGGCGGTGTCGACACCGCCGACCCGGGCGAGGCCCGTCAGGTCGAGCACCGAGCCGCCCGCGTTCTGCGCCGCGTCCCCGGGCGACCGCCCCAGCCCGCGCGCGATGACGCCCCGGGGCCCGCGCCCCCGGACGACGGCGGCCGCCTCCTCATGGGTGCGGGGGCGGAACCGCACGGCGGTCGTCGGGGCGGTACGGCCCCAGCCGGTCAAGGACACCGTGTCGACGGACATGAGGGTGACCGTATCGTCCGGGAAATCCCCTTCGCGGCATTGGTGAATTCGCTCACCGGAACGGGTGATGGAGCGAGTGTCAGCGGAGCCTGGCGGAGTTGAGCCGGACGTGTCCGGGAGAGTCCGGGGCGGGCCGTCGATGTTCCGGGCCCAGGAGGGTACGCGTGACGTCATGGACTGGCTCAAGAAACTCCCGGTGATCGGGCCCCTGGTCGCCCGGCTGATGGAAACGCACGCGTGGCGTTCCTACGAGCGGCTGGACCGGGTCCACTGGGCCAGGCTCGCGGCGGCGATCACCTTCATCAGCTTCCTGGCCCTCTTCCCGCTGATCGCGGTCGGCGCGGCCGTCGCCGCCGCCCTGCTGAGCGACAAGCAGGTCGACACCATCAAGGACAAGCTCGCCGACCAGGTGCCGGGCATCTCCGACCAGCTGGGCATCGACGGGCTGATCGCCAACGCGGGCACGGTCGGCCTCGTGGCCGGTGCGCTGCTGCTGTTCACCGGTGTCGGCTGGGTCGGCTCGATGCGGGAGTGCCTGCGCGCGGTCTGGGAGCTGGACGACGTCCAGGAGGCCAACCCCGTCGTCGCCAAGGTGAAGGACGCCGTGCTGCTGGTCGGCCTCGGCGGCGCGGCGCTTGCCACCCTGGCGGTCTCCACGATCGGCTCGACGGCGGTCGGCTGGACCGCCGACCTGATCGGCATCCCCGAGGACGGGGCCGGCGGCATCCTGCTGCGGGTGGCCGCCCTGGCGGTCGCGGTCGTCGCCGACTTCCTGCTGCTGCTCTACCTGCTGACGCTGCTGCCCGGGGTGGAGCCGCCCCGGCGGCGGCTGGTGGTCGCGGCCCTGCTCGGGGCGGTCGGTTTCGAACTGCTCAAGCTGCTGCTCGGCAGCTACATGCGGGAGGTCGCCGGCAAGAGCATGTACGGCGCCTTCGGCGTGCCGATCGCGCTGCTCCTGTGGATCAACTTCACCGCGAAGCTGCTGCTGTTCTGCGCCGCCTGGACGGCGACCGGCAGCAAGGACGAGGAGGTCCGCGCGGAGACCGGACAGGATCCCGGCGCGGACGGCCCCGGCGAGGACGTGTCCGGCGCGGACGGCCCCGGACCGGGTGGAGCCGCCACGGGGCCCGGCGGCTCCACCCGTGTCTAGGACTTGTCGGTCGGTGCGCTCGGAGCGCCCGGGGCAGCCGGTGCGCTCGGGGCGGCAGAGGCGGCCGGCTCGGCCTGGTCGGCGGGCTCGCCCTGGTCGGCGGGTTCGGCCTGCTCGGTGGGCTCGGCGGGTTCGGCCTGCTCGACCGGGTCGGCCGGGTCGGCCGGGTCGGCCGGGTCGGCCCTGGGCGGGGTGCGGCGGGCCAGGCCGGTCAGCGGCCAGCGGCGGTTGACGAGGAACACCCCGCCGGCCAGGAACACCAGCAGACCGCCGATGATCGCCAGGGCGATCCCTACCCCGCTGGAACCGTCCGAGGCGGCCGACGCATGCGTGGCCTCCTCCTGGCCCCCCGAACCCTGGTCGGCTCCGGCGGCGGGCGCCGCGCCCTTGCCGCCGGTCGCGGTGCCGGTGCCGGTGTCGACGGACTTCGGCGGCACCAGCTCGCCGACCGGCGTCACCTTGCCGCTCGCGGCGAAGCCCCAGTCGAGCAGGTGGGCGGCCTCCTTGTAGACGGCGTGGCTCTCCTCCGCCGACGGGTTCATGACCGTGACCAGCAGAACCTTGCCGTTGCGCTCGGCGACGCCGGTGAAGGTGTTGCCCGCGTGGGTGGTGTAGCCGTTCTTGACGCCCGCGATGCCCTGGTACGGGTCCACGCCGATGTCCCCGGTGATCAGCCGGTTGGTGTTCTGGATCTCGAAGGCGTCGCGCTTCTTCCCCTTCTTCTCCTCGCCGGGGAAGTCGGCCGACGCGGTCGCCGCGTACTCGCGGAAGTCCTTCTTCTGGAGTCCGCTGCGGGCGATCAGGGTCAGGTCGTAGGCGCTGGAGACCTGGTTCGGGGCGTCGTAGCCGTCCGGCGAGACCACCCGCGTGTCCAGGGCCTGGAGCTCCTCGGCGTGCTTCTGCATCGCGTCCACCGTCTTCGGGACGCCGCCGTACATCTCCGACAGGACGTGCACCGCGTCGTTGCCCGACCGCAGGAACACCCCGAGCCACAGGTCGTGGACCGTGTAGGTGTGGTCCTCCTTGATCCCGACCAGACTGCTGCCCTCGCCGACCCCGGACAGCTCGCTCTCCGTCACCTTGTGGGTCAGGGTGGTGGGCTGGAGCGCGGGCAGGACGGTGTCCGCGAAGAGCATCTTCAGCGTGGAGGCGGGCGGCAGCCGCCAGTGCGAGTTGTGCGCCGCCAGAACGTCCCCGTTCTCCGCGTCCGCGACGATCCAGGACCGACCGGTCAGCTCCTTGGGCAGCACCGGCGCCCCCGCGCCCAGATTGACCTGGGTGCCGGCCTTGCCGAGCTGCTCCCCGCCGAGGCTCGACATCGTGCTCGGCGGCTTGGGCTGTTTGTCGTCGCTCTTGTCCTTGTCGGCCGCAACGGCGGGACTCAGGACGAAACCGGACAACAAGGCGGCGGTGGTGACCGTGATGGCGATCTTTTTCAGAGCAGGCACGGTCGGAAACGTACAGGGCGAAGATGTGGATGCGGACCCGGACCGGCTGACCCGCCGCAGGGAACGCCGGGACGGCCCCGTTCGGACGCCACCCCGGGGGAGGGGGCCGGGAGGCGGCGGCGATACTGGACCCATGAAGCTCAGCCGCCGCGTGTCCTGGTTCCTGCTCGCGTTCGGGGTGTGGAGCTGGTTCATCTGGATCACTTTCGTCAAGAACCTGTGGCAGGACGGCAGCGGGCTCGCCTTCGACGACGCGGGCGAACCGACCGGGTACTTCTGGGTGCACCTGCTGCTCGCCATCACGTCCTTGTCTCTGGGGACGGCGGTCGGCGTGATCGGGTTGCGCGGAGTCCGGGCTTTGCGCGACGACCGCGCATGACGACGGGAACATGGGGAAGCTCGGATGGCAGCAGTGGTCTTCGCTCTGGTGGGGCTCGTGGTGCTGGCGCTGCTCGGCGCCGTGCACCGGTATCTGTGGCGCCGCTTCGTCGGTGACACGACGGCGCCGGGCAGCCCGCTGCGCCGGGCGGGCACCGTCGCGGCCTTCGTCCTGCCCCTGCTGAGTGTCGGCGCCATGACGTCCGGCCGGGTGGGCGCCCCCTTCTGGCTCCAGCAGGTGCTGGCCTGGCCGGGCTTCCTCTGGCTGGCCTGTCTGCTCTACCTGACGCTGGCGCTGTTCGTGGGCGAGGCCGTACGCCCCCTTCTCCTGCGGGTCCTCGCCCGGCGCGACGCCAGGACGGGTGCGGCGGAAAGCGGAACGGCTTCCGGCACCCCCGCCGACCTCCCGGACGAGCCCCGTCCGCGTACCGAAGAACTGGTGCCGTCGAGGTCGGCCGGTGTTCCCACCCGCTCGGAAGCCGTGGCGCGTACGACCCCGGACGCCGTGAAGGAACCGGAAGCGGAACCCGCCGCCGAAGCC
>NZ_JAAXYC010000122.1 GCF_018619185.1 Streptomyces sp. McG3 | reverse complement strand
GCCCCCGACGCCTCGGACCCCTCCACCGCCCCCGACGCCTCGACGGGCGAGGACGGCAAGGGAGGCAAGCACCGGGGTGCCCCGGCGCCCGAGGAGGCCGACGCGGGCCAGAAGGACGGCCCCCGTGAGTCCGGCCGGCACGCCTCGCGCGGTGAGGGCGACGCGCGGGACGGTGGCGCGGTGACCGCCGACGGGTACACGGTGCGGCCCGGGGACAACCTCTGGGCGATCGCCGACGCCCAGGAGATCCCCGGCGGCTGGACCGGCCTGTACGAGACGAACAAGGACCTCCTGGGCTCCGACCCGGACCTGATCCTGCCCGGCCAGAACCTGGACCTGGGCCTGGATCAGGACGCCGGCAAGGATGCGGGCCCGGCCGCGCCGGAGGGTGCCGAGACGCCCGCCGCCAACTGATCGAAATCGGGAAAACACCCCGAAAATCCAGGCAGTTAAGAGACCTATGTCCACTTTTGCGTAAGTGAGACATGGGTCTCTTTGCTTCAACTGGCGTGTTTCGTCCGGTCGGTCCGGGCGAATCGCCCCCCACCTGCGGAAACGAGCCGCTGGCCACGGTGAGTTCGGGTTGATTGCCCCCTATGTCCATCTTTGAATGTCGGGGTTGCCTGTGTTTACGGTCGGAACCGCTCGCACCGCGGGCCCCGTCGACCGTCACGCCGAATCCTGCCGTCGGTCGAAGGGAACAGACGCGTAAGCGCCGTAGGCAGGAGCGGGGGACCCAGGTAAGCCGCCGGGTCCGGACGCCTCGTCGAACCGACGGGGACGTACGGGACCGGCTTGGGGTGAAGTCGCGAGCAGCACCGCGCGACCGGGCAACTCATCAGCCCGAACCCGACAGCTCACCTCGTAGGCGTCGGTGAGGAGATTCGTTCCATGCTGCTGAACAGCAAGGGCAAGCACCGCCGCCCGTCCAAGGCCACCCGTATCGCCACCCTCGCGGGTGTCACCGGTGCCGCCGTCGCCATCCCGCTGATGGGCGCGACCAACGCTTCCGCCGCCTCCGTCGAGACCTGGGACGCCGTCGCCCAGTGCGAGTCCGGCGGCAACTGGTCCATCAACACCGGCAACGGCTACTACGGCGGACTCCAGTTCTCGCAGTCCAGCTGGGCCGCCGCCGGCGGTACGCAGTACGCCTCCCGTGCCGACCTGGCCTCCAAGGACCAGCAGATCGCCGCCGCCGAGAAGCTCCTCGACCTCCAGGGTCCGGGCGCCTGGGCCTGCGCCGGCGCCGGCGGCCTCACCAACGACGGTGTGGACCCGGGCGTGAACACCGGCTCGGGCTCCGGCGAGAGCAAGCCCGAGCAGGCGCAGCCCGAGCGTCAGGCCGAGCAGCCCACCACGCGCTCCGAGCAGCGCGAGGCCCCCAAGGCCGAGAGCAAGAAGACCGTCACCACCCCGACCGGCGAGAAGGTCCAGAAGGGCGACGGCGAGTACAAGGTCAAGGCCGGCGACACCCTGAGCACCATCGCCGAGGCGGAGGACGTCAAGGGCGGCTGGAGCAAGCTCTTCGAGCTCAACGACGACATCGTCAAGGAAGCGGACCTGATCTTCCCGGGTCAGCAGCTCCACCTGAAGTAACCGCCGTCTCTCCTCCCCGGAGGAGAAGCGTCCGGCGGCACTTCTCCTCGCACGGCTTCCCGGCCCGGCGCGCTCATCCCCCCAGCGCGCCGGGCCGGGTTCTTCGTGAGCGGCGGGCGCCGATGGCACGCATGCGTTCACCTCTTGTCGTTACCGCTCAGTAGATTTCTAGAGTTTTGTCCCGTGATGCAGGTCCTTGGGTCCTTTTTCGTCCCAGGAGGCGGGCGGTCGGCTGGCCGACGCGGCCGGGCCCGATAGGCTCGTGTCGCAAGGCCACAGTGACCCTGCACAACCAGTGTCAGATCCCAGAAGGAGATGCCTCGTGCCGTCCATCGACGTCGTCGTAGCCAGGGAAATCCTCGACTCCCGGGGCAACCCCACGGTCGAGGTCGAGGTTGGCCTCGACGACGGCAGCACGGGCCGTGCTGCCGTTCCGTCCGGTGCCTCCACCGGTGCGTTCGAGGCCATCGAGCTTCGCGACGGTGACCCCAACCGCTACATGGGCAAGGGCGTCGAGAAGGCCGTCCTCGCCGTCATCGAGCAGATCGGCCCGGAGCTCGTCGGGTACGACGCCACCGAGCAGCGCCTCATCGACCAGGCGATGTTCGACCTCGACGCCACCGAGAACAAGGCCTCGCTCGGCGCGAACGCCATCCTCGGTGTCTCGCTGGCCGTCGCGCACGCCGCCTCCGAGGCGTCCGACCTGCCGCTCTTCCGCTACCTCGGCGGCCCGAACGCGCACCTGCTGCCCGTTCCGATGATGAACATCCTGAACGGCGGCTCGCACGCCGACTCCAACGTGGACGTCCAGGAGTTCATGATCGCCCCGATCGGCGCGGAGTCCTTCTCCGAGGCCCTGCGCTGGGGCGCGGAGGTCTACCACACGCTGAAGAAGGTCCTCAAGACCAAGGGCCTGTCCACCGGACTCGGCGACGAGGGCGGCTTCGCCCCGAACCTGGAGTCCAACCGCGCCGCCCTGGACCTCATCGTCGAGGCCATCAAGGAGGCCGGTTACGTCCCGGGCCGTGACATCGCGCTCGCGCTCGACGTCGCCGCGTCCGAGTTCTACAAGGACGGCGTCTACGAGTTCGAGGGCAAGTCCCGCTCGGCCGCCGAGATGACCGAGTACTACGAGGAGCTCGTCTCCGCGTACCCGCTGGTCTCCATCGAGGACCCGCTGTACGAGGACGACTGGGCCGGCTGGAAGGTCATCACCGACCGCATCGGCGCCAAGGTGCAGATCGTCGGCGACGACCTCTTCGTCACCAACCCCGAGCGTCTGGCCCGCGGCATCGAGGAGGGCTCCGCCAACGCCCTGCTCGTGAAGGTCAACCAGATCGGTTCGCTGACCGAGACCCTGGACGCCGTCGAGCTGGCCCAGCGCAACGGCTTCAAGTGCATGATGTCGCACCGCTCCGGCGAGACCGAGGACGTCACCATCGCCGACCTCGCCGTCGCCGTGAACTGCGGCCAGATCAAGACCGGCGCCCCGGCCCGCTCGGACCGCGTCGCCAAGTACAACCAGCTGCTGCGCATCGAGGAGATCCTCGACGACGCCGCGGTGTACGCGGGCCGTTCCGCCTTCCCGCGCTTCAAGGGCTGACCCGTAGCGTCAAGACGGTAGCCTCCGCCCGTCCCCGCACCCGGTCCCGTACCGTGTGCGGGGACGGACGTATGTGACGGGGAGGCGGGAGACATGGCCGGGAAGGATCGCGACCGGTTCTCCACCGCGACCAGGCTGCGACTGCTCGGCGAGCAGACCGCGGCCCGCGTGTACCGGTCCCAGAACCGCCGCCAGGCCCGCCGCTCCCGGCTCACCGGCCGGGCCGCGTTCCTGGCGCTGGTGGTCTGCTCCCTGGTGGTGGCGCTCGCCTACCCGATGCGGCAGTACGTCTCCCAGCGCGACGAGATCGCCGAGCAGGAGCGGCTCTCGCAGCAGGCGGAGCGGCGCACCGAGGAGCTGCGGGACGAGAAGGCGCGGCTCCAGGACGACGCGTACATCATGCGGCTGGCCCGCCAGCACCTCCACTACGTCCTCCCCGGGGAGACCGGCTACACCGTGGCCGACCCCGACGCGGCCCAGGACCGGCGCGGCGAGTCGGGCGCGAGCGACCGGCCGTGGCACTCGAACCTCTGGGACGGCGTGGACAGCGCCGACCGGGCCGACCGCGACTGACCGACCCGCACATCCACCTCCACGAGACATCCACCTCCACGAGACATCCACCTCTACGAGCTTCCGAGCAGAACCAAGGCAGGCATGGAAACGCCCCCTCCGCAGACCGAGTCCACCCAGCCCACCGACGCGGACATCGCCGCGTTCGAGCAGCAGCTCGGCCGTCCGCCGCGCGGTCTGCGCGCCATCGCGCACCGCTGCCCGTGCGGCAACCCGGACGTGGTGGAGACCCAGCCCCGTCTGGAGGACGGCACGCCGTTCCCGACGACGTACTACCTGACCTGCCCCCGGGCGGCCTCGGCGATCGGCACGCTGGAGGCCAACGGGGTCATGAGGGAGATGACGGCCCGTCTGGAGACCGATCCGGAGCTGGCCGACGCCTACCGGGCCGCGCACGAGGACTACATCACCCGCCGCGACGCCATCGAGGTCCTGGAGGGCTTCCCGAGCGCGGGCGGCATGCCGGACCGGGTGAAGTGCCTGCACGTCCTGGTCGGCCACTCGCTGGCCGCCGGCCCCGGGGTCAACCCGCTGGGCGACGAGGCCATCGCGATGCTGCCCGAGTGGTGGGCCAAGGGCCCCTGCGTCACGCCCTGCGCGACGCCGGACGAGGGCGACGGATGGACGGTGGAGGAGGGCGACGGCGGCCACTTCGCCTCCCGCCCCCTGGACGGCCCCGCCGAGGGGCGGGACGCATGACCCGGGTCGCCGCCGTCGACTGCGGTACGAACTCCATCCGGCTCCTCGTCGCCGACGTGGACCCCGCCACCGGTTCCTTCACCGAGCTGGACCGGCGGATGACGATCGTCCGCCTCGGCCAGGGCGTGGACCGGACCGGCCGGCTCGCCCCCGAGGCGCTGGAGCGGACGTTCGCCGCCTGCCGTGAGTACGCGGCGGCCATCGAGGAGCTCGGCGCGACACGGATCCGCTTCGTGGCCACCTCCGCCTCGCGCGACGCCGAGAACAGCGCCGACTTCGTGGCCGGGGTCCGGGACATCCTCGGCGTCGAGCCCGAGGTGATCACCGGCGACCAGGAGGCGCAGCTCTCCTTCGACGGGGCCACCAAGGAGCTGGCGGGCAGCGACCACCTGGAGAAGCCGTATCTGGTCGTCGACATCGGTGGCGGTTCCACGGAGTTCGTCCTCGGCTCGGACCGGGTGGAGGCGGCCCGGTCCGTGGACATCGGCTGCGTACGGATGACGGAGCGTCATCTGGTCGTGGACGGGACCGTGATGGACCCGCCCAGCCACGAGCGGGCCGCGGCGATCCGCGCGGACGTCGACGCCGCGCTCGACCTCGCCGAGCAGGCCGTGGAGCTCAAGGGGGCCGGCACCCTCGTCGGTCTGGCGGGCACCGTCACGACGATCGCCGGGATCGCGCTGGAACTGCCGGAGTACGACTCCGGGGCCATCCACCACGCACGGGTCACCCGTGGCCAGGTCCGCGCGATCACCGAGCACCTGCTCCGCTCCACCCACGACGAGCGCGCGGCGATCCCCGTGATGCACCCGGGCCGGGTCGACGTGATCGGGGCGGGGGCGCTCGTCCTGCTCGCCGTGATGGAGCGGACGGGAGCCCACGAGGTCGTCGTCAGTGAGCACGACATCCTCGACGGGATTGCCTGGACAGCGGCAGAGGACCTTCGGTAGCGCTTCGGACCGCGTCCTCGACGGCCTCGCCCGGAGCGCCGCGCAGCCGGGCGGGCAGCCCTCCGGCTGCCCGCTCAATCGCATCGTCACCTGCACTGTTGAGCCCCGATCCGGCCCTTCCGGGCCGTCCGGGGGACCCCTCCGGAGACACGCCGCCGGAAACTTCGTGAACTTCTTCACAAGGAATTGGGCCCGGTTGGTCGCCGTTGGGGCCCATCAGGCCGGAACCGGTCGCCTAGGAGGGCGCGCGGAGGTGTCGCGCACGCGTTCCGGGAGCGTTGCGTCCGTATGAAGGGGAGGGGTGGTCCACCCGTCCCGAAGGGTCAAGGGCCAGCTCACAAGCGGTGAACAACGTTTCCCGCGGTGCTGTGGTTCCCTTTCGTACCCATGACCTGGGTCACGTGGGCGGCGAAGTGTAGCAGAGGGTCGCCCAATCCTTGTGAAGGGGCTCACGAGCACCCCCCTGGGGCGGGGTGGATACTCGATGGCATGAGCACCACGGAGCGTCCCAGGATCCTCGTTGTAGGCGGTGGGTACGTAGGCCTGTACGCAGCTCGTCGCATTCTGAAGAAGATGCGATACGGAGAGGCGACCGTCACGGTCGTCGACCCGCGGTCGTACATGACGTACCAGCCCTTCCTCCCCGAAGCTGCCGCAGGCAGCATCTCGCCTCGGCATGTCGTCGTCCCGCTGCGACGCGTGCTGCCCAAGGCTGAGGTTCTCACCGGTCGTGTCACGACCATCGATCAGGACCGCAAGGTCGCCACGGTCGCGCCGCTCGTCGGCGAGGCCTACGAGCTGCCCTTCGACTACCTGGTCATCGCGATGGGCGCGGTCTCCCGTACCTTCCCGATCCCCGGCCTCGCCGAGCAGGGCATCGGAATGAAGGGCGTCGAGGAGGCCATCGGCCTGCGCAACCACGTCCTGGAGCAGCTGGACAAGGCTGACTCCACGACCGACGAGGACGTCCGCCGCAAGGCGCTGACGTTCGTCTTCGTGGGCGGCGGCTTCGCCGGCGCGGAGACCATCGGCGAGGTCGAGGACATGGCCCGCGACGCGGCGAAGTACTACACCAACGTGAAGCGCGAGGACATGCGCTTCATCCTCGTCGACGCCGCCGACAAGATCCTTCCCGAGGTCGGCCCGAAGCTGGGCGCCTACGGCAAGGAGCACCTGGAGAGCCGCGGCGTGGAGATCTACCTCTCCACCTCGATGGACTCCTGCGTCGACGGCCACGTGGTGCTGAAGAACGGCCTGGAGGTCGACTCCAGCACCATCGTGTGGACCGCCGGTGTGAAGCCGAACCCGGCGCTGGCGCGCTTCGGCCTGCCGCTCGGCCCCCGCGGCCACGTGGACACCTCGGAGAAGCTCCAGGTGCAGGGCACCGACTACATCTGGGCCGCGGGCGACAACGCCCAGGTGCCGGACATGATCGGCCGCCGCGCCGGCAACCCGAACGCCTGGTGCCCGCCCAACGCCCAGCACGCGCTGCGTCAGGCGAAGGTCCTCGGCGACAACGTGATCTCCGGTATGCGGGGCTTCCCGCAGAAGGAGTACAGCCACGCCAACAAGGGTGCGGTCGCCGGTCTCGGCCTGCACAAGGGCGTCGCGATGATCGTCATGGGCAAGGTGAAGATCAAGCTCAAGGGCCGTCTCGCCTGGTACATGCACCGCGGCTACCACGGCATGGCCATGCCGACGTGGAACCGCAAGATCCGGGTCTTCGCCGACTGGACGCTGGCGATGTTCCTCAAGCGCGAGGTCGTCTCGCTCGGCGCTATGGAGACGCCGCGCGAGGAGTTCTACGAGGCCGCCAAGCCGGCCCCGGCTCCGGCCGTCGCCAAGCCCGAGGGCGAGAAGGCCAAGGCCTCCTGACCCCCCGGTGAAGCGCTCCGCGGGGAGCGCACCGTACGACGCCCGAAGGGGCCGTCCGCCATCCGTGGTGCGGACGGCCCCTTCGGCGTATCCGGGTGGGGACCCGGGCCGGGGCCGGACGGCGGGCCGTGGCCTGTCCCCGCCCATATGGATGGTGCGTACAAGCATTTTGCCGTTTCGTTGCCCGGTAGCGGGATGACGGAGAGTGCGAGGACAGTTGACGCAGGTGTACCTCGCCACGCCACCGGGGTGTCGCGGCGGGGCTACGAGCATGTCTGTTCGCCTGTGCTTGTTGTGCTTGTCGGGGAAACACCACGGAGGTGTGCGCCATGGCAGACGCCGCGTCGCGGCTGACCGCTCTTGCCGAAGAGTTGCTCTCGGAACCCCTGTCGGTCCGTATCCGGGCCTGGGACGGCAGCGAATCGGGGCCGCCCGGCGCCCCGGTCCTCGTGATCCGCCACCGACGCGCCCTGCGCCGGCTCCTCTGGAAGCCGGGCGAACTGGGCCTGGCCCGCGCCTGGGTGGCGGGGGAGATCGACATCGAGGGCGACCTGTACGAAGCGCTCGGCCATCTGGCCGGGCTGCTCTGGGACCGGGGCGCCGACGCCAAGGATTCCGTCCACCCGGTCCGCGACCCCAAGGTCCGCGCCTTCGCCCGCGGCCTTCTCGACCTCGCCGGCCCCTGGCCGCCCCCGGCCCCGCCCGCCGAGGAGGTGCGCCGCCGCACCGGCCCGCTGCACACCAGACGCCGCGACAAGGAGGCCATCAGCCACCACTACGACGTCGGAAATGCCTTCTACGCCTTGGTGCTCGGCCCCTCCATGGTCTACTCCTGCGCCTACTGGCAGGACGGGGGGACCCTGGAGGACGCCCAGCGCGACAAGCTCGACCTGGTCTGCCGCAAGCTCGGCCTGGGGGCGGGCGACCGGCTCCTGGACGTCGGCTGCGGCTGGGGCTCCATGGCCATCCACGCCGCCCGTACGTACGGGGCGCAGGTCACCGGCGTCACCCTCTCCCACGAGCAGGCCGCCCACGCCCGCAAGCGCATCGCCGAGGAGGGCCTGACCGACCGGATCGAGATCCGGGTCCAGGACTACCGGGACGTCCGCGACGGCCCGTACGACGCGATCTCCTCGATCGGCATGGCCGAACACGTCGGATCGGTCCGCTACCGCGAGTACGCGGACGACCTCTACGCCCTCCTGAAGCCCGGCGGACGCCTCCTGAACCACCAGATCGCCCGCCGCCCGGAGAAGGACGAGGACGGCTACCGCATCGACGCGTTCATCGACGCCTACGTCTTCCCCGACGGCGAACTGGCCCCGCTCGGCCGCACCCTGGCCACCCTGGAGGAGGCCGGCTTCGAGGCCCGGGACGTCGAGACGCTGCGCGAGCACTACGCGCTGACCCTGCGGCGGTGGGTGGCCAACCTGGAGCAGCACTGGGAGCGGGCGGTACGCGCCACCTCCCCGGGCCGGGCCAGGGTCTGGCGGCTGTACATGGCCGCCTCGGCGCTCTCCTTCGAGCACAACAGGATCGGCGTCAACCAGATCCTCGCGGTGCGCCCGCTGGACGGCGGCGGCTCCCGGATGCCGCTGCGCGCCCGCACCTGGACGGAGGGTCCGGGCGCCTGACCCGTACGCGCACGGCACAGGGCGAGGGGCCGGCGCCCCGCTTTCCAGCGGTGCACCGGCCCCTCGTCGTCCCCACGGCCCCCCCGGGCCCGGGCTACTCGGTCTTGATCGCCGTCAGCATGTTGAGCTTCGCGGCGCTGCGGGCGGGCCACAGCGAGGCGAGGACGCCGACCAGGGCGGCGAGGAGCAGGAAGACGCCGAGCCGGTCCCACGGGATGACCAGGGCGTAGCCGGGGATGTCGGCGGACAGCGTCCGGCCGATCGCCCAGCCCAGGAAGACCCCGAGGCCGACCCCGATCACCGCGCCGAAGAGCGAGATGACGACGGCCTCCAGACGGATCATCCGCTTGACGCGGCCCCGGTCGAGGCCGATCGCGCGGAGCATGCCGATTTCCTGCTGCCGCTCGAACACCGACATCGCGAGGGTGTTGACGACCCCGAGGATCGCGATCAGCAGGGCCATGGCGAGCAGCCCGTACATGATGTTCAGGGCGGTGTTGATGAAGCCGCCGAACATGTCACGGATGTCCTGCCGGTCCATGACGCTCATCGCCGGGTTGTCGCCGAGCGCGTCCACGATGGACTGCTCGTTGGCCTTGCTCGCGCCGCCGTCCGCCTTGATCCAGATCTCGCGGATCTCGGGGCGCGAGGAGGAGCTGTGCTGGTCCGCCAGCTCCTTCGGGATCACGAAGGGCGAGAGGAACTCGTTCTCCTTGTAGAGCGCCCCGACCGTCACCTCGCCCTTCTTGTCGTCCTCGAACTTCACCGGGAGCGTGTCGCCGGTCTTCCAGCCGTTCGACTTGGCGGTCTTCGAGCCGACCGCCACCTGCCCGTCCTTGAGCGAGCCGAGCGAGCCGGAGACGGTCGTCAGGGAGAAGACCTTCTCCACGTCGCCCGGGGTGACGGCGGAGGCCGACTGGTACTCGCCGTCGACCTCGAACCAGGCCGCCTGCTGCGGGGAGAGCGCGGCGACGCCGTCGGCCTTCGACAGGGCCGTGAGCGCGGACTCGTCGAGCGAGTCGCCGCTGGCCATCGAGATCAGGTAGTCGGCCTTGATGTTGTCCGTGGTCATCTTGTCGATGGCCTGGCCGAGCGTGACGCCGAGCACCGAGATGCCCGTGACCAGGGTCAGCCCGATGGCCAGCGCGGAAGCGGTGGCTCCGGTGCGCCGCGGGTTGCGGACCGCGTTCTGCGAGGCCAGCTTCCCCGAGACGCCGAACACCTTCTTCAGCAGCGGCCGGACCAGCGCGATGACCGGGCGCGAGAGCAGCGGGATCAGGATGATGACGCCGATCAGGGCGAAGAACGCGCCGCCCGCGACCAGTTGCCTGCCGGACGTGCCGCCGGCCGCCGCTCCGCCGACGATCCCCGCGGCGCCGAGCAGGGCGATCACGCCGCCGATGGAGTTCCGTACGATCAGGGACTTGGTGGAGGCGGTGGCGTGCACGCTGCTCATGGCGGCCACCGGGGCGATCTTCGCGGCCCGGCGGGCGGGCAGCCAGGCGGCCAGCACGGTGATCAGGACGCCGACGGCGAAGGCGGAGAGGACGGCGGTCGGCGAGACGATCAGCGGTCCCGCGGGGATCTTGCCGCCCAGGAGGCCCATCGCGGAGCGCAGGCCGGTGGCGAGGCCGAGACCGAGGGCGAAGCCGATGACCGAGGCGAGCGTGCCGACGACGGCCGCTTCCAGCAGCACCGAGCGCTTGATCTGGCGGCGGGTGGCGCCGATGGCCCGCATCAGGGCCAGCTCACGGGTCCGCTGGGCGATCAGCATGGTGAAGGTGTTGGCGATGAGGAAGACGCCGACGAACAGCGCGATGCCCGCGAAGGCCAGCAGCATGGTGTTGAGGCTGGTCAGGCCGGACTCGATGTCCTTCGCCTGCTGGTCCGCCAGCGCCTTGCCGGTCTGCGCGGTGGCGTCCTTGGGCAGCAGCGGCTCGATCTCCGCCAGCAGCTTTTGGTCGGAGACGCCGCCCGCGGCGGAGACCGTGGCGTTCTGGAAGACCCCGGGCTTGAGGTAGAGCTTCTGGGCGGTCGGGGTGTCGAACAGCACGAGGCTGCCGCCCGCGTTGACCGCGCCGTCCTCCGTGGTGAAGATCCCCGAGAGGGTGTACTCCTTCACCGGGCCGTTGGTCGCGACCCGCACCGGGTCGCCGACGCGGTACTTGCCCTTGCTCGCGGTGTCCTTGTCGAGCGCGATCGTGCCGTTCTTCGCCGGGCCCGAGCCGTCGGTGAAGACATAGCTCGCGTCCTTGCCGTCCTTGCCGGGGGCGAAGTTCGCGCCGGTGTTGGACCAGCCGTTGCCGATCAGCTTGCCGTCCGGGTCGGCGACCCCGGCGAAGCCGTTGACCCGGCCGGTGGCGGAGGCCACGCCGTCCAGGCCCCGGATCTTCTCCAGGGTGGCGCCGTCGATGCCGGCGGTCTTCTCGTCGTCGCCGGCGAACGTCTCGATGGAGACGGCGACGTTGTCGTAGCTCTTGGCGGACTGCTTGCTGAAGGCGTTGCCGAGGGTGTCGGTGAAGACCAGGGTGCCGGAGACGAACGCTACGCCGAGCATGACGGCGAGCACGGTCATCAGCAGCCTGGCCTTGTGCGCGAGCACATTGCGCAGGGCGGTACGGAACATGTCTGTGTGTCCTGGGATGGGTTCCGGAAGGGGGACGGGGACGCGCGGGGGCGGCGGCCGGGGTTCGGCGGGTGCCCGCGTCAGCCGGTGCGGCGGCGGTGTCGGCCGGCCGCCGACGGCGTCAGCTCGTGCGGCCCTTCGCGTCGAACGCCTTCATCCGGTCGAGGACCCCGTCGGCGGTCGGGTGCATCATCTGGTCGACGACCGCGCCGTCCGCGAGGAAGATGACCCGGTCCGCGTAGGAGGCGGCGACCGGGTCGTGCGTCACCATCACCACGGTCTGGCCCAGCTCGCGCACCGAGTTGCGCAGGAAGCCGAGGACCTCGGCGCCGGAGCGGGAGTCCAGGTTTCCGGTCGGCTCGTCACCGAAGATGATCTCGGGCTGCGAGGCCAGGGCGCGGGCCACGGCGACGCGCTGCTGCTGACCGCCGGAGAGCTCGGTCGGGCGGTGCTTCAGCCGCTCCGAGAGACCGACCATGTCGATCACCTTCTGGAGCCACGCGGCGTCCGGCTTACGGCCCGCGATATCCATCGGCAGGGTGATGTTCTCCAGCGCGGTGAGCGTCGGCAGCAGGTTGAACGCCTGGAAGATGAAGCCGATCTTGTCCCGGCGCAACTGCGTGAGCTGCTTGTCCTTCAGCGTGGAGAGCTCGGTCTCGCCGATGCGCACCGAACCGCTGCTGAAGCTGTCGAGCCCGGCGACGCAGTGCATCAGCGTCGACTTGCCGGAGCCCGAGGGGCCCATGATCGCGGTGAACTCGCCCTGCGGGAAGTCCACGGTCACCCGGTCCAGGGCGACGACCTGCGTCTCGCCCTCGCCGTAGACCTTCGACAGCTCCGTGGCGCGGGCAGCCACCGCGGTGGCGCGGTGAACGGTGGGGGTGGTGGTCACAGGGACGCTCCTGGTTCGGGTGATGCGGATGCACGGGCCGTGCTGAGGCGGGCGCTGACGCCATGCCTCGGGGACTTACTCCATCGTTACGTCCCGATCGGCCCCGGTCGTCACTCCCGATGCCCGTTCCCGAGGCCGTCTTGAGTCGCATCGGGGGCGTGGATCCGTCCTCCTCGGGTATGACATCGACCCTGACCGGAGTGGTGGCCACGGCTCCGTGGTCACCCACCGTGAGTGCGCCGGGACGCCGGCGGGGAGCGGTGCCGGCGGCCGGCGGGGCCCTCCGGAGCGATGCCGCGCCCGGGGGCGGGGCGGGGCCGGACGCGAGGGTGGCGCATGCCCTGGCGAAGCATGGCGCGGACCTGGCGCGTTGGGCCGTACGAGTGCGGCGACTTTCCGTCATTCCCGTGCGGTGCGCGGACTGCCCAAGATCGGCCGCGGGCGTGTGGTCAGCTTGGCCTGATGTCCTGACGGACCCTCAAGCGGTCAATAAAATAAGACAACATCGCGCCACTGTTCCGCTGATCGAGGGACGCCCCCGGTTAGGGTCGGTAGCCAAACGCGGAGTCGCGCGGCACGCCCGGATGGTGGAACGTAGACACGGCGAGCTTAAACCTCGCTGCCCCTCGGGGGCGTGCCGGTTCGAGTCCGGCTCCGGGCACCACGCGCCGCACTGTGCGTGACCCGGACGGCCCAGGCCGTGACCGGCGCCCGGGTCCGTGACTTCGGTCTCGCACGACGGCTCTCCCACGGCCTCGGCGGGCATCACCCTAGGCCGTCGCAAAGATCCTCCCCTGGCACTAGGGTGATTCTTTTGCCTACCCATTACTCTTGTGGCAAGGCCACGCAGTGTGGCCATGGAGGAGTGAGATGAGGAGCAGCAACCCGGTCTTCTCGCGACGGGGGTTCAGCCGCGACAACGGCCACGCGGGCTTCAACGCGACGCCGCAGGCCGGGGCCCCCGCGACGGGCAACCCGTACGCGCAGGGCACCGCCGCCAACCCGTACGCCACCAACCCCTACGCGCAGACGGACATCCAGGGCGCCCCGCAGGCGCCCGCCCGTCCCGACGTGATGACCATCGACGACGTGGTGACGCGTACGGCGATGACGCTCGGCACCGTGATCGTCGCCGCGACCGCCGCCTGGTGGATGCTGCCGGTCGACAAGGCGAACGTCGGCACGGCGATCGGCGTCGCCATCGGCGCCGCCATCATCGGCTTCGTGCTGTCGATGGTGAACTCGTTCAAGCGCCGGCCCTCGCCGCCGCTGATCCTGACGTACGCGGCGTTCGAGGGTGTCTTCCTCGGCGTCATCAGCAACATCGTCAGTGTCTACTGGGCTCCCGGCGCCGCGATGCAGGCGGTGATCGGCACCATGGCGGTCTTCGCCGGTGTGCTGATCGCCTACCGCACCGGACTGATCCGGGTCACGCGCCGCTTCTACGGCTTCGTGATGGCGGCCGCCATCGGCTTCACGCTGCTGATGATGGTCAACCTCCTGTTCGCCGTGTTCGGCGGCGGTGACGGCCTCGGCTTCCGCAGTGGTGCGCTCGGCATCATCTTCGGCATCGTGGCCATCGTCATCGGCGCGTGCATCCTCGCCCTGAACTTCAAGCAGGTCGAGGACGGCATCGCGTACGGCGCTCCGCGCGAGGAGTCCTGGCTGGCGGCCTTCGGCCTCACCGTGACCCTGGTGTGGATCTACATCGAGATGCTGCGCCTGGTCGCGATCCTCAGCGGCGACGACTGACCGACCGCCGAGCCCTCGTGACACCCGCAGGACCCGCGACACCGGAACGGCCCGCAGGCATCGTGCCTGCGGGCCGTTCCGCGTTCCGTGCACCCCCGGGGTGCCGGCAGCCGGGCGGGAGAGGCGCGTAGGGTCGGCAGGGTGCTCGATACGACGCCCCTGATCCTGGCCGTGGACCGTTTCGCCGACCGCCTGCGCTCGGCCCCGCAGAGCCGCCTCCAGCGCGGTGCGGCCGCCGAGGCGCTGGTCGCGGCCCGCGAGCTCGCCGCCCGGGCCCAGCGCCTGGAG
Source organism: Streptomyces sp. McG3 (assembly GCF_018619185.1). Lineage (GTDB taxonomy): Bacteria > Actinomycetota > Actinomycetes > Streptomycetales > Streptomycetaceae > Streptomyces. Next base: position 7,663 of record NZ_JAAXYC010000122.1, on the reverse strand, counting down.
AACCCGGACGCCGAGCCGCGTGAGCTGCCGGACGCCGGGATGTTCGCCGTGGGCGACCAACTCGCCGTCGCCGGGCGGGACCTGGCCGTGGCACTGGAAACGGCCCCGTCCCAGGAGCTGGACGAGGCCGTGCGGTATGTCGGGGAAGCGGTGGCGCGGACGTTCGCGTGATGCGTGCGAGGGGCCCGCGCCCGGCGGTCAGAACGAGGCGATGACGCGGTCGGCGAGGATGTACACGTTGTCCTCGCCGCAGGAGAAGGTCAGCGCGTAGGCGCCCGAGACTCCCGAACCGCCCAGCAGCACCGGCTGCCGTCCCGCCCGCAGGGCGTCGGCGAGGCGCTCGGCGGTCTCGCGGTGACCGGGGGTCATGCAGAGCGTGGTGCCGTCGGCGAAGACGTACACGTCGAGCGTGCCCAGCGGGCCGGGCCGCACGTCGGTCAGCTCGGTCGCGGTGTCGGCCAGCTCCTCCAGCCGGTTCACGGTGCGCTCGTGGTCGGTGACCACCGGTGTCTGTACGGGGATGAAGTCCGGGTGCGAGGGGTGGCGGCGGCGGGCGGCGGCCAGCTCGGGGGAGTCCTCGGGGAACTCCGCGACCTCCGGGAGGTCGGTCAGCTCGCCGATCTCGTGCTCCGCGAGGGTCCGCTCGCTCAGCTCCGCGAGCTCCTCCATCGCCTCGGCCGTTTCCAGGTCCATCGACTCCAGGCCGGCGAAGTCGGCCTGCCGGGGCAGGTAGTACGGGGCGTCGTCGCCGAGGCCGGACAGGCCGCCCAGCAGGGACGGGGCGTCGGCGGCGTCACGGGCTTCCTGGGCGGCCCAGAAAGCGCGCGCCTCGGCCAGCTCGCGCTCGCGCTCCTCGGCGAGCGCCTCGGAGACGGCCGCGCGTATCTCCTCGGCGGGAGTGGCCGTACTGCGGCTCTGTGGTGGCACGGAAGCATGGAGGGCGTGACCGGCGGCCAGCTCCGTGCGCAGCGCCGCGACCTGCTTGCGCAGCCCGTGAGCGGCGTGCAGTGCGGCGGCGCCGACGGCCGTGGCAGCGGCGGTGGTCAGCAACAGGGCAAATGACATGGCGCTCACTGACATACTCCCGGTTTCTATCGATACCCCCGACTTCCTACATCAGCTTGACCTGTACCGGTACGCGCTGTCAGTGCATTACGTCACGAAATGGACAGGTCTTTCGGTCCGATGTTTAGCCCAAAAACGGTGCTGACCTGCGGAAACGACTCTCCCCCGGGACGCAGATCACATCCTGGGGGAGATTCGGTCACGGTCGGAGCTCGGTGGGGTTCGAAACCCCCGGGGCGCGGGAGGCCCCCGGGCCTCGGTTCAGCCGCTCGTGCTGGTGGTCGCGCTGGGCCTCGCCTCCGCTGCGGGCAGGTGCCGCACTCGTACCTCGCGCGACCCCTACCCTCCGCTGCGGGCAGGTGCCGCACTCGTACCTCGCGCGACCCCTACCCTCCGCTGCGGCTCAGCTCAGCCGCTCGATCACCATCGCCATGCCCTGGCCGCCGCCCACGCACATCGTCTCCAGCCCCCACTGCTTGTCGTGGAACTGGAGGCTGTTGATGAGCGTGCCGGTGATGCGGGCGCCGGTCATGCCGAAGGGGTGGCCGACGGCGATCGCGCCGCCGTTGACGTTGACCTTGTCCAGCGGCAGGCCGAGGTCCCGGTAGGAGGGGATGACCTGGGCGGCGAACGCCTCGTTGATCTCGGCGAGGTCGATGTCGTCGATGGTCAGGCCGGCCCGCTTCAGCGCCTGCTTGCTCGCCTCGACCGGCCCGTAGCCCATGATCTCGGGGGAGAGGCCGGAGACGCCGGTGGAGACGATCCGGGCCAGCGGGGTCAGGCCCAGCTCGCGCGCCTTGGTGTCGGACATGATCACCAGGGCCGCGGCGCCGTCGTTGAGCGGGCAGCAGTTGGCCGCGGTGACCAGGCCGTCGGGGCGGAAGACCGGCTTCAGGCCCTGCACGCCCTCCATGGTGACGCCCGCGCGCGGGCCGTCGTCCTTGGCGACCACGGTGCCGTCGGGGGTGGTGACCGGGGTGATCTCCCGCTCCCAGAAGCCGTTCTTCAGGGCTTCCTCGGCGAGGTTCTGCGACCGTACGCCGAACTCGTCCATCTCCTGGCGGGTGACGCCCTTGGACCGGGCCAGGTTCTCCGCCGTCTGACCCATCGAGATGTACGCGTCCGGCACGAGGCCGTCCTCGCGCGGGTCGTGCCAGCTCGCGCCGGACTCCTCGGCGCGGGCGGCCGTGCGGGCCTCGGCGTCGGCGAACAGCGGGTTGTGCGTGTCCGGGAGGCTGTCGGAGTTGCCCTTGGTGAAGCGGGACACCATCTCGACACCGGCCGAGATGAAGACGTCGCCCTCGCCCGCCTTGATCGCGTGCAGCGCCATCCGGCTGGTCTGCAGCGAGGAGGAGCAGTAGCGGGTGACCGTACAGCCGGGAAGGTGGTCCATCCCCATCTGCACGGCGATGATGCGGCCGAGGTTGTTGCCCTGCTCGCCGCCGGGCAGGCCGCAGCCCAGCATCAGGTCGTCGATGTCCTTCGGGTCCAGCTCGGGGACCTTGGCCAGCGCGGTCTGGATGATCGTGGCGGTCAGGTCGTCCGAGCGCAGGTCCTTGAGGGACCCCTTGAAGGCGCGGCCGATCGGCGAACGGGCGGCAGAGACGATCACGGCTTCGGGCATCACGCGGCTCCAAGGGGCTGGAAGGCTGTGTGGACGGACGGAACTCCTCTGGAAGTTACCCGGACGTATCGTCGGGGTCACCCGGCAGGCCGTGTGATGCGGGACTCTTTTCTAAGCGCTTGCTCAGGGTGTTCTGCCCAAGTCCCGCCGACGTCCTGCCGGGTGGCGCCGGCCTCTACGCGTGCCCGTGGGCGGCGTCCGGGTGCGGATGCGGAGTGGGTTCCGTGGAGGCGGGCAGGCGCCGTCGCCGACGGTGCTTGAGGAGGGCCCAGGGAGCGCGCGCCCCCGTGACCTCCGTACCGGCCTCCCGGGCCGCCTGGGACGCGGCCTTCGCCACCGGGAGGATGTCCTCGCGGCGTGCGCCGTCCAGCCGGTCGGTCTCCGGCCACAGGCCCAGCACCGCGCACAGGGTGGGCAGCACCGCCATGGCCGCCGTGGCATAGCCCTCCGCGGAGGGGTGGTAGTTGTCCGGGCCGAACAGCTCGCGCGGGTTCGCCGCGAACTCCGGGCCCAGCAGATCGCCCAGCGACACCGTGCGCCCGCCCTGCTCCACGGCGCCGATGGTCTGCGCGGCCGCCAGCTGCCGGCTCACCCGCCGGGCCAGCCAGCGCAACGGCTGGTAGACCGGCTCGATCGTGCCCAGGTCCGGGCAGGTTCCGACGACCACCTCCGCCCCCGCCGTCCGCAGCCTGCGCACCGCCGTCGTCAGACAGCGCACCGACTGGGTCGCGGGCATCCGGTGCGTGACGTCGTTCGCCCCGATCATGATCACGCAGACGTCCGGGACACGTGCCGGGTCCGCCAGCAGCAGCGACACCTGCCGCTCCAGATCGTCCGACCTGGCCCCCGGCAGGGCCACGTTCCGCAGATCCACCGGCCGCTCGGCCACCGCCGCGAGCCCCGAGGCCAGCAGCGCGCCCGGGGTGTGCCCGGCCCGCCGCACGCCCTGGCCCGCGGCCGTCGAGTCCCCGAGCATCCCGAGCCGCATCGCGTCGTTCGGCCCGGCGAACGCCACTCCGTACCGCCCGTCCGCGCTCGGCGGGACCGGAGCCGTCCCGCCGCCCACCTGCCTCTTCGCGAGCTGGACCTCCGCCAGGAACACGCCCACGGCCGCCGCACCGATCAACCCGATGCTGCCACCGCCGTAGGCCGCGCCCGCCGCGATCCGCCGTGCCACCCTTGCTCTCGACACAGTCCGGTCCACCTCCTCCTCGCCGTACAGCCGTACACGTACCTACTTGCCCCGCTCGGGGCTCGGTGTACTCCTTCCCGTACGCAGAGTGCGTCCTGTACGCATACTCTGGGCCGGACCATCTCGGAGATCCCGGAGTACACGGTGCAATTCCACGATTCGATGATCAGTCTTGTCGGCAACACCCCGCTGGTGAGGCTGCGCAACGTCACGGCAGGTATCCAGGCGACGGTCCTGGCCAAGGTCGAGTACTTCAACCCCGGCGGGTCGGTGAAGGACCGCATCGCGCTGCGCATGATCGAGGCGGCCGAGCAGAGCGGGGAGCTGAAGCCCGGCGGCACGATCGTCGAGCCGACCAGCGGCAACACGGGCGTCGGCCTCGCCATCGTCGCCCAGCAGAAGGGTTACAAGTGCATCTTCGTGTGCCCGGACAAGGTGTCCACGGACAAGATCAACGTGCTGCGCGCGTACGGCGCGGAGGTCGTCGTCTGCCCCACCGCCGTTGACCCCGAGCACCCGGACTCGTACTACAACGTCTCCGACCGGCTGGTCACCGAGACGCCGGGCGCCTGGAAGCCCGACCAGTACTCCAACCCGAACAACCCGCGCTCGCACTACGAGACCACCGGTCCCGAACTGTGGGAGCAGACGGAGGGGAAGATCACCCACTTCGTCGCGGGCGTCGGCACCGGCGGCACCATCAGCGGCACCGGGCGCTACCTCAAGGAGATCAGCGAGGGCGCGGTCCAGGTCATCGGCGCGGACCCGGAGGGCTCCGTCTACTCCGGCGGCTCGGGGCGGCCGTATCTGGTCGAGGGCGTCGGCGAGGACTTCTGGCCGAGCGCGTACGACCGCACCGTCACCGACGAGATCGTCGCGGTGTCCGACAAGGACTCCTTCCAGATGACGCGGCGGCTGGCCAAGGAGGAGGGGCTGCTCGTCGGCGGCTCCTGCGGCATGGCGGTCGTCGGGGCCCTGGAGGTCGCCAGGCGGCTCGGCCCCGAGGACGTCGTCGTGGTGCTGCTCCCCGACAGCGGGCGTGGCTACCTGAGCAAGATCTTCAACGACGAGTGGATGGCCGACTACGGCTTCCTGGAGAACACCGGCACCTCCGCCAACGTCGGCGCGGTCCTGGACTTCAAGGAGGGCCCGATGCCCTCCCTCGTCCACATGCACCCGGAGGAGACGGTCGGCGAGGCCATCGAGGTGCTCCGCGAGTACGGCGTCTCCCAGATGCCGATCGTGAAGCCGGGCGCCGGTCACCCGGACGTGATGGCCGCCGAGGTCATCGGATCGGTCGTGGAGCGGCAGCTGCTCGACGCGCTGTTCACCCAGCGCGCCTCGCTGACCGACCCGCTGGAGAAGCACATGTCGGCTCCGCTGCCGCAGGTCGGCTCCGGCGAACCGGTGGAGGACCTGATGGCCGTGCTCAGTGGCACGGACGGGGCCGACGCGGCGATCGTGCTCGTCGAGGGCAAGCCCAAGGGTGTCGTGAGCAGGCAGGACCTGCTGGCCTTCCTCGCCAAGGACGCGGGCACCGCAAAGGCCTGACGGGTCGGGAGCAGGAGCCCGGCCGAGGTCTGACGGGCCGGTGGCCGGGTCCGGTCCGAGGCGTGACGGGTCGGCAGCGGGGTTCCGGTCGAGGTCTGACGGGCCGGTGGCAGGGTCCCGGCAGAGCCCTGACGGGTCGGGAGCAGGAGCCCGGCCGAGGCCTCACGGGTCGGCAGCAGGGCCCGGTCGAGGTGCCCGACGGGCCGGCGGCGGGCCTTCGCGAAAACGGTACGAGCGCGTCACGTCCGCGCAGCACCCGCTTAACACGGCTCCGGCACATTGGTGGGTGTCGGCAGGGAAACCCGCCGGCACCCAGAACGGCGACACCGGACTACGGAGCGGCTCCCGGACCTCCACCGTCGCCCGGACGCGGGCACCCGGCCCTGACCCGGACCGCGTCCCTCGCGGGGACCGCCGTCGTCCCGCCCCCCGGGTGACCGGGGGTGCGGCGGTCCCCGCGACAGGCTTCGCACACGACAGCGCGGCCGGACTCCCCCGTGGGTCCGGCCGCGCTGTCATGCCCGGGGCCTCGGCCACGCTCCGGGAGCCTCGTGCCCGTGGTTGGTCGTGGCGGCGCTCAGTCCCTCCAGTCGGACGGTGCGCGTTCCTCCCGGCGGCGGAACAGGCCGCCGCCCCGCGCCGCCTGGAACGCGTTGACGCCGACGATGCCGAGCCAGGCCACGACCAGCCCCTCGATCCCGGCGTTCGCGACGCCGATCGCGGACAGCGGGACGGCCAGAACCAGCGAGACGATCCCCAGACCGTGCCGATCCCCGAAGCTCCACGACTCCGCCGGACGCGCCCCCCGGGCGACGGACATCTGCTGCTCGGCGAGCTGACGGCGGACCCGGCGGTCGAGCGTGGTGTCGAGCCGCTGCTCGACCTTCTCCAGGAACGAGTCGATGAGCGCGGTCTCGTACTCCGCGCCCAGCTCGCCACGGGCCTGGAGGGTGGCGGCGAGCTCCTTCTTGAGCTCGTGGTCACGGGCTTCCATGCCCACGACGGTACGGAGCCGAGCCCCCGCCCGCAGTGGGGCTAGCCCCCAGGTTTCGTGGGGTTAACCCCCCCTGTCGGCGCCGTGCCGTCCCGACCCCGCCCCGCTCCTGCATATGGACATACAGCGACCTTCCTGGCTGAATAGAACGGTCGGCGCCGGTCGTGGCACGACGGATCCAGCAAGGGGACAGCATGAGTGGGAGCAGCCCCGCCGCACGGTTGCAGCGGCTCTTCGAGGGGCACCGGCTCACGCCCACCCAGCGGCGCATCGCGCACTGCATGGTCCGCAGGGCCGCCGACGCCCCCTTCCTCTCCAGCGTCGAGCTGGCCGAGCTGGCCGGGGTCAGCCAGCCCTCCGTCACCCGCTTCGCCGTCGCCCTCGGCTTCGACGGCTATCCGGCGCTGCGCAGACACCTGCGCGAGGTCGCGCCCGCCGACGCGGAGCAGGAGGACGCGGGGGAGACGTACAACGAGTACCAGCAGGCCGTCCGCGCCGAGATCGAGAATCTCCAGCACCTCTGTGACGTACTCGCCGACCCCGCGCCCGTCGAGCGGGCCGGCCGGCTGCTCGCCGGCTCCCGGCCGCTCCCGGTGCTGGGGCTGCGCGCGGCCTCCTCGCAGGCGCGCGGCTTCGGGTACTTCGCCGCCAAGGTGCACCCCGACGTCCGGGTCCTCGACGAGGGCGGCAGCATGCTGCCCGACCGGATCGACTCCGCCCGCCGGGCCGGGGCCACCGCCCTGATGTGCTTCGCGCTGCCGCGCCACCCCAAGGAGAGCGTGGACGCGCTCGCGTACGCCCGGGACCAGGGGCTGACCGTGGTGACGGTCGCCGACTCCGCCTTCGCGCCCGTCGCCAAGCACAGCGATCTGCTGCTCCCGGCGGCGATCGGCTCCGGGCTCTCCTTCGACACCGTCTGCGCGCCGATGCTGCTCGGCCGGGTGCTGCTGGAGGCGATGTGCGACGGACTTCCCGACGCCCAGGCCCGGTTGGAGGAGTTCGACGCCCGGGCGGCGACGCGCGGTCTGTTCGTGGAGTGAGGGCCCGCGCCCGGCCCTTTCACGGATCTCTCAGGCATCGCTCATCTGCGGCCGCTGATCTCCGCGCCCAGAAGCACCGCTGAAGCATCGCGGGCAACGCGGTGTCGTGGAGAGAGGGGTACGGACGTGGGGCGCGGAGGACAGTCGCTGGCGAGAGTGGCCGTGACTGTACGGGCGGGGGCGGCGCCCCTGTGGGG
>NZ_JAAXYC010000121.1 GCF_018619185.1 Streptomyces sp. McG3 | reverse complement strand
GGGTGGACGTGAGCGGCGACGGGGACGGGGACATGGCACCACCTGGATTCGGGCGGACGAGGGCAAGGGAGAAGGAAAGGGAAAGGGGAGTCCGGACCGGTTGACCCGGCCGGACTCCCCTCACTTTCCCCCGCCCACGCAGATCCCGCTGAGGCCTGTGGACAGTCCTCGCACTGGGGATAACCCCGTCACCCGTTCCGGCGATGTGCGCCCTGCCCGAGCGGCGGTGATCCCCGAAACGGGCAGGGCGCTACCCGCTACGGGCAGGGCGCTACCCGCTACGGCAGGGCGATACCCGTGTCGATCCCGTCCAGGGCGTGGGCGCACGTGCAGTTGCGGTTCTCGCTCTTCGGCAGCCCGGCCACCGCGTCGAACAGCACCGAGCGCAGCCGGTCCACGTTGGCCGCGAACACCTGGAGCACCTCCTCGTGCGAGACGCCCTCGCCCGCCTCGGCCCCCGCGTCCAGGTCGGTCACCAGGGTCATCGTCGTGTAGCAGAGGCCCAGTTCACGGGCGAGGACCGCTTCGGGGTGTCCGGTCATGCCCACGACCGACCAGCCCATCGCCGCGTGCCAGCGCGATTCCGCACGGGTCGAGAAGCGGGGACCCTCGACAACCACCAGGGTGCCGCCGTCCACCGGCTCCCAGTCGCGTCCGCGAGCCGCGGTCAGTGCGGCCCTGCGCCCCTCGGGGCAGTACGGGTCGGCGAAGCCCAGGTGGACGACGTTCGGCACGGTTCCGTCGGCCCGGGTCTCACCGTCGTAAAAGGTCTGCACGCGGGCCTTGGTGCGGTCCACCAGCTGGTCGGGGACGAGCAGGGTGCCCGGCCCGTACTCCGGCCGCAGCCCGCCCACCGCGCACGGGCCGAGCACCTGCCGGACCCCCACCGAGCGCAGCGCCCAGAGGTTGGCCCGGTAGTTGATGCGGTGCGGTGGCAGGTGGTGGCCGCGTCCGTGGCGGGGCAGGAAGGCCACCCGCCGGCCGCCGAGCTCGCCGAGGAAGACCGAGTCGCTCGGCTTCCCGTAAGGGGTGTCCACGGAGACCTCGGTGACGTCCTCCAGGAAGGAGTAGAAGCCCGAGCCGCCGATGACACCGATCTCCGCGGAACTCCCGGTACCCGCCGTACCCGTACCGGAGCCCGTTGCGTCAAGTGCGTTCGCCATGCGGTCACCGTATCCGGAGGAGCGATTCCCCGGTCGAACGCCCGGACCCCGCCGAGTGGCCTCGGCGGGGTCCGGTGAAAAGCAGGTGGGGCGTACGCGGGCTCAGGCGGCCGACGTACCGCTCGACGAGGCCGGCGCGGAGGCCGACGACGAGGAGGAGCCGGACGAAGAGGACGACGACGACGCGCTCGCCTTCGTGTCCGAACCCGACGACGAGGACGACGCGGAGTCGGACGACTTCGAGGCCGTCGACGACGGCGTGCTGCTCGACGAGGAGCCACGGCTGTCGTTCCGGTAGAAACCGGAACCCTTGAAGACGATGCCGACCGCGGAGAACACCTTCTTGAGGCGTCCGTCGCAGCTCGGGCACACGGTCAGGGCATCATCGGTGAACTTCTGCACCGCCTCGAGGCCCTCGCCGCACTCGGTGCACTGGTACTGATAGGTCGGCACTTGCTCCTCCTGGCACTCTCACTCAATGAGTGCTAACGACGCTCCATACTGACGTATTCCGTTGAATCAGTCCACCGTGACCGGCTCGCGGTGACCGATCCCACGTGCGACGGTGCGTCCCGAGGACCTCGGAGTCAGCCGCGAACGCAGGGCCAGCAGGGTCATCAGGGCCAGCACGGTTCCGGCCAGCGGCACCAGGAAACCGGTGCTCGCGCCATGAGTGTCGGCGAGTTGCCCCGCCACGGTCACGGCCGCGGCCTGTCCGAGCGCCACGGCGCCCGTCAGCCAGGTGAAGGCCTCGGTGCGGGCGGTGGCGGGCACCAGCGCTTCGACCAGGGTGTAGCCGCTGATCAGCGCCGGGGCGATGCAGAGGCCGACGAGCAGGCCGAGCCCGGCCAGCAGCGGCACCGAGTGGACGGCCCACAGGCCGGACGCGGTCAGGGTCAGCGCCACGTACCCGACGATCAGCCGTCGGCGCGGGCTGCTCTTCCAGGCGATGGCGCCGCAGGCGATGCCGGCCAGCATGTTGCCCGCCGCGAAGACTCCGTAGAGGACACCGTTCACCCCGGGGTGGCCGATCTCCTCGGAGAACGCGGTCAGCGAGACCTGCATCCCGCCGAAGACCGCGCCGATGCCCAGGAAGGCGACGGCCAGGACGCGCACACCCGGCACGGAGAGCGCCGAGGCGTGCGGTTCGGCCGCGGTGGCCGCGTTGCGAGGGGCGGGCTGGGTGGCGCGCTGAGCGGCGAAGAAGAGGCCGCCGACCAGGGTCAGGGCGGCTTCGGTGATCAGTCCTGCCGCCGGGTGCACGCCGGTGCAGAGCGCGGTGGCGATCACCGGGCCGAGGACGAACGTGAACTCGTCCGTCACCGACTCGAACGCGGCCGCGGTGGACATCAGCGGAGAGGCGGGCCGGTCGGGGGTCGCCCCCAGCATCGCCGCCCAGCGGGCCCGCACCATGGGGCCGATCTGCGGGATCGAGGCGCCGGTCGGTACGGCGGCGACGAAAAGCGCCCACAGGGGTGCGTCCGCCAGGGCCAGTACGGTCAGGGCGCTCACGGAGACGGTGTGGAGAAGCACCCCGGGCAGCAGGACGGCGCGCTGACCGAAGCGGTCGGCGAGCTTGCCGCTCTGCGGGGCGAACAGCGCCATGGAGACGCCGGAGACCGCCGCGACGGCGCCCGCGCTGCCGTACGAGCCGGTCGTGTGCTGCACGAGGAGGACGATGCCGATGGTGAGCATCGCGAAGGGCTGTCGTGCGGCGAAGCCCGGGAGGAGGAAGGTCCACGCACCGGGGGTGCGCAGGAGTTGCCCGTATCCGGGGCGGTCGGAGACCGTGGTCGCCACGGTCCTTGCCTTTCTGCCGCCTGGTGGCCCTGCTTCCCGGCGCCCTTGTGGGGCGGGCCGGACGGAAGCGGCCGAGAGCTGTCCTCTTCGCGCGGAACTGCGGTAGATGCCGGGCGACTCGCTGCAATCGGCGAAGAAACGCCGGGCGAAGAGACACCACGACCGCCATACGGTCGCGCCAGCTCTGCATCAGACAGAGTTGGTCGATCAGGTTTGCCCTTAATCGTACAGGCAGGAAGCCCTGTATGCCTGTGATTGCGTACAGGACTTCCGTATCAGCCTGTGATCTGCGACGCGTGCGCTGCCGATTCCCTGAGTCGTCGCCTCAGTGGGTCTCAGGGACTCGGACTCGTCTTCGTGTCGCTGTCGCTGCCGCTGCCGCTGCCGTTGTCTCTGGCGCCGGCACCGCCGAGCTTCTTGGCCAGCTTCATCGCCTGGGGGATGGCGGAACCGCCATGGGGTCCCGCCATGCCGGGTGTGCCGGCAGCGGGGGAACGGCCCGTGCCCAGCCAGCCGGCCAGTTTGCCGCCCTCGCCGACCGCCCGCAGCCGTTCCTCCGCCCTGTCGCGCACCGGATCGGTGGCCACCACCAGCAGTTCGTCCCCGCGCCGCAGCACCGTCGCCGGGGACGGCACGAAGCTCGTGCCCTCGCGGACCACCAGCGTGACCGCGGCGCCCGGCGGAAGCCGGAGCTCGCCCACCTCGACGCCGTGCATCTTGGACTTCGTGGGGATGGCGACCGACAGCAGGTGTCCGCGCAGCCGTTCCAGCGGGGCCGACTCGATGCCCAGGTCGGCGGCCTCGGCGGGGTCGTCGGCGATCTTCAGCTTGCTCGCGACCCAGGGCAGTGTCGGGCCCTGGATCAGGGTGTAGACGATGACCAGGACGAACACGATGTTGAAGATTCTCGTACTGCCGTCCACCCCGGACACCATCGGAATGGTCGCCAGGACGATGGGCACCGCCCCGCGCAGCCCGGCCCAGGACATCAGGACCTTCTCGCGGGCCGGCAGCCGGAACGGCGCGAGACTCAGGAAGACCGACAACGGCCGCGCCACCATGGTCAGCACCAGGCCCACGACGATGGCGGGCCAGAAGTCGTCGACCAGGTCGTGCGGGGTGACGAGCAGGCCGAGCAGCACGAACATGCCGATCTGGGCCAGCCAGCCGAGCCCGTCGGCGAAGCCCCGGGTGGCGGGCCAGTGCGGCAGCTTGGAGTTGCCGAGGATCATCGCGGCCAGGTAGACGGCGAGGAATCCGCTGCCGTGGGCCATGGCGCCCGCCGCGTACGCGGAGACGGCGATGGCCATCACGGCGATCGGGTAGAGGCCGGAGGCGGGCAGCGCCACGTGCCGCAGCCCCAGGGACCCCAGCCAGCCGACCGCTATGCCGATCGCCGCGCCGATGGCCAGCTCCATGGCGATCTCCGCGACCAGGATGTACCAGTGCTCGACCGGGCCGGCCGCGGAGAACGCGACGACCATGATGACGACGGGGGCGTCGTTGAAGCCCGACTCGGCCTCCAGGACACCGGTGATCCGGGGCGGCAGGGGAACCCTGCGCAGCACGGAGAAGACGGCCGCCGCGTCGGTCGAGGAGACGACCGCGCCGATGATGAGGGCCTGCCGCCAGTCCAGGCCCACCAGGTAGTGCGCGGCGGCGGCGGTGATGCCCACGCTGATGCCGACGCCGACGGTCGAGATCACCGCGGCCGCGGGCAGGACGGGTCTGACTTCTTTCCACTTCGCCCCGAGTCCGCCCTCGGCCAGGATGACGACCAGTGCGGCGTAGCCGAAGACCTGCGTCAGCTCGGCGTTGTCGAACTTGACGTCGAAGATGCCGTCCTGCCCCAGGGCGATCCCGATGCCGAGATACAGGAGCAGGCTGGGGAGCCCGCTGCGTGAGGAGATCCGTACCGCCGCCACGGCGACGAGCAGGACGAGCGAGCAGACGAGCAGGAGTTCGTTGAGCGCGTGGACAGTCAGGGTCCGTTCCTTCCCTGCGTGCGCCTGCCGGATCGTCCTCCGGCAGCCAGTTACTTCGTTACCTTACCTAATCTTTAACGATTCCTTGACGGGTTCGAGTGTTCGTACGAGGAAGACGCAAATGGATGCATCCCTATACCGCGTCCGAGTGGCTTCTCCGCTGCGCCTATGGTTGCTCCTGCACTCCCAGGACCACCCTGCCCCTCGAAGGACAGCGATGCCCTCCAACACAACCGCCTCTTCCGGCCCTTCCGACGCGAAGAAGCCCGGCAGGAAGAAGGGGCGACGCGCCCGCCTGCTCGTGCTCGTCCTGGTGCTGGCGCTCGTCGCGGGTGTCGGATACGGGGCGTACTGGTCCGTATCCACCGTGCGGGCCTCGTACCCGCAGACCACCGGGTCGATGACTCTCGACGGCCTCTCCGGCGACGTGGAGGTCAAACGTGACTCCTACGGAATCCCGCAGATCTACGCGGACTCCGACGCCGACCTCTTCCGCGCCCAGGGCTTCGTCCAGGCCCAGGACCGCTTCTGGGAGATGGACGTCCGGCGGCACATGACGTCCGGACGGCTCTCCGAGATGTTCGGTTCCGGACAGGTGGAGACCGATTCCTTCCTGCGGACGCTCGGCTGGCGGAAGGTGGCGCAGAAGGAGTACGACGAGGTCCTGGACGCGAGCACCAAGAAGAACCTCCAGTCGTACGCGGAGGGCGTCAACGCGTATCTGAAGGGCAAGGAAGGCCGGGACATCTCGGTCGAGTACGCGGCTCTGGGGCTGACCAACGACTACAAGCCCGGCGAGTGGACCCCGGTCGACTCGGTGGCCTGGCTGAAGGCGATGGCCTGGGACCTGCGCGGCAACATGCAGGACGAGATCGACCGTTCGCTGCTGACCAGCCGTCTCGACAAGGATCAGATCGAGGACCTGTACCCCGGCTACCCGTACAAGCGGAACAAGCCGATCATCGAGAACGGCGCGATCTCCCCGGTCACCGGGAAGTTCGACCCCGAGGCGACCCCGTCGGACAACATCGGCTCCACGACCCCCGAGGGCGCCACCGAGGGGCTGAACACCCAGATGGCCGCCCTCTCCGACACCCTCGACGAGATCCCGGCGCTGCTCGGCCCCAACGGCAACGGCATCGGCTCGAACTCCTGGGTCGTCGACGGCAAGCACACGACGTCCGGCAAGGCGCTGCTCGCGAACGACCCGCACCTCGCGCCGATGCTGCCCTCCCTCTGGTACCAGATGGGACTGCACTGCCGGGAGCTCTCCAAGACCTGCCAGTACGACACGGCCGGCTACACCTTCTCCGGTATGCCCGGTGTGATCATCGGTCACAACCAGGACATCGCCTGGGGCCTCACCAACCTGGGCGCCGACGTCACGGACCTCTTCCTGGAGAAGGTCTCGGGCGACGGCTACCTGTACGACGGCGAGAACAAGTCCTTCAAGACCCGCGAGGAGACCATCAAGGTCGCCGGCGGCAGGGACCGGACGATCACCGTCCGCGAGACGAACAACGGCCCCCTGGTCTCCGACCGCAGCAAGGAACTGGACAAGGTCGGCCAGAAGGCACCCGTCGGCACCTCCGCACCTGACCGGGCCGACGGCTACGCGGTGGCGCTGAAGTGGACCGCGCTGGAGCCCGGCAAGTCGATGGACGCCGTCTTCGCGCTCAACCGGGCCAAGGACTTCACCACCTTCCGGAAGGCCGCCGAGAACTTCGAGGTCCCCTCGCAGAACCTCATCTACGCCGACACCAAGGGCAACATCGGGTACCAGGCCCCCGGCAGGATCCCGGTCCGCTCGAAGGGCTACGACGGCACGGCGCCCGCGCCGGGCTGGGACCCGAAGTACGCGTGGGAGGGGTACATCCCCTTCGACGAGCTGCCGTACGAGTACAACCCGGACCGCGGCTTCATCGTCACCGCCAACCAGGCCGTCATCGACGAGGAGAAGTACCCCCACCTCCTGACCAAGGACTGGGGCTACGGCGCCCGCAGTCAGCGGATCAACGACCTCCTGACCCAGAAGATCAAGGGTGGCGAGAAGGTCTCGACCGATGACATGCAGAAGATGCAGATGGACAACTTCAGCGAGATCGCCGCGCTGCTGGTGCCCGAGCTGAAGAAGATCAACATCTCCGACCCGAGCGTCCGCGAGGCCCAGAAGCTGCTGGAGGGCTGGGACTACACCCAGGAGCCCGACTCGGCCGCCGCCGCGTACTTCAACGGCGTCTGGCGCAACATCCTCAAGCTCACCTTCGGCAACAAGCTGCCCAAGGAGATGCGGGTCGAGGGCGACTGCATCAACGTGCCGCCGGTCAAGAACAGCGGCCCGGCCGACCAGCAGAAGAAGCTCGTCCGCGAGTGCGGCCAGCGCGACGGCGACACCGCGCAGCCGGACGGCGGCGACCGCTGGTTCCAGGTGGTCCGCGACATCGTGGACGACCAGGACAACGAGTGGTGGAAGGCCCCCGCCCGGGGCCGCGAGGACGCCCTGGAGAGCCGGGACGACCTGTTCGCCCGGGCGATGGAGGACGCCCGCTGGGAGCTGACCTCCAAGCTCGGCAAGAACATCTCCACCTGGAGCTGGGGCCGCCTGCACCGGCTGACGCTGAAGAACCAGACCCTCGGCACCGAAGGCCCCGGCCTGCTCCAGCGGGCGCTCAACCGCGGTCCCTGGAACCTCGGCGGCGGCGAGGCCGCGGTCAACGCCACCGGCTGGAACGCGGCGAGCGGCTACGAGGTCGTCTGGGTGCCGTCGATGCGGATGGTCGTCAACGTGGGGGACTGGGACAAGTCCCGCTGGATCAACCTCAGCGGAGCCTCCGGGCACGCGTTCAGCGCGCACTACACCGATCAGACCGACAAGTGGGTCGACGGTGAACTGCTCGACTGGTCCTTCGGGGCGGACGCGGTCGACGCGTCCACCGTCGACACGCTGACGCTGAAACCGTAGGCCTATCGAGGGTTCACGAAGCGCCGCGCTCCGGCCGGCGTGACCACGGCGTCCACGGGGTGGTCGTGCGGTTCCGAGGGGACCCGCGCGACCACCTCGTCGTCGTACAGGAGCACGACGAGCGAAGGGTGCGCCCCGGCGGCCGTCAGCCGGGCCAGCACCCGGTCGTAGCTGCCGCCGCCCCGCCCCAGCCGCATCCCGGCCCCGTCCACCGCCAGGCCGGGCAGCAGCACCGCCCCGGCTTCCAGGACGGCGGCAGGGCCCAGGCGAGGGCCGTCCGGCTCAAGGAGCCCCCGCCCGGCCGGGAGCAGGTGCTCCGGGCCCTCGTAGGCCGCCCAGTCCAGGTCGTTGTCGGCCAGGAGGACCGGCAGCAGCACCCGGACGCCACGCCCGCGCAGCGCCTCCAGGAGGGCGCGGGTGCCCGGTTCACGGCCCACGGACACGTATGCGGCGACCGTACGGGCGTCGGCCAGTTCGGGCAGGCTCAGGGCCGTCCCGGCGAGAACCGCAGCCGTCCGGACGGCGTCCTCCTTCGTCAGGAGGGCCCGCGCGGCGAGCAGTTCGCGCCGCAGGGAGCTCTTCGCGGACGTCTTTCCGGACTTGTCGGTGTTCAATGGTGACTCGCACGATTCTCGTATGGGCATATTTAAGGACGAAGTTAACCGGAATATCAGCTTCCGGCCGTGTGCAGCCGTTAAGGTCTGCACATGACTCAGTCGCACCCCAGGATCAGCAAGGCCGTCATCCCGGCAGCAGGTCTCGGCACCCGGTTCCTGCCCGCCACGAAGGCCACTCCCAAAGAGATGCTGCCTGTCGTCGACAAGCCGGCCATCCAGTATGTCGTCGAAGAGGCCGTGGCAGCGGGTCTCTCCGACGTACTGATGATCACCGGCCGCAACAAGCGTCCCCTTGAGGACCACTTCGACCGCAACTACGAGCTGGAGTCCGCGCTCACCCGCAAGGGCGACGCCGAACGCCTCGCCAAGGTCCAGGAGTCCAGCGACCTGGCCACCATGCACTACGTGCGACAGGGCGACCCCCGCGGCCTCGGGCACGCCGTGCTGTGCGCCGCCCCGCACGTGGGCGACCAGCCCTTCGCGGTGCTCCTCGGCGACGACCTGATCGACCCGCGCGACGCGCTGCTGGCCCGGATGGTCGAGGTCCAGGAGCGTGAGGGCGGCAGCGTCATCGCGCTGATGGAGGTCGAGCCCTCGCAGGTCCACCTCTACGGCTGCGCCGCCGCGGACGCCACCGTCGACGGCGACGTGGTCCGCATCACCGGCCTGGTCGAGAAGCCGGACCCGGCCGACGCCCCCAGCAACCTCGCCATCATCGGCCGGTACGTCCTGGACCCCGCGGTCTTCGACATACTGCGACACACCGAGCCGGGCCGCGGCGGCGAGATCCAGCTCACCGACGCGCTCCAGCTGCTCGCCGCGGACGAGAAGATCGGCGGCCCCGTGCACGGCGTCGTCTTCAAGGGCCGCCGCTATGACACCGGCGACCGCAGCGACTATCTGCGCGCCATTGTCAGACTGGCGTGCGAACGTGAAGACCTGGGGCCGGACTTCCGGACCTGGCTGCGCAAGTACGTCGCTGAGGAGATGTAACCCCGTGAGCAGCACGATCTGGTCGGTGGACGAGCACCTGGACGACATCCTCGCGGCGGTGAGGCCGTTGGAGCCCATCGAGCTGCAGCTGCCGGACGCCCAGGGCTGCGTCCTCGTCAAGGACGTCGTCGTGGAGGTGGCCCTGCCACCGTTCGACAACAGCTCCATGGACGGTTACGCGGTCCGGATCGCCGATGTCGAGGGCGCCAGCGAGGAGTTCCCCGCGGTCCTCACCGTCATCGGCGACGTCGCCGCGGGCAGTGCGGGGCTCGCCGACGACCAGGTCGTGGGACCGGGACAGGCCGCCCGCATCATGACGGGCGCGCCGCTGCCCGCCGGTGCCCAGGCCGTGGTCCCGGTGGAGTGGACCGACGGCGGTACGGGCGAGGGCCCGGCCGCCGCCATGCGCGCCCACAGCGACGCGCCCGAGGACGCCACCGGCGAGGTCAGGGTGCACCGGTCCGTCGTGGCCGGCGCCCATGTGCGCGAGCGCGGCAGCGATGTCAAGCCGGGCGATCTGGCCCTGGCCGCCGGGTCGGTCGTGGGCCCGCCGCAGATCGGGCTGCTCGCGGCGATCGGCTGCGCCACCGTGGTCGTACGGCCCCGCCCCCGCGTGGTCGTCCTGTCCACCGGCAGCGAACTGGTCCAGCCCGGCGAGCAGCTGACCGGCGGCCAGATCTACGACTCCAACAGCTTCGCGCTGACGGCCGCCGCCCGGGACGCCGGAGCCATCGCCTACCGGGTCGGCGCGGTGACCGACGACGCCGAGACACTGCGCGCCACGATCGAGGACCAGCTGATCCGCGCGGACATCGTCGTCACCACGGGCGGTGTCAGCGTCGGCGCGTACGACGTGGTCAAGGAGGCGCTGTCCTCCGTCGGGGACGAGGACGAGCCGGGCGGCGGGGTCGAGTTCCGCAAGCTCGCCATGCAGCCCGGCAAGCCGCAGGGCTTCGGCTCGATCGGCCCGGACCACACTCCGCTGCTGGCCCTGCCGGGCAACCCGGTCTCCGCCTATGTCTCCTTCGAGTTGTTCGTCCGCCCCGCCATCCGTGCCCTGATGGGCCTCACCGACGTGCACCGCCCGACGGCCCGCGCCCGGCTGAGCGCCGACAAGGCGCTCACGTCGCCGGACGGCCGCCGCCAGTTCCTGCGCGGCCGTCACGACGCCGAGGCAGGGACGGTCACTCCGGTCGGCGGTTCCGGTTCGCATCTGATCGCCGCGCTCGCGCAGGCGGACGTGCTGATCGTGGTGGGCGAGGACGTCACCTCGGTCGAGCCCGGCACGGAGACGGACGTGATCCTGCTCGGCTGACCGCCGCCCGGTGGCGGTACGGTATCTGCCGCCGTGCCTTCCGGGGGACCCCCTCCGGTTCCCCGAGGTCCACCGGCGCCCCTACCGCTAGGCGGAGTGAGTTGAGTACGCAGAACAGGCTGACGCACATCGACGAGGCGGGCGCGGCCCGCATGGTCGACGTGTCGGAGAAGGACGTCACCACCCGCGTCGCCCGCGCCGCCGGCCGGGTGCTCGTCTCGCCGCGCGTGATCGAGCTGCTGCGCGGCGAGGGAGTCCCCAAGGGCGACGCCCTCGCCACCGCCCGGATCGCCGGGATCATGGGGGCCAAGCGCACCCCGGACCTGATCCCGCTCTGCCATCCGCTGGCCGTTTCCGGCGTGAAGGTCGATCTGAGCGTGGCCGACGACGCCGTGGAGATCACGGCCACCGTGAAGACGACGGACCGCACGGGCGTCGAGATGGAGGCCCTCACCGCGGTCTCGGTGGCGGCCCTCACGGTGATCGACATGATCAAGGCCGTCGACAAGAGCGCGGTCATCACCGACGTACGGGTCGAGGCGAAGTCGGGCGGCAAGTCCGGCGACTACCGGCGCACCGCGCCGGAGGGACCGGACGCGTGACGCCGCCCGAGTCCGGAGTCCCCGGCCACGCGCAGCACACGCCCGGGTCGGGAGCCTCCGGCCACCAGCAGCACACGCCCGGGTCCGGAGTCCCCGGCCACGAGCGGCGGACGATCGCGCCGGGCGTCCCCGGCCACGAGCGGAAGACGCCCGAGCCCACCGGCGTCGAACTGCCCTCCCCCCTCACCGCCCTGGTTGTCACCGCCTCCAACCGGGCATCCGCCGGGGTGTACGCGGACCGGGGCGGCCCACTCATCGCCGAAGCGCTGACCGGCCTCGGCTTCACGGTCGACGGCCCGCAGGTCGTCCCCGACGGCGACCCGGTCGAGGCGGCCCTGCGCGCGGGCGTCGCCGCCGGGTACGACGTGATCGTCACCACCGGCGGTACGGGCATCTCGCCCACCGACGCCACGCCCGAGGCCACCCGTCGCGTCCTCGACCACGAGATCCCCGGCATCCCGGAGGCGATCCGGGCCGAGGGCCTGGCCAAGGTCCCGACCGCCGCCCTCTCCCGGGGCCTCGCGGGTGTGGCCGCCCGCACCCTGATCGTCAACCTCCCCGGCTCCACCGGAGGGGTGAAGGACGGGCTGACGGTCCTCGGCCGCCTCCTGGTGCACGCCGTCGACCAGCTCCGCGGCGGCGACCACCCCCGACCGGGGAGCCCGAGCTGAACATCGCGACCTGGCCGGTGACGCTGACCGACGGCGAGATCGTCCTGCGCCCGATAAAGATGCGTGACCAGCGGATGTGGCGCGAGGTCAACCGGCGCAACCGCGACTGGCTGCGCCCCTGGGAGGCGACGGTCCCGCCGCCCGCCCCCGGCGGTCCGATGGCCCAGCGCCCCACGTACCGGCAGATGGTCCGCCACCTGCGCGCCGAGGCGAACGCGGGGCGGATGCTGCCGTTCGCCATCGAGTACGAGGGCCGACTGGTCGGCCAGCTCACGGTCGCGGGGATCACCTGGGGCTCGATGTGTTCCGGGCACGTCGGTTACTGGGTCGATCAGAGCGTCGCCGGGCGCGGGGTCATGCCGACGGCCGTGGCCCTCGCCGTGGACCACTGCTTCCGTGCCGTGGGCCTGCACCGCATCGAGGTCTGCATTCGCCCGGAGAACGGTCCCAGTCGCAGGGTGGTGGAGAAACTCGGATTCCGTTCGGAGGGCGTGCGCCCGCGCTATCTCCACATCGACGGTGCCTGGCGCGACCATCTGATCTTCGCCCTCACCGCC
Organism: Streptomyces sp. McG3; assembly: GCF_018619185.1. Lineage (GTDB taxonomy): Bacteria > Actinomycetota > Actinomycetes > Streptomycetales > Streptomycetaceae > Streptomyces. Next base: position 9,512 of record NZ_JAAXYC010000121.1, on the reverse strand, counting down.
GAGGAAGTGCCCGAGGGGATGCTCCGGCGCTGGCGCCGGTCGCGTCCCGTGACGCCGAGAGGCTCCGGACCGACCGACTAAATAAAATAGGTGTTCGAATTTGATCGCCCGGCGACCGCATGGGGTCGGGCTATCGGCGGCTGTTGATCCGAACAATCACAAAAAAAGTCCGTGATATCAGCCGGATCGCGCGACACACCGGGCCAATTGGCGGATCCTTCCGCGCAAACCCCTCTACGGTGTGAGCGTGAGCAGCAGCGGCCTCATCTACGCAGTCATCGTCGGGGCCTGGGCCGCCTACTTGGTACCGATGTGGCTCCGCAGGCAGGACGAGCTCAACGAGGCCCGTCCGACGGAACGCTTCAGCACCGCCATCCGGCTGCTGTCCGGACGGGCGGCGATGGAGCGCCGGTATGCCAAGGAGTTGCGGGAGCGCACCGCCGAGGAGGCGACGCCCGACGTCGACCCGGACCGGGAAACGGATCGTATGGAATCCGTGGACGTCCGGGCCTTTGCCGCGCCTCCGGCGCACACGGAAGCCAGGCTGACCGAACCGGCGCACGCTCCCGAGCGCGCCCCGGACCGCCAGGCCTCCGACCGCCCGGCGCATGACCGACGGGCGGCGCATCAGCTCTCTGACCGTCAGGCGCACGAGCGCCGGTCCGGCGAGCGCCCCGCGGAGCACGTGCCCCCAGCCCGGCGGCGCCCCAGCTCCGGCGCGTCCGACGCCGAGCGGGCCCGGCGCGCCCAGCGCTCCCAGGTCCTGGCGCGGCGCAGGCGGACCACCGTCGTCCTCTTCCTGGCCTTCACCCTCGGAGCGGTCGTCGCGGCGGTCGGCGGTCTCGGCTTCCTGTGGGCGCCCGCCGCGCCCGCCGTGTTGCTGAGCACGTACATCGTGCATCTGCGCGCCCAGGAGCGCCGGCGGTTCGCCTTCACCATGGACCGCCGCCGGGCCGAGGTCGCGGCACAGCGGCTGCGTGAGAACCGCCCCCGCAGGCACCAGCCCACGGCCCCCGCCCCCGCCGAGCCCGACGACGACTCCGAGGCCCACCACCGGGAGCCGGAGCCGACGCCCACGGTCTCCCCCCAGGAGGCGGGCCGCCGCGCGCTCGTCGAGCAGACGGACCACGCGGAGTGGGTGGACCAGCAGCGGGAGCGCGGCCGCGCCCAGGGCGACAGCTGGGAGCCCGTTCCCGTACCGCTGCCCACCTATGTCACCGCGCCCGTCGCCCCCCGGGCCACGGGCGGCGTGGAGGTCAACGACCCGGAGACCTGGAGCGCGGCCCGCTCCAGCACCGCCGAGCCCACCCAGACGGGCACGTCGCACCCGACGGCCCCCGCGATCGACCCTGCCCCGCGTCAGCGCACGAACCAGTCCCGCCGCAACCGCGACCGGGGCCGGACGCCGCTCTTCGACCAGTACGACGACGAGGACCGGCCGCGTGCGGCCAACGAGTGAGGCGGCGGACGGAGCTCGGAAATCCCGGCACCGCTGACCAGCGGAGGAACGGATTTCCAAGCACCCCTGTGGGGGTGCTAGAGTTTCACACGTTGCAAGGGCCTGTGGCGCAGTCTGGTAGCGCACCTCGTTCGCATCGAGGGGGTCTGGGGTTCAAATCCCCACAGGTCCACCGCAGCTCAGAGCCCCTACCGGGGAAATCCGGTAGGGGCTCTTTGGCGTCGTACAGCAGCGAAGTACGGCAACTGGATCCGATCTTGCGCACAGCCGCAGCAGCCGACCGCGCGGTGAAGGCCCGGTTGCTTGGCTGCCTGACGGGGAGGAAGCCCGCGACGCAGCATGCTGGGCATCTTCTTGAGCGGTGGCCACCTGGCGCGATGGCCATCAGCCGGAGGATGTCCGAGACCGGTACCCACGCGACGTGCCCAGCTTCCTCGATGCCAGGCGGTCGCGTGAGGGGCCTTGCCCTGGCCGATGATGCCTCCGGGGAGTTCTCAACCCCACGGGTCCGCCACGAAGCGGTAGCGCCCGAGCATGAGCACGCGGTGTTGGTCGGCGACCGGAGCGGCGATCGCCACGTGATGGAGCCGCACTGCGCGATGCTCGAAGCGCTCAACTCCCTGCGGCTCCACCTCGACCAGCGTCAGTTCGCCCAGCGGTTGTCACAGACCGTTCGCTCACCATGAATCCGCCATGGCTCCAGGTCTTCGGGCCGCTCGATGCCCACGTCGGTTGACGGCACTCGGTAGGAACTGCGGGCGGCCGCGAGGGCCGACCATCAACAGGTGACGATCACGCGCCAACTCCCGGGCGGGCGTGGAGCGAGAAGAAACCTTCTCTACGGGTTCAAGGCGCCACGCAAGCGCGGCGCGCGCCGCAGCCCCCGGCCGAGGGCTGCTTCTGTCTCCGCCCCGGCTGCCCCGTCCGGGGCGTCCGGGGCGGCGGCGCACCGAGCGCGGCACCAACCGAGAGAAACGGCCGGCACGGGGTGGGGGTGGGGGAACCCGTTGTGCAGGGCACCGGCCAAACCCGCTCCGCCGACCTCAAACCTTCATCAGGCTCAATTCCGGCGAAGCTTCCACTTTCATTACGCTCTCGATGGCATTCTGCACATCTTCCCGGACATCGCCCGTTGATTGCTCCAGTGCCTCCACCAGCACGTAGCGAGCTACATCACGCGCAAATTCGCCCAGTTTCGGTTCATGAGGAGCGATGGAGCTCTTCTCCACCTTGAAAGACAGAATATCTTCATAAATGACAACGCCGAACCTGTTAGTGAATTTTCTTTCCTGCCAGCGCGCAAAGTTCAGGTTGGGAAGTCGATCAGCCAGAGAAGCCACGATTTCAGAGTTCGAGAACGCGATGCCACGTACTTTGGATTCCCGTCCCACAACCAGGACGACGTTCCCCGCGTCGGAAACCAGTCTTTCCATCTCGCTCAGTGCTTTCATCATGTCGATGCAGTACTGAATTACTGTCAGGAATCGATTCTGGCGGTTCTTTCGATTGGATCCGATTTCCGTTCGTGCGGCAGGAAGGACATTCCAGCCGATCTTCTCCACCGCGGGACGGTAGTTCTGGTGATAGTTGAACACGTTGATGTACGGGGGTGACGTGACCACAAGGCCTGCGCACCCATCGCCAAGGGGCACCTTGCGGGCATCGCCAGGGATCACCTGGGAGGGAGTCGGAGCGCAGGGGAAGTCCATGATCAGGTCACGCACCTGATTCCAGGACTTCTGTACTTTCCTTGTGTCCGCTTCCTTCTTGTCCCCCATGCTCAGCAGCAGAGTGGTAGCGAAGATGCGCCCGACGTTCTCGTTCACAGCGCCGCGATGTCCATCAAGCAGATATTCAACGATGTCTTCGATTTCGTCCGGCTTGCCGAAAAGCGTGTCCTGCCCTGCAATCGAAATCTTGTCCAAGTGGGTGGAGGCTTCTTCTACGACCTGGAGCCGTTGCTCGTGGGGCAGCGTGGCAAGCTCCAGGATCCCGGACAGTTCCAACGCCGCGGGGTTGATTTCGACACCGGCCGACGGGATGCCCTTTCGGATGCACTCCAGAACGGTCGTGCCACTGCCCAGGAATGGGTCGAACACGATTCCGGAGCCGGGGTAGTAGACGTCGAGAAGCTTACTCACCAAGCCCGGAGTGAACTGGCCGCGCCAGGGGAGCGCGCTGCGCCGTTCCCGTACGAGCACGTCGAGATCGGCCTGCCCGATAAAGCTGCGGTCAAATTCACGCTTACGAACCGAGTTGAAGATCTCCTCGACGCCCATATCCCTGCTCTCTAGAAATATCCCTTGCTGACAACGTCTTCTTCGTTCGGATCCTTGGCCTCGAACAGGGACCTCAGATGATCGACGAATCGCTGCACGACATCATACCTGATCGGATTCCTTTCGAGGTAATCGACGTATTCCGATCTCAGCCGCTTCCTGTTCTCGGCCGATGAGTACTCTTTTCTCTTGTGAGAACCCAGCCTCTTTCCGCGCAGGATCAACACTTCATCGATGTCTGTGCCGGCAGTGCTGATAGGCGTCATGTCAAGGTATTCGCACATCAAATAATAGCGGGCTGCTGGAACGGCCACCTTGAGATCGTGAGAAGTGGCACTCGCCTCCTGGAACATCGTCTTATCCAGGTTGGTTTTGCACTCGGCGGCCACGTAGGCCAACCACACGGCAATGCTCGACGAAGCTCCGGTAGGAAAGTTCTTATCGAATGACGCCTGCAAGTAGGCGCGCCTGCTCAGTGTGAAGTCCTGGTCCTTCCGCCTGATCTTCATGTCGATGCCGCTGGTCGGCGCCGTAAGGGAACTTGAGAAATAGGCGGCCGCAAAAGCTCCGGCCGGCCCGGCGTACAGATCTTGCTCGGCCAGTACGGGAATCACTCGAGGGTCGATCAGCCACGGCAGGAACTCTTCGATGATGGAGTTATCAATCTTCAGCTGCCCCCGCTGCCTGAAAAGGAAGTCTTTCTCGCTGTCCCAGATCAGGTCGAGTTCCACGCATTTCTTGTAATGATTGACCAGATCGACTAGTTGCCGCACGAGTTCATTGCCGGTGGCGTTGATGCTCGACATGTCCTCAATCCATGACTCATACCGTTCTATCGCTTCCTCGACCGAAGCCCTGTCTTCCTTGGGCAGCTTTGAGTTCTTCAGCAGTTCAACGAGTTTCGACTTGTGGGGCGTTGGGCGCACCCGCACAGACGCCTCTGTACTGGCATCGGCCAGGGGCTCCGCCTCCGCAGTCTTCGCCGGCGCTGCTGCCGATGGTTCAATGGACGCAAAAAGGGTCTCGTCGCTGCTCATGCAGGGATCCTAACGGCGGCTATGGGGAGCTCGGAGCCGCTTGCTCTTCCTGCCTGACATCAACGGGACGAACGACCGCGGCCGGTTTGTTCGGCGTCGTGCTTATGGACTGGATTTCACCCCCGGCTGGTCGGAAGCAGCAGGTTTGCGGCAGCCGCTGGGGGTGCTCAAAACCCTGACGCCCGCAGAGTCCTCATGTGCCCCTGCCGCGCCGGGTGCCGAGCGTGGGCGCGCGATGATCTGAGGGAACCCACAGACCCACAACCGGCAGTTCTTGAGCAGGTCTCCGGAAACGCCACGAGGTCCCGCTCCGCCGTACGGGAAGGGCCTGTCGCAGCCGTCGCGTCGTCGCAGGTCATGTGGACGCCTCGGGCACGCACGGCGCGCGAGGCGACGTGTTTCGGACTTTGCCGGCCCGTCTTCCCGCAAGCGCACTCCGGAGCGGCTTCCCTCCCTATGCTCTACACGTCTGTAGATGTCGGCAAGGGGTGGGCGGGTTCCGTGCTGCCCCGTCGTACGTGTGCGCGCTTCGTGGGGAGCGCGACCGGAAGAGGGGAACGAGCATGGCCTCGATCGATCTGGACAAGGTGCTGGACAAGGCGTGGGCGGACAAGAGCGTGCCCGAAGTGCTCGCGGCGCCCGTCTCCGCGCTGAAGGGTGTCTCGGACCGGCAGGGTGACCTGCTCAAGGAGGCGTTCGGCGTCACGACCGTCGCCGACCTGGCGGAGTTGAAGTACGTCGGCTGGGCGCAGGCCCTGGCCGCGCTGGACGCGGCCAAGTAGGACCCGTTCGTATACGGGTAACGCCGCGAGTGGTTGACGAATCCCGTCCGGTCATTTCGACCGGGCGGGATTTCGGCGTTCGGAGAGGGCGGGGAGAGGTGCTCGGGGCGTCCGTGCCGCCGTGTCCGCCGATAGTGCGTCGCCTCGGTGCTGAGAAGGAGTTCGCAGGTCCGGCGGGGCAACGGCGGGTGAAGGATGGCCGCCTTCTCTACAGTTCTCGGCCAGTTCTGTAGAAAAGAGCCCCATCTCCGCTTCTTGTCGCGGCAGTTCCGGCTGGGCCAGAGTTCGAGGCGCGGCGACAGGGACATGTCATCGCCGCCGGGCAGTGTCCATGGAACACATCGTGCTTCCCCAGGCGCGGTGTGGCCACCCCCCCCATTGTCTGGACGCTCGCCTGCGTAGCGGAAGGAATCGCGTGAAGCACAGCAGGAAGAAGAACGCGCGCAGATACATCGTGGCCGCCTCGATCGGCGCCCTTCTGTCGGCCGGAGTCGCCACAGGGGCCTACGCCGGTACGACGGACGAGCCCTCGGCGCCCGCGGCGGCTCCGGCGTACCAGCCGGAGATGGTGAAGGCGCTCGCCACCACCCTGGGTGTCAGCGAGAAGGCCGCAGTGCAACGGCTGGACCGCGAGGCCGACCAGCAGGACCGGTTCGCGGAGCTGCGGAAGGACCGGGTCGACACGCTCGGGGCCTTCTTCGCCGAGGACGGTTCGCTGATCGTCAACGCCGCCGACGCCGAAGCGGCGAAGGATGTCCGGGCCGCGGGGCTCCAGTCCCGCGTCCCCGAGCGCGGCGAGAGCGAGCTCGACCGCATCAAGGCGCAGCTCGACGCCAGGGCGCTCAAGAGCGCCCCGGCCGGGGTGTCCGCCTGGTCCGTCGACCTCGCTTCGGACACCGTGACCGTCGAGGTCAACGGCGACTCCGACGCCGCGACCCGCAGCTTCCTCAAGGCGGCGAAGAGCAACGGCGACGCCGTACGCGTCGTGAAGGGCCAGGAGAAGCTGGAGACCCAGGCCGTCGTTCCGCCCGGCAGCCGGATGACCTTCAACGGCTACCTGTGCTCCGTCGGTTACGGCGCCAAGGACCGCAGCGGCAAGCAGGTGCTCGTGACCGCCGGGCACTGCATCGAGGACCTGCCGGCACTGGCCTACAACGGCACCCGGTTCGCCAAGGGCACCCACACCCGGTTCGCCCTGGGCACCCGCAGTGTCGACATGGGCATCGCGGCCGTCGACGCCGGCAACTCGATCGGCCTCGACGTCACCACGTACGGCCGGGCCGGCACCGTCCCGGTCAAGGGCAGCAAGCGGGCCCCCTCGGGTGCGGCGCTCTGCAAGTCCGGCCAGACCACCAACTGGACGTGCGGCAAGGTCGGCTCGTACAACGTCAGCGTCACCTACACCGACCAGAACGGCGGCCCGGACACCGTCGTGACCGGCCTGGCGAGCTCCAGCGTCTGCACCCAGGGAGGGGACAGCGGAGGCGCGTACATCTCCGGTGACCAGGCCCAGGGCATGACGTCCGGTGGTCCCAGCAACCAGCGCTGCAACGGCCAGGTCAACTCGCCCGGCTCCTCCTACTTCCAGCCGCTCGACGACGCCCTCGCGTACTACGGGCTGACGCTCAACACCAAGTAACCGCAACGGAGATCGAGACCGGCCGAAGGCCACCCCCCAGACGCGGGAGGCCGTCCACTCATCCTGGGCGGTCTCCCGTTCCACTTGTTCCCGTCCCGTAGTCCCACGCCACCCCGTGGACGCCGGGTTTGCAGCGGGAGGTGAGGACATGGACGTCGTGCGATTCGCTCAGCGGGATGCGCCGCCGGGCGCGGGGCGGGGCGCCCACCTTCTCCCGGACGTAGCGGTGGCAGTCAGACGGCAGGGCGCCGGGGTGGAAGAAGACCTGCTGGAGGTACTCGTGGAGGTTCGTCCGCGACCAGCGCTCGTAGTGGGTGGCAGGCGTCTTCGACGGGCTCACCTCGACCGCGTAACTCACCACCGTGGTGTCCAGTTTGGCCAGCTCCCGGCCGAAGTGGATCTCCAGTACCAGGGATTTGAGCCCCTTCAGATACGTGGCTTCGGCGAGGCGTCCGCAACTGACCCTGATGTCGACCGGCTCGGCCGCCTCGTCGTCGAAGCTGAGCACGAAGATCGCCCGGTCGGCCCCCGCCCGGCTGGCCCGCAGCACGTTCGTGGTGGAGATCGCGCTCAGGGTGCCGCTCTCTCCCATCCGCACGATGTCGTGGACCATCAGGGAGCTGGTCTCCTGGTTGAAGTGGCGGAAGCGCGCGCCGAGCGCCTTCTCGACCACCGAGTCCTCGCCGAGGATCTGGAGCGCCGCGCCCTCCGCGCCGGGCGGGGTGATCCGGCCGCGTGGGCGGCGCGGTCCGAGCAGCGAGCGCAGCGCTCCGGCGGGCAGCTCCAGGATCTCCTCCAGCACGTCCACCGCGCGCAGGGACCGGGCCCGTTCGGGCTGGCTGCGGCCGCGCTGCCAGCTGCTGAGGGTGGCCTGGCTGATGGTGATGCCGCGCACCCTGAGCCGCTCGCTCACCCGCTCCAGGGACAGCCCGCGGCGGTTCAGCGCCTCCCGCAGCGCCCCGGGGAAGGTGTCGGCGCCGGTCGCCGCCGCGTGCAGGGCCGAGGTGGTGATGGCCTCGCCCGTCCGCGCCGCGGTGGCGTGCGCCTCGGTGACCTGTGCGCCGGCGCCCTGCGCCTCGGTGACCCGCGCCTCGGTGGTGTCCGGACCGGTGGAGTCGCTCGCTCCGCCGCCCGCGGCCTCCGGCAGCGTGACGTCGGTGTCCGTATCGCTCGACATGTCCCTCCCGTTCCCGGCACTCTCTCGGCGGGACGGCCTACGGGCCCCCGCATACTGGTTGACCACCGGACGGGGGACGGATAACAAAACCCTCAGGGGTGACCTGTCCCACATCCCGGTGGCGAACCGAACGAAGGGCGTGAACGGCGTGGACAGCACCGCTCTGGTCATCGCGGCGAGGAACGGCGACCGGGCCGCCGGGGAACGGCTGGCCGCCCAGTACCTCCCGCTGGTCTACAACGTCGTCGGGCGCGCCCTCAACGGCCATCCGGACGTGGACGACGTGGTGCAGGAGACCATGCTCCGGGCGCTGTCCGGACTGCCCTCGCTGCGCGATCCGGCCCGCTTCCGCTCCTGGCTCGTCGCCATCGCCATGAACCAGGTCCGCACCCGCTGGTCCGGTCTCGGCCACCGCCCCGACCCGCTGGAGGCGACCGAGGAGCCCGCCGACCCCGCCGCCGACTTCGTCGACCTGACGATCCTGCGCCTCGAACTCTCCGGCCAGCGGCGCGAGACGGCCGAGGCCACCCGCTGGCTGGACGACTCCGAGCGCGACGTGCTGTCCCTGTGGTGGCTGGAGACGACCGGTGACCTCAGCCGGTCCGAACTCGCCGAGGCGCTCGGGCTTTCCCCGCAGCACGCCGCCGTACGCGTCCAGCGGGTGAAGAACCAGCTCGACGTCGGCCGCGCGGTCGTCCGGGCCCTCGCGTCCGACCCCCGCTGCCCGGCACTGGAGGACCTGCTGGGCGACTGGGACGGTACGCCGACGCCGCTGTGGCGCAAGCGGATCGCCCGCCATGTACGGGGCTGCGCCTCCTGCTCCGACGGCAGTGCGGGGCTGGTTCCGCCGGAGGGCCTGCTCTCCGGGCTCGCCCTGGTGGTGCCGCTCTACGACAGTGGCCAGCAGACGGCGGTGGCCTTCGCCTCGTCGGCCGCTCCGGCCGCCGCGTCCGCGACCGCCCCGGCCGCCTCCGCGCCGCTCGTCTCCGCCCCCTCCACCTCCGCCGCGTTCTCGGCCGGGAAGGCGGCGGGGCTCATAGCCGGGGCGGCTGCCGTGACCGCCCTCGCCGTACTGATCTGGCCCTCCGCCCCCGCCCCGCCCACATCGCGGGGCGGGGGCGTCACCTACAGCCCCTCGC
>NZ_JAAXYC010000120.1 GCF_018619185.1 Streptomyces sp. McG3 | reverse complement strand
ATGTGGCTCTGGTGCCAGCGCTACCCGAAGGTGACTACTTGGGCCTGCCCTGTGACGACATTGCCGTCACCGTCGACCAGTGCAACGCGCACTTGCACGGTCTGCCCTGCTGATGGCTGCTCACCGTCGAGAGCGATCGTGGCGGAGTGGCGAGAGCCTTCGCACGTCACGTCAGTCTGAGTTCCGGTGGCTGACGGGCTGTCTGCGTTGAGATCGCCCACCATCGCCTTGATTTCGACGACTCCTGCCGAGGCATCGCAGGCGTAGTCAACCGTCAGCTCGGCCGGGCCGACAGCGGTGATCTCGATGGAATTCTCGGCGGAGGCCGGAGCGGCAGGCAATGCGACGGCCAAGGCCATCGCCACGCCGACCGCCGCGAGTCGAGCAGAGGAAAGCTTGTTCATGCACCAGTCAACGACTTGCCTGGCGGGCGGGTAACGCCCCGTCACTTTCTGCACGGTCTCGGCCGGTACACAGGCAGCCGGCGCCTTCAGCAGGCCACCGGCATCACCGAACGATGGGGCACCACAGTCCGGGCCGTCCGGTGTGATCGAGCATCCGGGCGGGGCTGCCGTTCAGAGGCAGGACGGGCAGTGCCCGAGCGGCCCAAGGCTCCCGGCGGGGGCCTTGGGCCCGAAAACTCAGGCGCTGGTGACGTTCTCCGCCTCGGGGCCCTTGGGCCCGTTGGTCACGTCGAACTCGACCGCCTGGCCCTCATCCAGATTGCGGAACCCGGAAGCGGCGATCGACGAGTAGTGGACGTACACCTCCGCACCGCCGTCGTCCGGGTTGATAGCCCCGTAGCCCTTCTCCGCGTTGAACCACTTCACCGTTCCCGTCGCCATGACGTTTCCCTTCTGGCACTGCTGGAATACCCCGGACACCCTCCACCGGGCCCCGGGCCGGACCGCCGCGCGCCGTCACACATCCGCACGGCGGAACCAACCCGACCACCACCGAACCCCGATCCCGGGCAGGAGCGTTTCCCCCCGCGCGTCACCGGCGCGGAACCAGCTCGGTTCCGGGCCGGAGCGGAAGGCCACACCGTCCCATTGGTGACCTCGAACTCGACGGCCTGGCCCTCGTCGAGGTTGCGGAAGCCGGAAGCGTTGATCGCCGTGTGGTGGACAAACACCTCAGCACCGCCGTCGTCCGGGTCGATGGCTCCATAGCCCTTCTCCGCGTTGTACCACTTCACCCGTTCCTGTCGGCATGATGTGCTTCCCTCCTGGGGCAGCTCCGGGGCACCTGGCCGGGCTCCGGGTTCCGGCCAGGTGCCTCACGCACACGGCCGGGGCGAAACCAACTCGGCCACGTCCGAACCGTGTTTCCCGACAGAACCGTTTGCCCCGGACCGGTCGCGCACGCCGTCACCGACTCGCACCCCGGTGGCTCTCGGACGCCCGGAGACCACCGCCACAGCGGGCCACACAGCTCGCGTCCCCGAACCTGTTCCTGACGCCCGGACAGCGCCGGAAACCCGGAGAGTCTCCCCAGCGAAGCGCTACGGCAGGTTGCCCCACACGTTCCCCGCCCGGACATCAGCTTCCTCGTCACCCGCCGCGTTCGTGACTTCCGACGCCCCGATCCGTTGGAGACACCAAATATCACCTCCGAAAGGTCCCCCTGTGCTCAAGAAGATCCTCATCGCTTCGATGCTCACAGCCACCGCCACCACGGGATTCGCTTCCCCCGTCATGGCCGCCGACCCCGCACCACACAGCGCCGACACCACCCTCACCGCCGACGTACCCGCCGACGGCCCGGCCGGCTCACGCAAGCACACCATCGGACGCTGCTCGCCCGGGCTGCTCTTCGACTCGATCAAGCTGACCTGCGACTACGCGGGACTTGTCGAGCCCAGCTGAAAGAACCCTGCCGACCGGTCGTCCCTTCCCCCTTGCCCACCTACGCAGTGGGGGCCGGCGGCCATGACGGGGGAAGTCCGGATGGCCCTCTCGTCCTCGCTTAAGCCGTCCTCAAGAGGTTCTCCAGTCCGGCCGATACGCGGCGGGCGAACTCCTGGATCTGCTGGTCGGTGTACCAGGCAGTGCTGTAGGTGAGGTCGACGGCCAGGCGGCCCTGGTAGCGGCTGACGACGGCGAAGATCATGGGGACGTGTCCGAGCGGGGCCAGACGCACACCGGTGACACGCAGTCCACCGACCACTGCGGGGACAGTGATGGTGCCGACGTTGGTGATGACGAGGCTGGGCGGGTGCTGGTCGAGCATGTACGGGAACGCGGCAAGCTCCCGTGCCGCATCCCCGCTGTCCAGTGCCGCCCGCAACTGTGCGGCGACCTCCTGGCCGACCGTGGCGGGGTGGTTCGCCTCCCCGATCCGCAGTCGCAGGGTGGCCGTGGTGGCGGCGGACTGCAGGAGGCCGGCGGGCAGAGGCGGGGAGAGCCGGCGCCGCATGTCCACCGCGGTCGTGCACAGCACCGGCCGCGGTCCCGGTGCAGGCGGGAGCAGGGAGTGCAGGCTGGTCAGCAGGACTCCGGAAACCAGGGAGTTGAGGGTGAGCGATGCGTCGCGAGCCGCCTGGGCCAGGCGTGCGCTGCGGTCGGCACCGGTATCGATGCCGATCAGGCGGAAGGCAGGGTGAGGGCCGGGGCCGCCCTCGTGGGAGGCCAGTGCGGGCACAAGCGCGGGAGGTTCATGCGCATCGAGGCGTGCCCGCGCGGCCACGAAGTCCCTCAGCCCTTCAGGAGTGAACCGGGCGGCGAGAAGCTCGTCGAGCGAAGGACCGAGCACCGGGAGCTGCGGGAGCGGGGGAAGCGGGTGCCCCGTGGCCAGTGCGCTGTAGATGTCCCACAGCCGGTGGTGGAGGTCCAGGTAGCTCATTCCGTCGACGAACGCCCGCGGCAGGGTCAGCACCACCCGGGTACGCCCCGGCTCCCGCAGGAGGGTCATCCGCAGCAGCGGGTCCTCCTCCCAGAGCTGTGGTGTGTTGATCTCCTCGTCGAAATCCGCACCGTGCCCCAGGACCGGGCCGCGGCCGACCTCCCCGGTACGGACCACAGCCCGACCGTCCCGGTCCGGGACGATGCGCGCACCCAGCAAGGGACAGCCCGCGTACAAGTGGGCGAGTGCCTGGGCGAGAGCCTCCTCGTCCAGGGCGCCCTCGACCGTGCTCTGCAGAACGACCCGCACACCGGCCGTATGGATGGCCGCCTCGTGCGGAGCGAGCAGACGTTCAGCCATGATCCCCTCCAGCCCTCGGAAACGGCATCCGCCGCCCCCGGCGCTGACGTACTGCCCATCCGCAAGCCGGACCCAACACGGGCACAGCGGGGCACACATGTGCCCGCGTACCGGGGACTGCGTCGTCCTGTCCTCCATCGCCGACCACGTCGGAAATGCGCTCCGCCCTCCGAGAGAACCCGGTCACCACAACGGTCCGCCAGCAGCCCTGAGGCACCTTTCGGGAGACTGCCGCCCCTCCCGCTTGGGCCCGTGTGCCACCGGGGCCAGCCCCAGAGCCGTGGCATATCGAGATCCAGGGCCCGGCCGGCCGAACCGGGTTGGACCCGCAGAGTCCTGCTCAAGGCCGCCCGGGACAGCACCGGTCCGGTGCGAACGCCCGGCTCCGGCATCGGACCTCACCCCGGAACTGCGTCCAGCAAAGGCGCCTTCCCTGTGAAAGCACAGAACGGTCACGTGCGGCCTGGCAGCGCCAGTGGCCCGGCGCCAAGGCGCGGCCCACGATCCGCCAGCCGTCCGTACGGCCGCCCGGCCGTGCCGTTCGGCCCGGCTGGCCGACAGCGCTACGCGGCCCGCACCAGCATCGAGGATGCCCTCCATGCCGTCCACACACCGGCCTGCGGCAATGCCGCTACCGACGCCTCGCCAGACCCCGACTCCGGCACCAAACTCACCGCAGCCACGACCAGCCCCGCACGCCTCGGCGCCCGGACCACCAACAGGCCCCCACCCCACCCAACCTGCCGCAAGCGGGGCACCTACCCCCGGGGCGAGGATGCCGGAGCCTGGGGGCCAGTTGTTGGAGAAGACGCCGGCTGAAGCAGATACGGCATGCGACCGTGTGCGGGCCGGCCGCACCGGCTGTTCGGTCACCCCCGTGTCGTGGTCGGCGGCGCGCGGGAGAAAACGCTTCTGCGCCGCGTGGTGAGGCAGGGGTGGTCAGCTGGGGCTGACCGTCGCGGAGGCGCCCGGCCCGAAGGTCACCCGAAGCGGGACGCTTCCGCCGCCCGGCAGGGGCGGCCGGGCAAATCCAATCATCCGAGAAGGGAACAGTCTCATGGCGTCAGGGAAAGTGAAGTCGTACCACCCCGAGAAGGGCTTCGGCTACATCACGCCGGACGATGGCGGCGCGGACGTCTGGTTCGACCACTCCTCGTTCGACAACATCAACTTGGATCACCTGGAGGAAGGCCAGACGGTCGAGTACAAGGCCGCCAACGGGGTGAAGGGCCCGGTCGCCGAAAGCGTTCAGCTCTCCTAGCAGACCGACCAAACTGGGGGCACCGGTACAGCGGACCGTGATGGGCACACCGGACCTCACTCCCCGCCCGCATCCCGGGCGGCGCCCTCCCCGTCCCCAGGCCGAAGCCCGTCACGCCTCGCTCGAAGCCGCAGGCCAGATGACTTTCGAGCTGTAGGCGAACCCAGCAACATCATGGGCTTGGCGTACTCACCATCTGGTTCGAACTGAGACTGTCCGGCAGCACCACCGCGCCGCGCGTCAAGGCGCGGCCGCACTGGTGGATTCAGCGGATGGTGACGAACGCGCTGCCCGCCCTGCCGGCACGGGCGGCCCAGGGCAAGGACTCGCTGCGGTCCATTACCTGTGACGACGTTCTCGCCATCCTGCCGGACAGCGGAACCCCGCGCGTCGACATGCTCCAGGGCCTGCGGCACATCCTGTGGCCACTGAAGAACCGGCGGATCATCTTCACCGACCCCACCGCCCAAATCTTCTGCGGCATGCCGACCCCCACCATCCCCCTGCCCTTCGAGGTCGACGCCCTCCGTGAAAACCTCGGCGAACAGCACGTGCCGCGGGCCGCCTTGGCGGCCCTGGCCGTCTTCCACGCGCTCAGCTCCGGGCAACTGTGCAGGCTGAAGAGCACCGACCTGCGCGACGGGCGGCTGTTCCTGCCCGGCCGGACCGTCCTGCTCGCCGACCCGGTGCGTATCCGCCTGGCGGCCTACCTGGACTACCGCAACCGCCGCTGGCCCCGCACCGCCAACCCCCACCTGTTCCTCTCCCAGACCACCGGCTGCGGTGTCGAGCCCGTCAGCCACGTCTGGATCAACGACGTCCTCGGCATGCCCACCAGCCGGCTCCGCGAGGACCGCCTCCTCCACGAAGCCGAGGCCACCGGCGGCGAGCCCCGCCGCATCTGCGACCTCTTCGGACTCTCCGTCGCCGCCCTGCGCTACACCGGCACCATGGACCAGCCCGGCCTCATCGAACACAGCCTCCGCAACGCGGGACCGCCACCGAGGCAAGGGGCCGAGCAGAAACCAGGAGACCACTCCTGGCCCTGAGCTGTACCGCCCGCCGAGCGGGGCTCGGCGGGCGGTGTGGATGTTGCGGGTTCGCTCAGCCGTCAGCGAGGCCGGCCGACGTTGTAGTGGAACTTGTGCAACTGGTTGCCTGCCGGGGTGTAGCGCGCCACGACGTAGGTGGAGGCGTCGGGAAGGATGCTGCCGGCCGGACACTGGGCGACGGCGAGGCTGATCTGCGTGGTGCCCTGCCACACCACCTGTGTGAAGTTTCCTGTCTGCGAACTGAAGCCGGGATTGCCGTGGTTGTACCGGGCCGACTCGGCCATCCAGGTACGGAAGGCACTCTTGATGGCGGTCTGGTTGTCTGTCGCTGTCTCTGCGTGAAGGGTCTCGCCGTAGCCGTTGCTGGCGTTCGAGTGCTTGAACTTGCAGTCCTTCGCGTGCTGCTCCGTGGCCGGAGTGAGTTCGTCGCTCCAGGTGAGAGGCCGCGCCTGGTACTTGGCGCGGTAGTCATTCACCGTGGTGAGGGTCAGGCTCTTCTCCTGGGCCGTTGTTTCCGCCGACGCGGGAGCCGTGCTCATCAGGGCGGCAGCGGTGAACGTCGTGGCCAGGGCGATATGTCGCGCAAAGCGAGTCGAGATCATAACTCTAAGTCATATCGATAATGCTCTGAGTAATCAAACCCGAAGGGTCGCCGCCCCGGGAAGTTTCCGCTCGGGAAGTCCGACATACCCGAAGTCTCCAGGCTCAGGGCGCCGCACACCCACAGGACCGCCCGTACCCGTGACAGGTCAACGACCAGGGCATCGAAGCGCCGACGAGGTGGGTCAACTCCGGCGGGTCTGTCCCGGTGGCACCGTCTGCACCGCGGGCCGCTCAATCACCCGAACGTGAGCGAGGCGCCCCGCGACTTCCCCAGGCAAGGCGTGCGACGGCCCCGGGCTGGCCTTCCCGCCGCAATCTGGAAGGTCGTGGCCCTCGCCCGCGACACCCACCCCAGACCGCGGCATCACCTACGCGCCTCCTGGCCGCGTCTGATACAGGAAAGCCCGAGACCGACCGTTTCCGCCTCCGCACTTCATCGCACCCGCCGCCCGGCCCTGCGCACCCCTCGGTTGGGCGGGCACGGACGAACCCCGGCCCGGCCAGCTACCGTCACCCACGCTTTACCCGCGAGTTCGGCTTAGACCCCCTTCAGAAAACTCGAACCCACGGCCTTTGGCCATCGTCTGTTGCGCGACCCGGCCCGCGCCCCAGTCGCCGGGAGCCTCCATCGCCTGGCAGCCCGGGGGCAGGTCTTCTCGCACCCGTCGGATCAGGCTTGTCGGACGGCAGTCCACTTCTGCCCGTCTTCCTCCGCCAGGACTGGCCGGAGCACCACGGAGCCATCGACGTTGGTGAGTACCTGCCCCGGGTACATCCTGCTCTCGATCGTGTCGTAGCTGCCCGGCGTGAGGTTCACCTTCCACCTCTGCGGCTTGCCGGGGTTGGCCGCACAGGGCGCCAGGCGGACGTCGTCCGCAGCCTCCGCCTTGAGACACCCGGAGGAACCGTTGAACTCGATCTGGTACACCCCGGCCGCCGCCCCCGGCGGCGTCTTCAGTACCCACCCAACGGACCCGTCCTGGCCGGCGACCACGTGCTCATAGTCGTCAGTTCCGAGAAACTCCGACGTGAGCTTGTTGAGGAAGGAGACTTTCCGGTCCTGCGCACCGGCCGGGCTGCCGATGAGAACACCGGCACAGATCCCCACGGCAACCGCTACCGCGACCAGGGACTTCTTTCGGTTGGCCATCGTCCACCACGCCTTTCGATACCCGCTGCACCGACCGAACAGCGAGAAGGAGCGCTGCGACCATTCGCCACAGCGCCCCTTAAACGATCAAAGGCTCCGCGCGTCACCCCCACGACAGGCCGTGCGGCCGTGCACGCTTCCCGGCCGCCGAGTTCGAACGATCGACGGTCAGGTCGTGATGACGCGCCCATTACCGTAACCGCACCCGCCCCTGCACCGTCACGGTGCGGGGGCCGGGGCAAAGGTCCTTCGGTCAGGGTCACTTCAGCCGCTCCGGCCCGCGGTCCGCTGCTCTGCTTCACGTGGCGGGCGGGACCCGGTGAGCCTTGATGTAGCGGGCGGGGTCGCTGCGGTAGGTCGTTTGCCCGTGGCGTGCGGTCTGTTCGGCGAATGTCTCGTTGGTGTCCAGGATCTCGTCGAGCGGGTCGAGGAAGGTGAGTGCTCCGGGTTGTTCGAGTCCGTCGTGGATACGGGCCTGCAGGCCCTTCCGTGCGAGTGCGAGCGGGTGGCGGGCCAGGTCGCGGACGGTGTGTCCGCCCAGGCGGGTGGCCAGTCCGGCCGTGGGCAACGTCCGTTGTGCCGTGTCGGTCTCTTCGGGTGTGTGGTGCCGGAGGAGCTCCCAGGCCGCCGTGCGCGAAGGGGCGCGGTAGGTCTGTCCGGTCCACAGGGCCGGTACCGCGGGGATGTGCTGGTACGGGGGCCGTCCGGAGCCCGGGTCTCCAGGATCCGGCGGACACGGACGGTGGTGTAGATCTGGTCGAGGTGGGAGGGCCAGTCGTTCCAGTCGGGTCGTCCGTTACCAGCGCCGCGTGTCGGCAGCTCGGGCCACGCGCGATGCCTTCGGGCCGAAGACGTCGTCGAATGCGTGGGCCTGGTGGCTGCTGACGAGGTGATAGGCGCCGCTCCGGTGTCGCAGGGCGTGCGCTGTGTAGTGGAGGACTTCTGCGGGCGTGAGGACGTTCATGTCGCCCAGGACGTAGTAGAGCGGTGTGGGGGCGTGGGCGGCGGTGAAGAGCAGGCCGGCGTTCACGGTGGCGGTGCTGATCGCGTAGCGGTCGCTGCAGGTGCTGGGCATGCGCTCCTTGGCGTCGATGGTGACGAGGTCGGCTCCGCGGGCGGCGATGAGGTCGGGGAACTGCCGCAGGGTGGAGCGGGTGCGGCGCAGCGCGTCCTGGATCGGGGCGGGGTAGATGCCCTGGCCGCAGGGCTGCACCGTCCATCCGCGGGCTTGCAGAGCCTGCATGACCCGGCTCTCGTGTCGGTCACCTATCTCCTTGCGTTCCGGCCAGGTCGGCACTGCTCCCCCTTGGATCCCACAGCGCGAATAGTGGTACGAAGCAAGAGTGCTTCGTGCTACCACCGTAGGGGTTAGGATTCGGTCATGGCGGCATACGTTGACCCACGGTTTCGTCCCACGCTCTGGCCGGGGACTCCCGTTCCGGCGCCACCGCTGGAACCGGTCACCGGCGTCCGCGTCGACGGGGACTGGATCCTGTGGGACCTCCAGGACCCGCGCGCCGTGCGGGAGTCGGCCACTCTTCCCGATGACTTCTACCTGCGTGAACTGCTGGAACTCCACCCCGACGATCTGCCGGCCCTGGCCGACTGGATCAGTACCTACGGGATGTTCTGCGACTTCGGCACCGGCCTTGCCGACGCCGACTGGGGCGAGGACGAGCAGCGGCAGCTGGAGGAAGCGGCGGACCGTGGCAACGGCGGCACCGGGGGGTCCGGCATGCACCGTGACCTCCTCAAGATCTACATCCGGGAAGCCCAGGAAGCCGTCACGACGTGGCTCGCCTGCTGCCGCGAAGGAGGCCTGGACGAGCTCATCGCCCCCGAGGTCACCGAAGCCCGGCTGGCCCGGCTCCGGGCCGGCAACGCCCACCGGGACGACGGATGGCCGCAAGACCTCGAAGTCCTGTCCGAGTACCTCCTGTGGGATCGGCTCAGCCAGCTGAGAGGCGCGATGCAGGCAGCCCTGCAACCGTTCAGCATCGGCATCGGCGGCCTCGCCGACCGCCACCCCACCATCTACTCCGTGGCCTTCCTCCAGCTCTACAACCACATGGCCGAAGGCGCCACCGTCCGCGAATGCGCGAACGAGACCTGCCGGCGCCCCTTCGTACGCCAGCGCGGCCGCGCCGAGTACGGCCAGTACCGCACCAGCGGCATCAAGTACTGCACCCGCGAATGCGCCCGTGCCCAAGCCCAACGCGAACTGCGCCGACGACGCAAGCAACAACCAGCACAGGGCCCCGAACCAACCGCACCCCAGCCGACAACCGCCACCCCCCAAGGAGCCTGAAGTGATCAGACTCCGCGAGCACCAGGCAGACCAGAAAGCAGCGTTCCGGAAGTGGGTGGGCTTCCCTGAAAAAACACCGGTACCGCCGCAGGGTGCCCGGGGCACGATCGTGTCCGCGACCGGCTCCGGCAAGACGATCATGGCCGCCGCGTGCGCGCTGGAGAGCTTCGCGGACGGCCGGATCCTCGTCACGGTGCCGACCCTGGACCTGCTCGCGCAGACCGCCCAGGCGTGGCGGGCGGTGGGCCATCGGGCCCCGATGGTCGCGGTGTGCTCGCTGGAGAACGACCCGGTGCTCAACTCGCTGGGGGTGCGCACCACCACGAACCCGATCCAGCTCGCCCTGTGGGCCGGTACCGGGCCGGTCGTCGTGTTCGCCACGTACGCCTCCCTCGTGGACCGCGAGGACATCACCGCGCCGACGACGGGCCAGGGGAAGGTTCGTGGGCCGCTGGAGGCCGCTCTTGCGGGCGGGGAGCGGCTGTACGGGCAGCGTATGGACGGTTTTTCGCTTGCGATCGTGGACAAGGCGCACGGAACCGCTGGTGATCTTGGGCGGCCGTGGGCAGCGATCCACGACAACCAACGCATCCCTGCGGACTTCCGGCTCTACCTCACCGCGACCCCGCGCATCCTCGCCGCACCCCGCCCCCAGAAGGGCACCGGCGGCCAGGAGGCGGAGATCGCCACCATGGCCAACGACCCGGAGGGCACCTACGGCGCGTGGCTCGCGGAGCTGGGTCTGAGCGAGGCGATCGAGCGGGAGATCCTCGCCGGGTTCGAGATCGACGTGCTGGAGATCCGTGACCCCTCGCCGGTTCTCGGGGAGTCGGAGGAGGCGCGGCGGGGCCGGCGGCTGGCTCTGTTGCAGACGGCGCTCCTGGAGCACGCGGCCGCGCGGAATCTCCGGACGGTGATGACGTTCCACCAGAAGGTTGAGGAGGCGCGCGCGTTCGCGGAGAAGCTGCCCGAGACCGCTGCCGAGCTGTACGTCAACGACGCCTCCGACGCCGACCTGGCCGCCGCCGACCGGCTACCGAACTCCTCCATCGACGCGGACTTCTACGAGCTGGAGGCCGGCCGCCACGTACCCCCGGACCGGGTGTGGTCGGCATGGCTGTGCGGCGACCACCTCGTCTCCGAACGACGCGAGGCGCTGAGGCAGTTCGCCAACGGCATCGACGCGGCCGGGCGCCGGGTTCACCGCGCTTTCCTCGCCTCCGTGCGCGTGCTCGGGGAAGGCGTCGACATCACCGGCGAGCGCGGGGTCGAGGCAGTGTGCTTCGCGGACACCCGCGGCTCGCAGGTCGAGATCGTGCAGAACATCGGCCGGGCGCTCCGCCTCAACCGCGACGGCTCCACCAAGGTCGCCCGCATCATCGTGCCGGTGTTCCTGGAGCCCGGCGAGAACCCCACCGACATGGTCGCCTCCGCCTCGTATGCCGGGCTGGTAGCCGTACTCCAGGGCTTGCGTTCGCATGACGAACGTCTGGTCGAACAGCTCGCCTCCCGCGCGCTCACGAGCGGGAAGCGCAAGGTCCACATCCGGCGTGACGAGAACGGGCAGATCGTCGGAGCCGGCGGGGAGGGTGACGGCGGGGACCAGGAGGACGACGACACCCAGGCCGCTGCCGAAGCGGCCCTGCTCCACTTCTCCAGCCCGCGTGATGCCGCGACCATCGCGGCGTTCCTCCGGACGCGGGTGTACCGGCCGGAGTCCCTGGTGTGGCTGGAGGGCTACCAGGCCCTGATCCGCTGGCGGGCGGAGAACGGCATCACCGGCGTCTTCGCCGTCCCGTACGACGTGGAGGTCGAGGTCGGCGTCACGAAGGACTTCCCTCTGGGGCGGTGGGTGCACCAGCAGCGCAAGGCCTTGCGCGCCGGCGAACTCGAGGAGCGGCGCAAGACGCTGCTGGATGCCCCGGAGGCCGGGATGCTCTGGGAGCCGGGTGAAGAGGCGTGGGAGGCCAAGCTGGCCGCCCTGCGGTCGTACCGGCGGGCCACCGGGCACCTCGCGCCGCGTCAGGACGCAGTGTGGGGTGAAGGGGAGGCGATGGTGCCCATCGGGCAGCACATGGCCAACCTGCGCCGCAAGGGCGGCCTGGGGAAGGACCCGAAGCGTGCGGCGGAGCGCGCGGAGCAGCTGGCGGCGGTCGACCCGGACTGGAACTGCCCGTGGCCGCTGAGCTGGCAGCGCCACTACCGGGCGCTCGCCGACCTGGTCGACGCCGACGGCCACCTGCCCTACATCGCGCCCGGCATCACGTTCGAGGGCGACGACATCGGGACGTGGCGGTGGCGGCAGCAGGAACCCGGCACGTGGGCGCAGCTGATGCCCGAGCAGCGCGAGCGCCTGGAGGCGCTGGGCGTGCGGGGCGCGCCCCTCCCCGTGGCCATCGCCCCGGCGGAGCTCCGTCCGGCGCTGGCCGCCGCACTCAAGGGCCCGAAGAGGGCGGGGAGCAAGGCGGAGCAGGCGTTCCAGCGGGGCCTGGCAGCCCTGGCGCAGTGGGTGGAGGAAGGGCAGCGGCCCGTCCCGCGCGGCGCGGCGGTGGACGTCGTAGTCGACGGCCAGACGGTGCCGGTGAAACTGGGGGTGTGGCTGTCGAACACCAAGTCGAGACGCGACAAGCTCACCACGGAGCAGCGCGCCGCCCTCGCCGCGCTCGGCATGGAGTGGGCGGGCCCGGCCCCGGCCGCCGAGGCCGCCACCGCCCCCCTGGGCGGAAGCGGCAAGCAGGACTACGACCACGAGGGTCGGATCCACATCAATGAGCGGTCCTACTCCGCGGCGTCGGACGGCTGCACGATCGCCGTCAGCGGCCTCGGAGCCCGGAGCTTCAACATCCGCAACGACACCAACAAGACCGTCGAGGTGTTCCGGGGCGCCACCTGTGACAACGGGGCTCCCATCGCCACCGTGGGCCCGCACAGCACCAGCAACGGTGTGAAGCCGCACTGGGTCGACGGCGGCCTGTACGTCGAGGACGGTGTCGTCGGCAGCTTCCGCGTCGTCGAGAGCAACCACCGCAAGTGGTAGTCGCGCCACCAGCGCTGCACCGAGACCCCGGCCCGTCGGAATCGGGCCGGGGCCTCCGGTACAGGCGTGCGCCTGGCCGCCGGCCAGTCAGCAGTGGCGGTAGGAACGAACGAGCCACCTCTGACCGGTGCGGTACTTTCAGCACGATACTAGATGCTTGCTACATATTACGCCCGCCGGCGTAGGCGTCTGGTGTCGCCCGTTGATCGCGACCGCTTCTGAGCGGCGCCTTCCCTGAAGGCAAGCCCGAAAAGGCAGTCAGCAGTCGGCGGCGGGGGAGCCGCCGCCGACTGCGGGCCACGGCCGGCAGTCCATTTCCGGGAATCCGGCGGTACGGGTCCGATCTCATTCCGGGCCCGCTGCCGGCTGAGTCACCTTCCTGATGGACCTTACTCAAGGGTGAGACTCGTGAAGCTCTACAGCGGTTCTTTGAGAAAAGCCAAAGACCCCCATGCGACAGCGCTTGCACGGCGGCTTGACGCGTGTATCGACGATGCGGCGTACTGGTCGAAAAGGATGCCGAGAGAGGTCACTTCCCTGGTGCACAGGGCCAGGCGCTTCAGTATCGCCTCCGGAGCACTCAGTTTCTCCACCGGTCTTCTGGCCTGGCCCCTGGTCGCCGAATCCTCATCGCTCACGGCGCAGACGGTGATCTCCGGTCTTTCGGGGCTGGCCGCGCTGGCGATCACCGCCCCCTATGCGGGCGGTCTGAGCGACCGTGGAGATGAAAGCATCGATCTGTGCCGCGCCTATGGTGTGGCGCATCGGGACCTCCTTGACGCGAAGGCCCGCCTGGCCGGCGGAAGCAGGCGGGCCAGTGCGCAGGCAGCCGAGGCGATCGACAGGTTCGAGTGCATTCAGGAACGCAGGGAGGCCCTCCGCCTGCCTGGCCTTCCTGTACGCGAGGAGCCTCCCTCCGTACGCGAAGAGCCTCCCTCCGTACGCGATGAACTCCCCTCCGTCGGCGGGGAACGCGAGCAGCTGGGCCTGGGTCTGGTCCCGTCCAACGAAGCGGAACCTCCTTCGCTGCCGTCGAGACACGCCTACGCGGCCCTGGACGAGGAGATGCGCGCAACACTCGCTCACATGCTGACCAGCAGGTCGGAGCCGCAGGGCCTGGCGCTGGGCCCTGAAGCCTGGACCTCCGTTGCCGCACTGCACCCGGTCCCGTCACCGGCGAAGACCCCGGAGGCGGAGTCGGCCGACTACGCACCGGCGGAACCTCGGCCCGCTCTGCCCGGCCAGACATCGCGCGGCCATGGCCAGGGCAGGCCTTGGGGAGAATTCCTCGGGAGCATGGTGGAGACCGGCCACAGAGCCACTCGCGCGGGAAAGGACTCCACGAACGCGGTCGCGGCCTACCTGGGATTGGCCGAACGTACCGCCTGCCAAAAGAACTTGTGACGCCGCGTCGAGCGCACCCGTGTGCGATGGAAGGACCGCGACTCGACCCGCTGACCGCGACGGGCCGGCGCACGGCAACAGTCCTCACGGTCACCCAGCTCACCGGTCAGCTTTCGACCAAGGCTCCGGAAGGTTGCATTACCGCACCGGCGAGGCGGGGCGCTTTGGCGTGCGGCGGCGAAGCGGTAAGAGCTCGTGTTGCCCGATAGCCGTTTCGTCTTTCAAGAGGAACACTCACGCTTCGCCGTATCGCGTTCACCCTGGCCGCTGACGCCGCCGCCGGTTTCGCCCCCGCCCCCGCCGCCGCCAACGACTGGGAGGGGCGGCAAGGCCGGCGGCTACCAGCACGTCGAAGGGCACAAGGCGAGCGCGGAATACCTGAACCTCGGCGGCCCGTACGGCATCACCTACGCCAGCGGGGAACTCGCCGGGTTCCGGGAGGAGGGCTGCCGTGGGGCGCCCCAGAAGTGGCGCCCCACGGCCGCTGTTCCTCACAGGCCGTCACCGCGAGGAACGGGTACGGCGGCCATCGTCGATGGCGCCGCGGTGCGCGGTGCTCCTTCCCAAGCGACCGTGCACAGGTCATTCGCCACCGGACGGGTGGTGGATTGGTCCGCGAGACGATTCCTCACCGGTTGGCCCAACCATCCCGTCGGCGGCCGAGGCCCGGCACCGAGGATTCGCCGGACCGGTCGGCGAGTGGAGACCCTGGAGACACGGTGGGAGGGTGCAGCATGAGGCCATGACGATTCAGCCCCGCGCTTTCGCCCATGTGCGCCTCACCGTCACCGATATCGAGCGCTCCCGCGCCTTCTACGACGCGGTCCTCGGGCTGCCGGTGGCCTTCGACCTCCCTCCCGACGCCGACGAGAAGACCCGCGAACAGCTCTCCTTCCTCTTCGGCGGGGTGATCTACCAGCTCGGGGACTCCCTCTTCGGTCTGCGGCCCGTCGCCTCGGACCGTTTCGACGAGGACCGGGTCGGCCTCGACCACGTCAGCTTCGCCGTGGACGGACGGGCGGACCTGGAGCGGGCATCGCGCCACCTCGACCGGCTCGGGGTGGCTCACGAGGGGATCAAGGACATCGGAGCGGGATACATCCTGGAGTTCCGCGACCCGGACGGCATCGCTCTTGAGCTCTTCGCACCGGGAGGCTGACCTCCGGCGCTCAGGGATGCGCGCGTCATTCCTTACGGCTGCGTCCCCTGTCGAGGTCCGCGTAGACGACGAGGTCGTCCCGGTACTCACCGCGGCTGCGGTCGTAGGCGCTTGAACAGGTGATCAGGTGCGGGGCGGGGCGCCGCCGCTGGTCGCGTAGACCTGACTGTCGGGGAAGACGTCCTTCTCGTACCGGCGAAGGGCCCGGATCGTGAAGGTGATGGTGGGCCGGTCGTCCCGCACCAGGGTGACCTTGTCGCCCGGGTCGAGCACGGAGAGTCCGTGGAAGGCTCCGGTTTCCACGTGCTTCGGCACACCTGGGCCTCGATCATGTGGGAAGCCGGGGAGTCCGTCGTGACGCCGGCCCGGTGGCTCGGAGACTCCTCGTCAACGACCACCCTCGGTTACTATGCTCACTTCGTGCCGGAAGCCGGCAGCAAGGGGCGCGGCACCATCGACGGTCTGCTGGGGGAGCGGGGAGGCCAACGCGTCAGCCGCACCTCCCCAGATTCTCCCCAGCGCCGCTGACCGGTGATTCCTGCCTATGCGCGCTGGAGAAGTCGTCCGTGGATCGCAAGGCCGAAGAGATGGGTGGCCTGGGAGAGTGCTGGAAAAAGTCGTAGCGACCCGCTATGTCACGCCCCTGCGTGAGGGCGGCTCGCTCCCGGGAATCGTCGAGGCCGACGATCTCGGTACGTACGTCATGAAGTTCACCGGGGCGGGGCAGGGCCGCAAGACGCTCGTGGCGGAGATCATCTGCGGGGAGCTCGGCCGTCGGCTGGGGCTCCGGGTGCCGGAGCTGGTGACCATCGAGCTCGACCCCGTCATCGGGCTCGCCGAGCCCGACGAGGAGGTGCAGGAGCTGCTCCGTGCGAGCGGCGGACTGAACCTCGGGATGGACTACCTGCCGGGCTCGTTCGGGTTCGATCCGCTCGCCTACGAGGTCGGGGCGGCCGAGGCCGGGCGGATCGTCTGGTTCGACGCGCTGATCAACAACGTCGACCGCTCCTGGCGCAACCCGAACCTGCTCGTCTGGCACGGCGACCTCTGGCTCATCGACCATGGCGCGACCATGATCTGGCACCACAACTGGCCCGGCGCCCAGGCCTCCGCCGCTAAGCCGTACAACGCCTCGGACCATGTCCTGGCGCCCTTCGGGCCGGACATCGCGGCCGCGGCCGCAGAGCTCGCCCCGCTGGTCACCGAGGAACTGCTCACCGAGGTGGCCGCCGACGTGCCGGACGTCTGGCTGGCCGACGAGCCCGGTTTCGCCTCCGCCGACGAGGTGCGCCGGGCCTACATCGCACCGCTGCTCGCGCGGGCCGCCGACATCCACGGGCGGATCACACTGGACGCGCCGGCCGCGACCCGGCCCTCCCAGGCCCCGGGCTGGCTCACCGAGCGGCTGCCGCCCCGGCCGCAGCAGGCCGCCGGCGACCGCGCCGCGGCGTCCGCCCGTACCGGCGAGGAGGGTGGCCGATGACGCGCCGCGACGTCTTCGAATACGCGCTCCTGCGCGTCGTGCCCCGCGTCGAGCGGGGGGAGTGCTTCAACGCCGGGGTGCTCGTCTACTGCCGGGCACACGCGTTCGTCGCCGCCCGCACGCACCTCGACGAGGCGAAGCTGAAGGCTCTGGACCCGGGGGCCGATGTCGTCGGGGTGCGGGCCGCCCTGCGGGCCGTCGAGGGGGTCTGCGGCGGCGGTGAGGGGGCCGGTCAGGCGGCGGGCGACGACGCCGGGCGGCGGTTCCGCTGGCTGATCGCCCCGCGCTCCACGGTCGTCCAGCCCGGCGCCGTGCACAGCGGCCTGACGACGGACCCGGCCGGTGAGGTGGAACGGCTGCTCCACCTCCTCGTGCGCTGATCCACGCCCCGGCGGGACCCTGACGGCACAGCGGCGCGCGCTCCCGCCCGGTGTGACGTGCGGCCCGCCGGGGCGTGCGCCGTTGACACCGCGTGCCAGGGCTTCTAGCGTCTCGTCTGCTGAAGGTACTAAGCGGTTGCTCAGCAGTCGGGAGTCCTTCTGTCAGGGAAACGCCCCGACATCCGCTGAGCCCCGATCCAAGGGCGAGGAGAACCAAGCATGTCCACCACCGAGCAGCGCGTCGCCATCGTGACGGGAGCGGCGCGGGGCATCGGCGCCGCCACCGCCGTACGTCTCGCGGCCGAGGGCCGTTCCGTCGCCGTACTCGATCTCGACGAGGCGGCCTGCAAGGACACGGTCGAGAAGATCACCGCCGCCGGGGGCACCGCGCTCGCCGTCGGCTGCGACGTGTCGGACGCCGGTCAGGTGGAAGCCGCCGTCGCGCGGGTCGCCGCCGAGCTGGGCGCGCCGACGATCCTCGTGAACAACGCGGGCGTGCTCCGCGACAACCTGCTGTTCAAGATGAGCGAGTCCGACTGGGACCTCGTGATGAACGTGCACCTCAAGGGCGCGTTCCTGATGGCGAAGGCCGTCCAGGCCCACATGGTCGAGGCCGGGTTCGGCCGGATCGTCTCGCTCTCCTCCTCCTCGGCCCTCGGCAACCGGGGCCAGGCCAACTACTCCGCGGTCAAGGCGGGGCTCCAGGGCCTCACCAAGACGCTCGCCAAGGAGCTCGGCAAGTTCGGCGTCACCGCCAACGCCGTCGCGCCCGGCTTCATCGTCACGGAGATGACCGCGCAGACGGCCGCCCGCGTCGGTATGGGCTTCGAGGAGTTCCAGGCGGCGGCCGCCACCCAGATCCCGGTCCAGCGCGTCGGCCGTCCCGAGGACGTCGCGAACGCCATCGCCTTCTTCGCGGGCGACGACGCGGGCTTCGTCTCCGGCCAGGTCATGTACGTGGCCGGCGGACCCCTCAACTGATCCGAAGGGCAGCGGACAACATGACGGTGCAGGACAGCGGAAAAGTCGCCCTGATCACGGGCGCGAGCCGGGGCATCGGCTACGGGATCGCCGAAGCGCTCGTCGCCCGCGGCGACCGGGTGGCCATCACCGGGCGGGGCGAGGACGCCCTGAAGGAGGCCGTCGAGCGGCTCGGCTCCGACCGGGTGATCGGCATCGCGGGCAAGGCGCACGACGAGGCGCATCAGGCCGCGGCGGTCGAGCGCACGATGGAGGCCTTCGGCCGGGTCGACTACCTGGTGAACAACGCCGGGACGAACCCGGTCTTCGGCCCCATGGCGGAGCTCGACCTGAACGTCGCCCGCAAGGTCTACGAGACCAATGTGATCTCGGCGCTGGGCTTCGCCCAGCAGACCTGGAAGGCCTGGCAGAAGGAGAACGGCGGGGCGATCGTGAACATCGCCTCGGTCGCCGGGGTCTCCGCCTCGCCGTTCATCGGCGCGTACGGCATGAGCAAGGCGGCGATGGTCAACCTGACCCTCCAGCTGGCCCACGAGTTCGCCCCGGTCGTCCGGGTCAACGCCATCGCCCCGGCCGTGGTCAAGACCAGGTTCGCCGAGGCCCTCTACGAGGGCCGCGAAGCGGAGGCGGCCGCCGCCTACCCGCTGGGCAGGCTCGGCGTGCCCGAGGACATCGGGGGCGCGGCGGCCTTTCTCACCTCCGCCCAGTCCGACTGGATCACCGGCCAGACCCTCGTGGTCGACGGGGGAATTTTCCTCAACGCCGGCGTGGGCTGAGAGCGGCCTGGGCCGGTTTGGCCCTGATTGAGTCAAGTGCCCCGCCGGGCCAGCGGATTGACCCGGCGGGGCGCTGCGGTATGGTCTGCCGACCCATGGCTGATCGAGGAGCGTGCACGTGTTCTACCGGGCCAGTCTGCAGGCTGCTGCAGCCCTAGCTTCCCTTTCTCTGCTGGCCGGCTGCGGTCTCCTTTCCGACAGCGGATCGGAAACGGACCAGAAGATAACCGTCGGGACGAC
The DNA here is from genome assembly GCF_018619185.1 of Streptomyces sp. McG3. GTDB lineage: Bacteria > Actinomycetota > Actinomycetes > Streptomycetales > Streptomycetaceae > Streptomyces. The sequence continues at coordinate 3,198 of NZ_JAAXYC010000120.1, read as the reverse complement.
CAGCTCACCGTCCACACTCGATCCCGCGGCAGCCTGGGACGGTTCCTGGGAGCTGATGCGGAACGTCTACCAGACCCTGGTGAGCTTCCCCTCCGGCAGCACGAGCCCGGAGCCGGACGCGGCGGAGTCCTGCAAGTTCACCGACGCCACGAGCATGGCGTACCGGTGCACGCTCAAGGAGAACCTCACGTTCTCCAACGGCGAGAAGCTCGACGCCGAGGCCGTGAAGTACTCGATCGACCGCATCGTGGACATCCACTTCAAGGGCGGCCCGGCCGGGATGCTCGACTCCCTGGACCGGATCGAGACCAAGGGCGACGACACGGTCATCTTCCACCTGAACAAGTCCGACGCCACGTTCCCGTTCATCCTGGCCACGCCCGCCATGTCGCTCGTCGCCCCCGGCGACTACCGCAAGGACAAGATCCGCGACGACGGCAAGGTCACCGGTTCCGGCCCCTACCTCCTGGAGTCCTACGAGGACCGGGTCACCGCCGAGCTGAAGAAGAACCCGGACTACAAGGGCTTCGCCAACCGGAAGAACGACGCGGTCACCATCCGCTACTTCGAGAAGTCCGCCGACATGGTGAGCGCGCTCAAGGCGGACGAGATCGACGCCACCTACCGGGGTCTGACCGCCGAGGAGGTCGTCAGCCTGGAGGACAACAAGGACGACAACGCCGGCCTCCAGATCGTCGAGAGCACCGGCGCGGACATCCGCTTCCTGGTCTTCAACCCGAAGGACCCGGCCGCCGCGAACCCCGCCGTCCGCAAGGCCATCGCCCACGTCGTGGACCGCGACGCCCTGGTCGCCAAGGTCTACCGGGGAACCGCCGAGCCGCTCTACTCCATGGTCCCCAAGGGCATCGCCGGACACACCACGAGCTTCTTCGACACCTTCGGCGACCCGGACGTCAAGAAGGCGAAGAACATCCTCACCAAGGCCGGTATCACCGAGCCCGTGAAGATGAAGTTCTGGTACACCACCGACCGGTACGGCTCCTCCACGGAGCCCGAGTTCGAGGAGCTCAAGCGGCAGCTGGAGGACTCCGGGCTGTTCGAGATCACGTTGCAGGGCGAGCCCTGGAAGGTGTTCCAGGAAGGCTTCAACAAGGGCGAGTACCCGGTCTTCGGCCGCGGCTGGTTCCCGGACTTCCCGGACCCCGACAACTTCATCGCCCCCTTCGTGGGCAAGGAGAGCGTCACCGGCACCCCGTACATCAACAAGGAGATCACCCAGCAGCTGATCCCCGCCTCGCGGCAGGAGAGCGACCGGGGCGCGGTCAGCAAGCAGTTCGAGCGGGCCCAGGAGATCCTCGTCGAGGACGTCCGCCTGCTGCCGCTGTGGCAGGGCAAGCTGTACGTCGCCGCGGGCGAGGACATCGGCGGCGGCGAGCGCGCGCTCGACCCGCAGACCGTGATGCAGCTGTGGGAGCTGTACCGCAAGGCCAGCTGGTAGACGTCGTACGGAGGGGCTTCCGGGGCCCGTTGTCAGTGGCGACCGGTAGGTTCTGGGATCAAGAACCTGTTGCTCACCGGAGGTTGTGGACGTGACCGATATCGACCTGCTGCCCGATTCCTGGCGCGCAGTCCTCGGCGAAGAACTCCAGAAGCCGTACGTCAAGGAGCTGGCGGACTTCGTCGAGGAGGAGCGGGCCAAGGGGCCCGTGTATCCCCCGCGAGAGCAGGTCTTCGCCGCCCTGGACGCCACGCCGTACGAGAAGGTGAAGGTCCTTGTCCTCGGCCAGGACCCGTATCACGGCGAGGGCCAGGGACACGGGCTCTGCTTCTCCGTACGCCCCGGTGTCAGAACGCCGCCGTCGCTGCGCAACATCTACAAGGAGATGCAGCAGGAGCTCGGTCTGCCGATCCCGGACAACGGCTATCTGATGCCCTGGGCCGAGCAGGGCGTCCTCCTGCTCAACGCCGTGCTCACCGTCCGGAGCGGCGAGGCCAACTCCCACAAGAACAAGGGCTGGGAGAAGATCACCGACGCGGTGATCCGCGCCGTCGCCGACCGGCCCGACCCGGCGGTCTTCGTGCTCTGGGGCAACTACGCGCAGAAGAAGCTGCCCCTGATCGACGAGGAGCGCCACGTGGTGGTGAAGGGCGCGCACCCCTCGCCGCTCTCCGCGAAGAAGTTCTTCGGCTCCCGCCCCTTCGGCCAGATCAACGAGGCCGTGGCCGCCCAGGGGCACCAGCCGATCGACTGGCGGATTCCCGAACTCGGCTGACGGGCCCCGGCCGACGGGCCTGGACGCCCGTGTCTGACCGGTTATGCGGAGGCCCGGCGTTAGCGTCGGACCGACGGCAACCGGCTGGACCGGCGACGGAGGAGACCGCAGTGGTGGAGCAGCAGGAGGCGTCCGATGACGCCGTCATGACCAGGATCGGCCAGGCGATCATGCTGCTCCACGGAGGTGACCGGGAGGAGGCCCGCAACCGCTTCGCCGCGCTCTGGTCGGAGCTCGGAGCGGACGGCGACGCCCTGCACCGCTGCACCCTCGCGCACTACATGGCCGACACCCAGGACGACCCCGGCGACGAGCTGGCCTGGGACCTGCGCGCCCTGACGGCCGCCGACGGGCTGAGAACGGCCGAGGGGCCCGGCGACGGGCCGAGCGGTGGCGAGGGGCCTGACGCCGGCGAGGGGCGTGGCGGGGACCGGGCGGCCGAACACCGGGACACCCCTGCCGTCCGGGCGTTCTACCCCTCGCTGCACCTCAACCTCGCGGCGGACTACCTCAAGCTCCAGCGCCCCGACTCGGCCCGTATCCACCTCCAGCGGGCCCGTGCCGCGGCCGAGTCGCTGGCGGACGACGGGTACGGCGGCGGGGTACGCGCCGCCATCGACCGGCTGGAACTCCGCATGCGGGAGCATTGACCCCGCACAGCCGCGCGGAGGCGGGAGCGTCAGCGGCCGTACGTCTCCGAGCAGCTGACGGACTCCGGACTGCCCGCGGGCCAGCCGCCGTACCCCCGGCCGAGCGCGCAGATGTCCGCCCCGCCGCCGCCGGGGACGCGGGGCAGGGCGGGCACGGTGACGGACGGGACGCCCGGGACCCGGCGCGGCGTCCGGGACTCCGGCGGGTCCGGGCGCTCCCGAGGACGGGAGGCCCCCGCCGGTGCGGTGCGCCGGTCCCGCGGCGGGGAGCTGGCGGCCGGGGTCGCGGGGGAGGGCGGCAGGGCCGCCGACGG